>NZ_DS480313.1:3518-62487 GCF_000154245.1 Clostridium sp. L2-50 | reverse complement strand
GTAACGAGTCATTTATAATGGGGCTTATCGTCTGTATAGGGGCAATCCCTGTGTTTTGTATAATTATATGAAAGTATTATTTGGCCAAAATCTCAATTCCGTGCTCGGTCATAAGAAGGGTGTATTCCCACTGGGCAGATGGCTTGCCATCATCTGTACGGATCGTCCAGCCATCATCAGCATCCTGCCATACGTCAGGCACACCAAGATTGATCATCGGCTCGATCGTAAATGTCATGCTTGGAGCAATCACATAATCCTTGCCCGGCTGTCCGATATGGCTGACATACGGATCTTCATGGATATCAAGTCCCACACCATGTCCGCCGATCTCACGGACAACAGAATAGCCCTGCTCTTTGGCAAATGTATTGATCGCATATCCGATATCACCGATCGTTGAATATGGCTTACATACTTCTACTCCAAGATCCAGTGCTTTCTTGGTATCCTCTACCAGCTTCTTCCAGACCGGATCAACATCTCCGATCATGAACATACGGGATGAATCGCCAAAATATCCATTATATTTCGTTGTACAGTCAATGTTGACAATATCTCCATTTTTCAAGATTGTTTTCTCATCCGGTATACCATGACAGACAACATCGTTGATCGATATACAGACACTCTTCGGATATCCTTCATATCCAAGGCAGGCAGGTATTGCATTAATTGATTTCGTATATTCATAGATTCTTCGATCAAGCTCACCTGTAGATACTCCTTCTTTTACAAATGGAGTGATGAAATCAAGCACCTCTGTATTTACCTTGGATGCCACGCGGATTCCTTCGATCTGTTCCGGTGAACGCATCATTCTTCTCGTCGGGATCTTATATCCCTTTAGCTTCATTTCTTCCAGTTTGCTGTCGATGTTCAAATGGCAGGATTTGTATTTCTTTCCACTTCCGCACCAGCAGATATCATTTCTTCCTAGTTTCATTTTTCTACCAACCGTTTCTACTTTACGCCATAAATGTCATAATAAGCATCGATCGCAGCCTTTAACTTATCATCGATTATGACTTTTCCCTTATATTCTTTATTATATAAATGCTCTACAACCTCTGCCATTGTAACAATAGCAGTTGTCTGGATACCATATTCTTCCTGAATCTCTGTCAGTGCACTCTTCTTGCCCTGTCCACGCTCCATACGGTCAACAGAAACAACGAGTCCCATAACATCTACATCTCCCTGTGCCTTAATGATCGGCATAGTCTCCTGGATTGATGTTCCGGCTGTTGTTACATCTTCAATGATAACAACCTTATCACCATCTGAGATCGGGCTTCCGAGTAAGATCCCCTTATCTCCGTGATCCTTGATCTCTTTTCTGTTTGAGCAATATTTGATGTCTTCATCATACATTTCTGCAATTGACATGGTAGTTGCTACTGAAAGCGGAATTCCCTTGTATGCAGGTCCAAACAATACATCAAAATCAAGACCAAACGCACTGTTGATTGCTTCCGCATAGAACTCACCCAGTCTCTTTAACTGTGCCCCTGTTCTGTAAAATCCGGTATTTACAAAGAAAGGTGTTTTTCTTCCACTCTTTGTTGTAAAATCTCCAAATTTTAATACATTACAATCGATCATAAATTCAATGAATTCCTGTTTGTACTGTTCCATTTTTCTTTCATTCCTCCTTGATTTCAGACCATTTATGTACCCTTTAGTTAGGCATTTCGAACTCATTCTAGCACAAATGGTTTCGAAACACAAATGGTTAATTTTTTCTGTTCCATTTTGTATCTAATTGTTGTACAATAGCCAAAGGTCTATATTTTTCGACATACCTTTAGAACAATTCCGTCCTATATTACCATATTTACGAAAAAATATATACATTAGAAAGGAAATTTTATCAATATGAAGAAAAAAACAGCACTTTTTCTCTGTCTGATCCTGCTTATTTCCACTATCGGAACAGGATGCAGCAGCAAAAAAGACGCCATCCGATTCGGCGCGGCGGATATCGGCGGTATCTATTATACCTTTGCAAATGCTTATGCCGGTCTGGTCAACAACGATGCCCCTGATTACAGCATTGAAGCAAAGAAGACTGCCGGATCTGCGGCAAATCTACGACTGCTTGCCGACGGTTACATTGATCTCTGTATTGCACAAAATGATATGATTGACGACGCAGTAAATGGAACAGGCACATTTGCGGGGAAATCGATCAGTGGATATTCCGCTATCGCCTCTCTGTATCCGGAAGCCTGCCAGATCATTGTAAAAAAAGATTCAAACATCAAGTCTCTCGATGACCTGACCGGAAAAACCATAAGCATCGGAGCATCCGATTCCGGTACGGAACGAAATGCAAAACAGATCCTTGAGGTTGCCGGTCTGAATAACGATCTGGTCAAAACCACAAACCTTGACTATATCGATGCTGCCGAAAGCCTGGTTTCCGGTGAAATTGATGCTTTCTTTGTTACAGCAGGCATTCAGACCACGGTCATTGAAGAGCTGACAAGAACCTGTGATATCCGTTTGATCGGACTTAACGCCAGTTGTAAAAATAAGCTATTGTCTGCTTATTCGTATTACTCCGATTTTACCATTCCCGCAAATACCTATTCCGGTCAGACCGAGGATGTATCAACGGTCTGTGTGCAGGCTGTCATGCTTGCAGATAACGACTTATCGAAGGATACTGTAGAAGATCTTACGAGGCTGCTGTTTGAACATGCAAATGATCTGCAATATTCACTTTCGATCGATATGCAGTTAAATGAACAGGCAGCAACAAAGGGCATCACGATCCCATTTCACAAAGGGGCTGCTGCTTACTACAAAGAAAAAGGGATTACCGTTGATGTACGATAATTTCTGAACATAAGAAAGGGTAATTATGAAAATTCAATTAGATATGTATCAGACACTTGCGATTGCCGTCCTTGTGTTGATGCTTGGAACATTTTTGAAAAAAAGAATCTTCTTTCTGGAAAAATTCTGTATACCTTCTCCTGTTATAGGCGGACTCTTATTTGCAATTTTCACCTGCATCTGTTACAGTACGGGATTGGCAGAATTTTCCTTTGATGATACCCTACGGGAAGTCTGTATGGTATTCTTCTTTACCTCTGTAGGTTTTCAGGCAAATCTGAAGGTCTTAAAGAGCGGTGGCAAATCACTGGCGGTCTTTCTGGGACTTGTTATTGCTCTGATCGTACTTCAAAACCTACTCGCTGTCGGCATGTCCAGGATCCTTGGACTTGACCCTCTGATCGGTATGTGTACCGGATCAATCCCAATGGTCGGCGGACACGGAACCGCAGGTGCCTTCGGTCCGGTTCTGGAAGACTTTGACATATCCGGTGCAACCACAATCTGTACTGCAGCTGCAACCTTTGGTTTGATCGCCGGAAGTCTGATCGGCGGTCCACTCGGAAAACGATTGATTGAGAAGAAGAATCTGTTAGAAACGGTTGTGCCTGAAGATGACAGCCTTTTGATCGAAGAAGAAAAGAAACATGAACGTCATACAAATATGTATGCAGCCGCTGTTTTTCAATTGATCCTTGCAATAGGACTCGGAACGATATTCTCATGGTTACTGACAAAAACCGGGTTAACTTTTCCAATCTACATCGGTGCTATGATCGCAGCCGCACTGATTCGAAATATCGGTGAATATTCCGGTAAGTTCACGATTCATATGGGTGAGATCAACGACCTTGGCGGTATTGCTCTCTCCCTGTTCCTCGGTATTGCAATGATTACATTAAAACTATGGCAGCTTGCATCTCTCGCTCTTCCATTATTTATCCTGCTGACCAGTCAGGTTATTCTGATCTGTCTGTTCACATACTTTGTTGAATTCAACATCATGGGACGTGACTACGATGCTGCTGTTCTGGTTGCCGGAACCTGTGGTTTTGGAATGGGGGCAACACCAAATGCCATGGCAAATATGCAGGCGATCTGTGATAAATATTCGCCATCCGTAAAAGCCTATCTCCTGATTCCGCTTGTTGGCAGTTTATTTGCAGACTTTATCAACAGCCTTGTTATTACATTCTTCATTAACCTGTTATAAAAGGAGGATATTCTCATGTTCGGACATAGAAAAGATAAGAAAAAAGATTATAATCTGACTTACGACAATCTCGCAATTCCTGAAATTCATACGCAGTCAGACTCGGATTCGAATGACGCTGACGCTTCGAATCCTGTACATACAAAATCTTTCGAGGAGGAAGCGAACATCTCCTATGATGTGGCCATCCCGGAAGTTCATATCAGGAAGAAAAAATAAAAAACTCCCTACAGACAGCATATATATTTTATGTAGCAGACCTATCTGAACGTCGGTTCTTAACGAATCACTGTAAAGTGATGAGTTTAGCACCGCTACGTGATAACTGAGACCTTACCGAGGCTTAGCCGGGGTTAGTTCGAAGTTATACAGAGTAAGATAGAACGAAAGTGTTCTGCGAAATAAAGATATATATGTCGTCTACAGGGAGTCTTTTATTTATTCTTCTCTTTTCATATAGACCTGCTCGAAGGATTCGATATTCACAGGCTTGCTGTACAGATAGCCCTGAATATGGTTGCATCCCATTTCCTTCAGGTATTCTGCCTGTTTCTTGGTCTCTACTCCTTCCGCAATACATTCCACTCCAAGATCTGTGCACATCTCAACCAGATGTCTTAAAATCGTTCTGCTAGCTATATTCTTGTCTATATTATAAACCATACTCCGATCCAGCTTGATCACATCAAACTTCATAGAAGAAAGAATCGATACATTGGAATATTTTGTTCCAAAGTCATCCATGGCAATCCTGAAGCCTGCAGTATGCAGTTTATTTGCAATTCTGGTAACCATCTCATGTTCCATCTCACCAACAGACTCTGTAATCTCGATCTCGATCATATCCTTTGGGACTCCATAAGATTCAACAATCGCATTGATACGCTCCGGCATATCTTCTTCCAACAGAGATATTCTGGAAAAATTACAGGAGATCGGGATCAGATTATACCCTTCTTTTTTCCAACGTATAAGCATTTTACATACATTTTCAAGCACAAAAAGATCCATATACTTTATATTTCTGCTTTTTTCCAGACGATCGATCACATTTGCGAGGTTATCCGGTTTGGCATATCTCACCAGTGCTTCCGCACCATAACAATGATCATTCGAATAGTCCACCTTCGGCTGTAAATACACAAAGAACATTCCGTCTTCAATGTCTTTTTTTACAAGCTCTCTCGTTAATGTACTCCATTTATAAGAATGTTCATCCTTCTGATCGTACCACTTCTGTTTCTCCATATAGAGCATATCATACGCATGGTTTTCCATCCGCTTGATATCTTTCTCATAATCATCCCATACATATCCGATACATGCCGTAAAATCGCCAATCTTAATCTGACCTTTCAATGCACGAACCTGATCCAGAAAATCACACTGTGAAATATTCTCACAAATTACAGCAAAATCATCATCTCCAATCCGATAAATACAGGATTTCGGAAATACCTTATCTAACAGTCGGTAATAATCGATCATCAGATTATCAACAAAGAACTGTCCAAATTCATCATATATGTTACGCACTTCATTGATATCAATAATCACTATACCCACTGATTCCAGATTCTGTCTGCGGTTTATGTAATCCATATAGCAGATACGATTATATGCTCCCGTTATACGATCATGCGTTACTTCATAATTTCGTTCTTCTGCAAGTGCCCGGCTGACAATATCATTTCCAATATACAAGGATAAAAGATTCATAAGCTTCAGGTCGCCACTGTGAAGCTGCGGATTAAAGATAATGATCCTTCCAATAATCTCAGACTTATTGTCTTTGATCGGGACAGAATACATTGACCATATCCTGTTTTCCAAAAAAAACGAATACAGATCCGAAGTTTTGTATGGGTAGTCCGGAATATGATTAATGATCAGTGCACCTTTTTTGCTCGATATACTCTGCAGTTCCCTCCGGACAGTTTCTTTATAAAAGATCTCCAGTTTTTTCCCAAACGAATTACTATTTGCTGATTTCCATTCATGATATTCACATAACTTATTGGAATCACATTCCACCAGGCAAGCATGTTTTGCGCCATAGTATTCTCCAAGTGTTTCTAACAGTTTGCTGTAATTTAAGGAATGCTCTCCTCCTGTAGAAATCTGTGTAATACTGGATACCAACGCATCCTCAATATCATAACGGTTAGAAAGAACCTGTGTTACTTTATCGGCATCAGAAATATCAACAGCCATCTCCATACGACACTTTCTTCCATGCCAGTTTACAATCCTGTCTTTTAAAACATATTCTTTTCCGTTATTGAGATTCTTATGATGCGAGATAAAACTCTTCTCCGTTGATAACAGCTTATTCGTACAGAAGCTGCACGGAAGATCCATACCCTGAAGCACCTTATAACAATGCTTGTCAATATAAGAAGTATCATCTTCAGCCAGACCGACACCAAGCTTGGCTGCCTTATTCATATATTGCAGCTTATAAGAATTCATCTCCGTTACATATACAACATCCGAGATATCATCCAACAGATAATCCTCTTCATCCGAATAACTGCTGAACTTGGAATTTAATACCGGTTTAGCTTCATCCATCTTCTCACAAAAAAGCATACAGCGGTCTTTGCCCTGCCGTTTGGAATAATATAACGCCTGATCCGCTTTATAATATAAAGAATCGAATTTCAACGACTTTGATATAGTATCAACTGCAATACCGATCGATGCCGAGTGCTCCGCCTTACATTTAATCGCACGAATTCCTTTATTAAGTGTCTTCGCAACCATGTATGCCGTATCTTCATCGACTACATCCGGAATAAACATAGAAAATTCATCTCCGCCGAGACGACCACTAAATCCACCATATGTATTTGCAACACTTTCCAGAACAACTGCTGTGTCACACAACAAATCATCCCCGGCATAATGTCCCAGTGCATCATTTACTAATTTAAAATCATCCAGATCGATCATATAGAGTGCACACAGCGTCTCATCAAATTCCGCAAGGAACCTGGATACTTTAGACACAAAGGTGCTATGATTATAAACCCCTGTAAGAGAATCTCGTTCCGCACGTAGAATCAATTCCTGACTCTGCAGCTTCTCTTCATGAATCGAATACAATTTACCTACAATCTTTTTTACCACACCATTTGTATCAGCAACGCTGACAAGCGTTGCACGATGCCAGAGATACATACCATTACCGATAAAATCGACCCTGATTTCAACGGTTTCGGTATCCTTAACAGCTGTCAATTCAGCCAATACATCTGATACCGTTTTTTTGTCTTCCGAATAGATCAACTGACACTGAGCAAGGTTTGCAGCAAAATCTTTATCATCAAAAACAGTTATGGTTCTGCCGTCCATATACTTAGATATAACCATGCTGTCATCTTCTACCGTATAGGAAAACAAGAGTTCATCACTTCCCTGCGCCACTAACTTCAGCATCTCGGTCTGTGCACTCTTTTCCAGTTCTTCTTTCTTTTTATCCGTAATATCTACACAGACAGCGCATATGGAAAAAACGCTTTTTCTTGCCGCAAGAAGCGACAGGCATACCTGCACCCAATAATATGATTCCGGATTATTTTTATTAATAAAGCGATATTCACCAATTGTCATCTTATTTGACAACAAGGTCTCCTTAATCTGTCGTTTCAGTTCTTTCCGATCTTCTTCAAATGCCAGATTGATATATTCATTTCCTTCTGTACCAAGCTGACCTTTTTTCAGGTCGAACATCTTATAAAAGCTCTCACTGATATATTCTACTGTGATCTTCTTATTTCCGATATCAAATACTCCGACACCGCCCGCCAGATTATTGAGAATAGACTCCAGCATACGGTTCTTATCCGCTAATTCCATATTTAGTTCAGAATTGATATCGGTCAGATTTTCAAGCTGCTTCGACAACTTCTTGGTATTTGTTATATCTGTAATAAGGATCTCCCCGCACATTTCTCCTTCTTCCGACTGAAATGCCCTCCCAAAACAAAATACATATATAATTTCACCATTTTTCTTTTTTAACCGATGTCCCAGATATGCTTCTCCCCGGCTCGACATCTTTGCATAGATGATCTTTGTATAATCCTCCCAATCTTCATCCAGCATAATATCCTTTACATAAAGCTGTAAGCGCTCTACATCTTCCGCGGAATAACCAAGGATCTGTTCAAATCCCTCATCTACCTTTAGAATCTTCATATCTCTGATACGTGCCTGATATCTGGAATATATAATTTCTTCAAATTGTTTTTCCATAACCAACTAACTGCCTCCCCAATACATCCTATAAAGCAGACAACCCAATATCTTTTATTTTACACACCCAATCAACTCATTTATATCATCAATCTGATTCTCGATCAGATACTTCTCAATTCCATCTGTAATCTCCACTGTTGCATATGGATTATTGAAGTTTGCTGTGCCAACTGCAATTGCCGATGCACCTGCCATGATCATTTCGAGAGCATCCTCAGTCGTAGCGATACCGCCCATGCCTATGATCGGAAGCTTGACAGCATTTGCGACCTGATACACCATCCGTACTGCGATCGGATGGATCGCGGGACCTGATACACCGGCAGTCTTATTCTTTACAGCAAATGTACGACGCTTAACATCAATCTTCATGCCTGTAAGTGTATTAATAAGTGACAGCGCATCTGCTCCGCCTGCTTCCGCAGCTCTTGCCATCTCTGTAATATCTGTAACATTCGGACTGAGCTTCATGATCACCGGCTGCTTTGCAACCTTCTTTACTGCCTGTGTTATATCATAAAGAGCTTCCGGCTTCTGACCAAATGCAATTCCTCCCTCTTTTACATTCGGGCAGGATACATTCATCTCAAGCATATCAATATCTGTATCTGCCAGCCGTTCTACGACATCTATATAATCTTCCTTTGACTTTCCGCATACATTTACGATCACTTTTGTATCATATTTTGCAAGGAACGGAAGATCCCTTTTTATAAAAGTATCAATACCCGGATTTTGAAGTCCGATGGCATTCATCATTCCGCCATATGTCTCTGCAATTCTGGGTGTCGGATTGCCCGGCCACGGAACATTTGCCACACCCTTTGTCGTAACTGCTCCCAGACGGTTCAGATCGACAAATTCCGAATACTCCATACCTGAACCAAATGTACCGGATGCAACTGTAATTGGATTCTTCCATTCTACTCCTGCGATGTTTACCGCCATATTTACTTTACTCATTACAGTTCCACCTCCTCAGCATAAAAGACAGGACCATCTGCACAGATCCTTGCATTGTGTACCTTTGAATGCTCGTCCACATTCTTTGTCTGACAGACACAGGCAAGACAGGCACCTACACCACATGCCATCTTTTCTTCCAATGAAATCTCACAACGGATATTCTGCTCTGCCGCATACTGTTTGATTCCACGAAGCATCGGAGTCGGGCCACAGGCATATATGATATCACCGGTTACCGCACATGCTTTGATCGCATCTATTACGTTTCCCTTTGTTCCATGCATTCCATCTTCGGAAGACAGATACACGGTACCATATGGTTCAAATTCTTCATTTAAGAAAAGCTCATCCCGGTATCCAAGTACGATGGACTTCTCACAGTCCAGCTCCTTTGCAAGCTGCAGCATCGGCGGAATACCGATTCCACCACCGATCAGAATTGCTTTTCCGGACTCCTTCATAAAGCCATTTCCAAGCGGACCAAGAATATCCACCATATCTCCTGCCTGTAATTTTGAGAACTCATTTGTTCCCTTTCCTGCGATACGATATACCAGACGAAGCGTACCTGCTTCTTTATCAATTCCACATAAACTGATCGGTCTTGGAAGCATACGGCTTCCATCCTTTGAATATACAGAAACAAACTGACCTGCAACCGCCTGCGATGCAATCTCTCCTGCTTTCAGGATCAGACTGTATATATCTGTTGCTATACAGGTCTGGCTCACAACCTCTGCTGTTATCTTTACTTTACCCATGTATCTATGTCCTCCCGTGATCTCTTCCATATGATCTGTACGCCTCCACTATCACCACACATCGTGTACTGCATACTGTTTTTCTGATAAATCCGATATTTATAATACGCTGTTGATATCTTCGATCATATCAACAACTGCCTGACGGGAAGCATCTGCATAATTTGCTTCGCCAAATGAAGCATATTTCTCCTGCTTGTATGCTGCAATGATTCCTCTGGATGAATTTACGATCGCACCAAGTCCGTCTTCATTGAAATAATGTACCAGATCAGCAGCCTTACCGCCCTGTGCTCCGTAGCCCGGAACAAGAATAAATGACTTCGGCATGATCTTACGAAGTACCTTACCCATCTCTGGATACGTTGCTCCTACAACAGCACCGACACTGCTGTAACCGCTCTCACCGATCGTATCTTTGCCCCATTCATTAACCATAGCGCCAACCAGCTCATATAACGGCTTGCCATCGATCAGACGATCCTGGAATTCACCGGATGAAGGATTTGATGTCTTGACCAGTACAAAGATTCCCTTCTTCTCTTCCTTACATACATCTACAAAAGGCTTGATTCCATCGGTACCAAGATATGGATTTACAGTTGCAAAATCTTCACCAAATACGGAATATGTCTTACTTCCGACCGCAACCTTTCCAAGATGTCCGACTGCATATGCTGCAGATGTTGATCCGATATCGCCTCTTTTAATATCTGCGATCACAACCAGATCCTTTGACTTACAATAATCAACCGTCTTCTGGAATACCTTTAAACCCTCGATACCAAACTGCTCATACATAGCAATCTGCGGCTTAACAGCAGGGATCAGATCATGAACTGCGTCCACAATACCCTTATTGTACTGCCAGATGGCTTCCGCTGCACCCTCTAAAGTCTCACCATATTCATCAAATGCTGTCTTCTTTATATATTCCGGCACATAGGAAAGCATCGGATCCAGTCCAACAACGATCGGTGCCTTTGTCTCTTTGATTTTTTTTACTAATTTGTCTATCATGTCTTTTCTCCCTTATATATAAAAATTTATTGTTCACAAAAATAGCTTCCAAGTATCTTAAATGTCTCTGTTTCATTTATCAACTGGAATACAAGTGCCTGGATCTCTTTCTGAAGCAGGTTGCCGTTTAACTCGATATAAAACCGATAATTCCATTCTCCTCCACGGAACGGCACCGAATGGATCTCGGTCAGATTCACGCCATAATCGGATATCATCGATAACACACTCGCCAGACTTCCGCTCTTATTCTTACAGACAAAGACGATCTTTAACCGGTTATGCTCCGGCAGAACTACCAGTTGTTTCCCGAATGTAACGACCTTCTTCCGGTGTCCCTCGTCCAATACCTCATCGCACCTGTAAATATAGAAATCATTCATGGTAAGTGCCTCATGCAGCGAATCCGACACACCATAGCTGATATCCTCAAATATACCCATTCCGGCATCTGCTTCATCCTTCCGGATCAGCTCCATGACCTGTTCATAATCACTGACTGTATTTACCAGATCTCTGGAATAGCCCTGACATATGTAAAGTTCATGCTTCAGCATGGCAAGCTTCTTTACCTTCGGTTCCTCCGTCACAAACGATACATCCAGACAATTACGAAGTTCTAATGTTCTCCCATACTGATACTTTCTGCTGACCTCCATAATACGCTTGATCAATGCCGTATATTCTTTCTTTATGCTGTCGTCTACATCCCCGGTCAGCTTCGTTATGATCGCTTCTTCCCGATCCGGCTTATATATAGCATCCTCTGATTCTGCCTTTACCCTTGCGACCTGATCTGCAAGTATCATTCGTTCCTTAAACAGCACCTTGATCTGCTTATCAACCACGTCGATCTGCTTTCTAACTTCCTCTAATGTCATTTCTCCGGCTCCTTTTGGCATAACATATATTCATTAATATATCATTTTTTCAGCATGAAGTAAACCGCTGCACACGGAAATGGTCGAAGTCCTGCGTCAGTTTTTCAAAACGGGACAAATAGCAGAGCGACAAATGCTGCAACTAACAGCACTCCCAAAAGTACTCCACAAATGATCTTCCATTTCGTATTCTTAGACAGAATCATACATATTAGAACAATCAACACTCCTGCCATATCGATCCCGACATCTATCATTTTTCCGCTCCTGCCCGGAACCAATAACTGATGCATCTCGTCCGAACATGCATATAATAACGAAATTAAGACAGCTATGCTTCTGTTATAAAATCTGCTCTGGCTCATGGATATCTTCACCGTTGCCAGATATGAAAGTAAGAACAGGATCGCATATTCTGTCATATGTGCAGCCTTTCTTATAACAAGCTCCAGAATATCCTGTAGATTCTGCATCTCCTGTGGTGAATCCTGCCGTACCTTTTCCAAGAGATCAGTTATAAACAAACTGATCTTCCCACTCTGTCCGGAGGATTCCTGTCCGGTCTTTCCTGACATATAGAATATAAATATCATCCATATGATAACCGGAATCAGATACAGGAAACGTTTTTTACTGTCTGCTGTATTGTGTTTTCTTTTTGCTGATGATGCCATGCTGTTTGCAGATCTGTCTGTATTTTTATTTGCTTTTCTATTTGTTGTTCTTGGTCCGCCTGAATTTTTATCTTTGTTTATATTTGTGGATTTTACTTTATTTGTTGAATAATTCTTCTGCATCTCTGTCCGAATCCTTTTCTGATCTGTTTATTTTACTCATTCTTTATTCTTTTACCTTACTGTTCTTTCATTTTGCCATTTCTTCTCCCGTGTTTTTCTGAAATAATTTACTCTGGTCAAATTATCCAAAAAATAATATTCAGACATCCCGCATACCTTTATAATAGCTGCTTTTTTTTCAGCAGATTTCACATTGTCGAAAACTGGCGGATTTGATAAAATTTCAAAAGAGCGTAACTTGTACTCTATTGTACTACAAAAAGAAGATTTTTGCTCACAAAAACAAAAATGGGAGGACATTACATGTTTAAAAACAATTCAAAAAGAAAGAGACTTTCAGATCTCCTTATTCCCGGCATTATATTCGCAGTCATTGGTACTGTATTTGCCTTTCAGGGGATTCGTGATTACAACAATCTGAACGGCGATCTTCTCAATCTAAATACTGCATCAGTAAGCGATCTGGCTGATGGCAAATATGTAGAGATCAATGTTGAATATGCCAATTATTCATTCTGTGAAAATGTCGAAACTACCAATTACGTATTCAAAAGAACTACAGAACAATATTATCTGATCAATGCACTTGAAAATAATGATTACTATCTCGGACTGAATGTCGCAGAATCGAAGAAAGATGATCTCGAAAAATTATCGGACTATACCTGGTATCATTCAGATACCAATCCGGGACCATTGCACTATACCGGAAAGCTATGCAAATCAAACAATGAAATCATGGGGTATATGAGAGATTTTGTCTATGATATGTATGCATCCTCTTATGACATCACCCTTACCTCTGAAGACAAAACACTATTGGATTCCTATATACAGCCATACTACATCAAGGTCATGACAAAAGAAGGATGCCGCACGTCTATTATCATAGGACTTGTATTCTTTGTCATTGGAATCCTGCTCGCCGTATTTGCTTTCATCAGACATAAAAATATGGTCTATACACCAGAAATTCCATCAGCACCTTATCCGGATGCATATGGTGATCCAAATACTCCTAATATGAATACCGGTATAAATTATACAGATTCCGGCGTACAAAATCCGGGTATGAACTATACTGGTTCCGTTGCACAGAATCCGGGTATGAATGATACATACAGCCCTTATAATGGAACAATGCAGTACGGTGATCAGGCATATGCAAATACAAATCCTGAAACATCTGAGCCAACCACTCCATTCTCAAACACAGATGGCACAAATACAGATACTGCAAGTGGCTTAGATCCTAACACCTTTAACGGCAATGGTAATTCATCTTTTAAATTAAAAGATGAATCAATATTATAAATATAATCTCTATATTTAAAAGAAAAATTCAATAGAAAATTAATATCGAACGAACTTCTAAAAGAGGTTGATTCCGTATAATAAAAAATCCGACTGTCAAAAAATTCTGACAACCGGATTTTTTATTAGAGTGTATTATATATTTACTTCATAATTATTTTGCCGTGCCATTTCTCATGCACGCTCATTCATAGAATGATTAACCGAAGTATCTCTTTAAGAGACCTTCAAATGCCTTTCCATGTCTTGCCTCATCTCTTGCCATCTCATGAACAGTGTCATGGATTGCATCCAGATTCAGTGCCTTTGCACGTTTTGCAAGATCTGTCTTACCGGCAGTTGCACCATGCTCTGCTTCTACTCTCATCTCAAGGTTCTTCTTTGTTGAATCTGTAACTACTTCACCAAGAAGCTCTGCAAACTTAGCTGCATGCTCTGCTTCTTCATAAGCTGCTTTCTCCCAGTAATTACCAATCTCAGGATAGCCTTCTCTGAATGCTACACGAGCCATTGCAAGGTACATACCAACTTCTGAACATTCGCCCTGGAAGTTTGCTCTTAAATCTTCCATAATATCTTCCGGTGCACCCTGTGCTACACCTACAACATGCTCAGATGCCCATGTCTTATCATCACTCTGTTTGATGAACTTCTCAGCAGGTGCCTTACATACAGGGCACTGTGCAGGAGCTTCTTCTCCTTCATATACATATCCACATACACTACATACAAACTTTGCCATAATTAAAATCTCCTTTGCTTTTTTCTATTATTTATTCTTATTGAGAAACGTTATCAATTTCTATAATTCTATTTTACACACTTTTTGATAAATGTCAATAGTTATTAGGAATGATTCTCAATTATTTTTTTAATCAACCTTTGTTCCGGCTATCCTTATTCTGTAAGATGCTGTTTATCTGTGTTCTCCAAGGAAGAACAATGCCAGTGTTCCCGGACCCGAATGTGCTCCGATCACTGGACCGACATAGGATATCGTGATCCTGTCATTGCCGAATCTCTCTTTAATAATAGAAGCAAGTTTCTCTGCATCTTCTATACAATCACCATGACTGATAAAAATATCCTGGTCTTCCGGATGTACCGCCAGCTTCTCCATCCGATTTACAAGTTCTGTGATTGCTGCTTTCCGTCCTCTGACCTTACTTACATTGATCAGATGTCCCTCGTCGTCCACATGCAGGATTGGCTTGATCGACAGCATCGTTCCAACCGTTGCTGTCACACCTGATATACGGCCTCCTCTTTTTAAAAAGAAAAGATCGTCTACTGTAAACCAATGGCATAGCTTTAACTTGATATCTTCTATATACTGTGCATTCTCCTCCAGACTTTTTCCTGCATCTTTTGCCTGACATGCTTTGTATACCAAAAGTCCCTGTCCCATAGATGCCGCAAGGGTATCAACACTGATCATCTTTCGTTCCGGATACTCCTCCATTAATTCCTGACCGGCCATATACACGGTCTGATAAGTAGAACTAAGTCCGGATGAAAAGCCCAGATATAAGATATCTTTCTTCTGATTAAATAAAGCTTCTATCGCCTCCGATGCCTGCGAGATATTCGCTGCAGAAGTCTTGATATTTGCCCCATTCCTTAATTTGCTATATACTTTCCCAATATCTGCCTGATCATTATGAAAGCTTCCCTCCCCCTCAACAATAAAATCAAGCTGTAAGATCTCCAGTTGATATTTCTTCACGATATCATCCGGCAGATCACAGGATGAATCTGTCAATATAACATAATCATTCATTTTAACATCCTCCATTACCTTTTTATGGCAAATATGGTTTTTAAAACCACATGATATATTTTACCAAATCGCTATGTAAAGTATACCACACCTTATAAACAGGTACAACAAAAAGGTGCTGACATATAATCTCTTCTGATATATATATCAACACCTTTTCATTAATTCTATATTTTAATTATCTGTATGTTACCATTAAAGACTCTGTAAGTCCTGTACTCTTCTGATACATAGTAACGAACACATCTGCATATTTCTTGTTCAATGTGATTTTCTTGGAAAAACTGGATTTATTTACATCGTAATGTTTACTCTTACCATTATATACACTTACTGATTTAATCGTCCAACCCTTTTTAGCCTTTATGTTCAGTGCCTTCTTTGATACTTTTTTTGAAATGTAGATATAATCATTTTTCGCAAATTTCGAAGTATATTTCTTGCTTCCAATCTTGATTGAACTTACAGGATTGGTATATTTCTTTACAGTAAAAGTTGTTTTAAGTTTAACACCTTTTACTGTACAGGTAATTGTTGCCTTACCGGCTTTCTTTCCGTATTCTACACGAATATATCCGTCTTTTGCCGATACCTTCATATCTTTGTTTGAACATTTTAACTTTTTGATCTGAGATGCCTTTGTACATCCCATGATACTGATAACACCGGATACCTGAGTTACACGTCCCGGCTTATAGGAAACGACTCTTTCACTATACGGGTTAATATACACAGTCTTACTGGTTGCAGCGCTTACATCCTTCATGCTTGTTGCAGGTACCGCTAATAATGTGAATACCATTGCAAGGGCTAAAAATGCAGCTAATAATCTCTTTGTTGCTTTTTTCATTTTTTTACTACCTCCATAAAATCATCTTTTATCCGGCGGCATTCTGACCTCTCATCTGTATGCCCCAAATTTAGTTTTATTTTATACTATTTCCCATTTTTTTACAATAGGAGCAACGCATTTTAATCCTAAATTAATGTACCTTATTCATCTTCTCCATACCATTTAAAGAAACGTTTTGCATACTTCTCTGCCTTGTTTCTTGAGAAGTTAAATCCACGGATCGCACCTTTTTCTTTATAGGTATCCCGAATTCCATTAAAATACCATTCCATTCTGTCATACGAGAAGCCCTTGATATCCTTATAATTATTATATTTGTTATAATAATCGTCATATTGGTAGTTATCGTACTCGTAGTAATCATCATCCTGTCCCGTCATATAGTTATCTACAATGAACTCATATACTTCTTCCGCTCCATCTGCACCAAGTGACGTCACATACCGGAAATCCACATCCTTTGGATCCTGATTTTCCAGATTATATCTGGCAACCAGATAAGCCGGTCGAAGGAATGATACGATGATATATACAGTAACGATCACAAACATCGAATAACGCACCAGTGGAAAACGGTCAGCATAGATTCTGACGATCATGCCTGCAAGCACCACAGCAAGAACAGCCAGTGCTGCAAATACCAGAATCCTCATATAAGTAAGATCATATGCTTTGATATACATTGTCATACGAAGTGCCGAAGATGCGATCATCACGTAGGTACAAGCCGACATAATAGTCAGTACGATATTAAGCACCGTACTTTTACTGAAAATTGCATGACAGATCAATACCAGTATCACATTCAGCACCGATACGAACATAAGCTGGAAGAATCCCTGTCTGGCATATTCCGCATAAGTCATATCATCCGGCAGTGACATATTATTTGTAAACAGATATAGGATCTGGATCACTGAAAACAACAGATACACCAGGGTAAGAAGCCCCATTGCCGTGATCGCAATGATAGGTTCATGTGTTCCTTCTTTTGTCTGTCTGTGATGTCTGCTTCCAAACGGTGCTGACACAATGATACCATATGTAAATAATAACGCCGCAAATGCAAATACAAGAAACCAGATTGCATCCCATGACAGGAAAATATTTCCAAGTAATGTTTCAACTGCATCTCCAAAGATCTGATCTGCACTGGAAAGCAGGCTAATCATTACGAACAGCAACGGAATCGCAACGACAACACCGATCAGAATATAGACAAATTTCGCACGTTTTCTTGCATTTTCATGTTCTCTGTTATATTGTCTGTAGTCTGAGAAAAAACGGTCAAAACAGGTAAACGGCTCTGCCATCTTCTCGATAACCGTAAGACCATATTCCACAAATCCCATGTTTTTAAGATCATCAAAATACCGGAGAAGCCCTGCACACACAAGGAATAAAATGCAAAGATGATCCAAAACTATCAAAAATGAATCATCGGTCCTGCAAACTGATACCCCAAGCAAAAGGATACCTGCATAATGCGGAATCAGCTTCGTCTGCTTTCCCAAAAGTTTCCCAAAAGATAACGATTCTCCGTCATTTACCGGCAGATTCTTCTCATGGCGCATGATACTGAAGCTCATAAACAAAACGGTCATAACCGCCATGAATACAGCACAGATACTTGCATAATTTCGATACATCAGCACACTGTAGATCATGGCATAACCAAACGCAAAACCGCCAAAAATCTCAAACCGTTCGGGCGATACCCCCGGTCTTGATCTTCTCAGCTTATAATCGTAATTTGACTGCCATCCAAAATTTGGCGGTGTGTTAAAATTCTGCTGTCCTCCAAAGTTTGGCGGCACGTTATTATAATTCTGTTGTTCACCGAAGTTTGGCGGCACGTTATTATAATTCTGCTGTCCTCCAAAGTTTGGCGGCACGTTATTATAATTCTGTTGTTCACCGAAGTTTGGCGGCACGTTATTATAATTCTGTTGTTCACCGAAGTTTGGCGGCACGTTATTATAATTTGGCTGTCCGTCATAATTCGGTGGTGTTCCATTTATATCCATATTAAGTTACCTCCCATTCCATCCTGTAACAAAAAATCCTACATCCATAGTTTCATGTTACCTGTTTTTTGTCAAGTGAATATTTCTTAACAACCGATTCTCTTTTTAATAACCAACTCTCTTCGCCAATCCTACTGTCTGAGATCTGTGTACATACCAAACAATAAAAAGATACAGATCATTAATCGATATAATAAAATATCCCCGAGTAATGAATCATATATCTTGAACGTATGTTTCATCACCCGGGGGTATATTATATTATTACGAGCATAACTCACATCTGTTATCTATACTTTTACAAATTGCAGATTTCCTTTACACTTGATACAAGAATATCCAGACCCTTTACCAACTGATCATCCGGAATCGTAAGTGCAGGCATTAATTTCACTACATCATTATCGCGACCTGCGCGTTCAATGATAAGTCCCTTCTCAAAGCATCTGTTAGCGATTGCAAGTGCCGTCTTTCCATCAGCAACCTGAATACCCCAGATAAGACCGATTCCGCGAATCTGAACCGCATCCCCCTGCAAATTATCATTAAAGTATGTTCTGACAATTTCCTCTTTACG
This sequence comes from Clostridium sp. L2-50, assembly GCF_000154245.1. Lineage (NCBI taxonomy): Bacteria > Bacillati > Bacillota > Clostridia > Eubacteriales > Clostridiaceae > Clostridium > Clostridium sp. L2-50. The sequence continues at coordinate 43,191 of NZ_DS480313.1, read as the reverse complement.
TTTTACTTCTGCTTCTACATTATTTTCAAGCATATACTGAAGACCGTATCTGGCAGCAACCATAGAGAGCTGATTTCCACGGAAGGTTCCATTATGCTCGCCCGGTGCCCATATATCCAGTTCCGGTTTGAACATTGTAAGCGCAAATGGCATACCATATCCGCCGATTGATTTGGACATTACGACCATATCCGGTACGATTCCTGCACGTTCAAATGAGAAGAAAGTGCCGGTTCTTGCACAGCCAACCTGAATATCGTCAACGATCAGAAGGATACCATATTTATCACATAATTCTCTGACAGCCTTTAAGTATTCAACCGAGAATACCTGAACACCGCCCTCTGCCTGAACGGTCTCAATAAATAAAGCCGCCGGCTTCTCAACGCCTGAATGGTCATCTGTCAGTAACGTCTCCATATATTTGATCGTATCAAATTCAGGAAACATATATGGTGCAGGAATATGTGTAACATCGTTTAAACATACACCGCCTCCTTTTCTGCTTCCGGAATCACTGGTAAGAGCCAGAGCTCCGAGTGTCATTCCATGGAAACAACCCATAAGTGCCCATATCTGATTTGTCTTTTTAACTTTCCTTGCAAGTTTTAATGCTGCTTCAACTGCATTTGTTCCTGTTGGGCCGGGGAACATGATCTTATAATTCAAGCCTCGCTTCTGAAGAACTTCTTCCTCAAAATAACGGATAAATTCTTCCTTTGGCTCTGTCATCATATCAAGAGAATGGATAATGCCATCATTTGCAAGATAATCGATCAGCTTTCCTTTAATAAAATCATTGTTATGACCATAATTTACCGCTCCCGCTCCACAGAAGAAATCAATATAATCTGTACCATCCGTACTGGTAATGATCGATCCCTTTGCTTTTGTAAAGATTGCAGGAAAACTTCTGCAATATGATCTTACCTCTGATTCGTATGTTTCAAATACCTCTTTACCATTCATTGTCTTTGTGCCTCCTTAGCTGTTAAGACTCTTATTCGTATCTCAACTTTTCATCTTCAAATTCTGAAAGCCTCTGTCTGTACGCCTTCATAATGACTTCTTCATATGCAAGCTTTGGTTCCTTGATTCCAAGAAGTGTCATCAGATATTTAACAAATAACGGATTTAATACAAGAAACGGTCCTACCGTATAAGTACCGAAGAAATTGTTTCTCTTTAATCCTTCTGTCTGTACACCCGGATGAAGTCCATCACCACGGATCACATCATAAAAATAACTGTTTGAATTATCTCCATAGGAATGACTGAACTGTGCTTTAAATCCTACCAGTTTGATATCTTCATATTTTCCGAGGATCAATGAATTATAACGATGCATCATATCTCTCTTCGCATAAGTATCAAAGAAGCCCAGTCCGGTTATCTTACTTCCATCTTCATTCTCAATGTACATTTCCATAATTTCCATGGCATTACCCGTGAATAAAAATACTGTTCCTGCATCAATCTGTGCTGCAAGCTCTTCCTTATACGGCATTAATGCTTCTATCGCCAGCTCCTGCTGGTTCTCTGTCATGGAACCCATATATACAAAATCCGCTCCGCCATCCGCAAACGCCGGTTTGTCATGCAGTCCAGTGTAGATCACCTCTGCATCAGGAATGCATGATTTCAGATAATTAACATTCTGCAGCTCTCCGAAAAGATTGGCAAATTCACCATAAAGAACTTCGATCTTAATACCTGTTCCCATTTTTCTATGCCTCCTTTTCGTTTATATACTGCTTAACACTGTCTCTGAGTTTCATAGCCGTATCTGCTGCATATAACTCATGAAGTATATAGATACTGTCTGTATCATTTAATTCCAGAAGTTTATAAGCACCTTCTTCATCAGAAGTCTCTTTTAACTTCTCTTCAGGCACACCCGCCATCATCAGACGAAGTTTATAATCTGTCGTACGGACACCCGCAATAACAATATTTGTAATATTCGGCTGATTTAAGAATTCAAAATCGCAGTCAAAAATCCATGTCATGTTTTCGGATGAACCCCGTCTGTCAAAGATATCATCCAATAACAAGATGATCTCTTTCTTACCCGGTTCCTTTGCTACATACTCAAATACACAGGAGCATGCGATCGGATTCTGACCTTTCGCCATATGGGTAATTACATTAATGCCCTTTACAGATTCCTTTGAGTAACGAGACTCTACAATATTCAGATTGTCAAATGATTTCTGAACCTGTTCTTCTGTAAGTCCGGCTTCCCGAAGTGTCGTAATCGCTGTTAACTGGTTATACAGATTAAAGATGCTGTTGCTTACCATATGGTAATTTTCTGTCTTATCTCCATGTGCAACAGCCATAACATTTTTATCAAAATCAAGCTCTGCCTTATAATCTCCAACCGGTGATGCATAGCCACAAAATTCACACTTTGCATTTCCGATGTGGTGATATCTGACGTAGTTATATTTCAATTTGTGATGACATTTTGGACAGATTCTCATATCATTGATCAGATTAATGCTCTCTTCCCTGTCCGAAGGCAGTCTGTTAATTGAAAAATATGTTTTTTTATTTTTCTCTCCAAGGTTACAACTGATCAGATCATCTGCATTTAATATCAAATGAGATTCTTCCGGCAGACTGCTGTTTATAATATTGAATATAAATTCCGGATTAGCATTTCTGTGAATGGAATCACGGAACAGATTCGTACATACTGCAAATGTCGGCTTTATATATGGATATATCAGTTTTGAGCTTCTCTCATCGATTTCAAATACTGCGATCTTTTTCCTTGTTTTTCCTGAAAGCTTGCTTTCAGCGATCAGGGCACTTGCAACTCCGGCATTAATATTTGATCCGGCACGATTACTTAAGACATCGTAACCATTTTTTTCCAGTGCATCAATGATCATATTACATACTGTAGTCTTACCATTTGTACCTGTAACACTGATGATCGTCTCCGGCTTTTCTATTCTTCCAAGGAAATCAGGACAAAGCTTGATCGCCAGCTTTCCCGGAAAATAACTTGCGTTCATCTTCAACATTCTCTGCATGGTTCTTGCCAGCTTACTCATGAACAAAGCAAAGAAGAACCTTACATTCTTTTTATACATCTAGCTACCTCGTTTCGTATCTGTAAATTATCATTAGTATGTCCATTTAAGCCACATATAATATAACCACTTATTCAAAAATATGTCAATCAATTTGAACTATTTATTCGGTTTATTTCTCCAACACCCTCTTTTACTTAAAAATGGCATCTGCCGGATCAGGCAGATGCCAACTTGTTTTTTTCAATATCGAGGGTTTCTTTTATTCTTCCTCATTTACCTGAGAAAGCTTGGCTGCCTGATCTGCTGCGATCAGACTGTCGATAATCTCATTCAGATCACCGTTTAAGATCTGTTCCAGCTTATACAAGGTGAGTTTGATTCTGTGATCGGTTACACGGCCTTCCGGGAAGTTATAAGTACGAATCTTCTCTGAACGATCTCCGGTTCCGATCTGGCTCTTACGGTCTGCAGCTTCTGCATCATGCTGTTTCTGAAGCTCCATATCATACAGCTTGGAACGGAGCAGCGCAAATGCCTTCGCCTTATTCTGAAGCTGGGACTTCTCGGTCTGGCTGTAAATTACGATACCGGTTGGTATATGTGTCAGACGAACGGCTGAATCTGTTGTATTGACACACTGACCACCGTTACCGGATGCTCGCATGACATCGATACGGATATCATTTTCATTGATCTCTACATCAACTTCCTCTGCTTCTGGCATAACTGCAACTGTTACAGTTGAGGTATGGATTCTTCCGCCAGACTCTGTCTTCGGGATTCTCTGTACACGGTGAACTCCACTCTCATATTTCATCTTGGAATATGCACCATCACCTGTAATCATAAATACCGCTTCCTTGAAACCACCGATTCCATTCTCATTTACACTCATCAGTTCTACTTTCCATTTGAACTGATCAACGTATTTCTGATACATTCTGTAGATCTCATATGCAAATAATGCGGCTTCATCTCCGCCTGCACCTGCACGGATCTCGACGATAACATTCTTGGAATCGTTCGGATCTTTTGGAAGAAGCAGAATCTTTAATTCATTTTCCGTCTTTTCTACTGTTGCCTTTGCTTCATTTAATTCTTCCTTCGCCATTTCACGAAGCTCTTCATCATTTTCTTCTTCAAGCATAAGCAGACTGTCTTCGATCGTCTGTTTTGCATCTTTATATTCTTTGTACTTTTCTACGATAGGAGTCAGTTCACTCTGCTCCTTCATTAATTTGCGGAATTTGTTCTGATCGGATACGATATCCGGATCTGTCAACTGGTTATTTAATGTATCAAGTCTGTCTACTAAATCTTCTAATTTATCAAACATAATAATCCTCCTGCAGCACATGCTCATTTCCTGTTCATGTGTCTGTTAATATATCCAGCCTTTTTTCAGGCTTTTCTTCCAATTACAACCCTGTCATTTTCTGCGAGGTCTTTCACCACGCGTACATCTTCGAAATGCTTATCTACAAGGAGCTGCTGCACATCATGTGCCTGATGATTACCAATTTCAAATAAAATATATCCTTTTTCATTTAAATAACTCTCCGCATTCTCTATAATTGCTCTGTAAAACTTCAATCCGTCCGCATCGCCGTCCAATGCCAGCCTCGGCTCATAATCCCGAACCTCCGGCATTAATCCGTCAATCACTTTGCTCTCTATATATGGTGGGTTGGACAGGATCATATCATATCTTTTATCTATCTTATCAAATAAATCTGATTTTATAACAGTATAATCAGATACCTCTAATCGTTTCGCATTTTTTGTCGTAAGTGCGATCGCGGAATCTGAGATATCACACAGATCTATATGAATATCCTGATTCATAAGTGCTACCGACAATCCGATGCACCCGGAACCACAGCACATATCCAGCACAGACATCTTATCAGAATGTATGTCCTGAATCAAGCGGTTTGCCTGTTCCACCAGAACTTCTGTGTCAAATCTTGGAATCAGTACATCCGGTGCAGTCTCAAAATCATACCCCATAAAGCACTGTATGCCTGTTATATATTGTAACGGAATACGTTTTGACCTTTTATCGATCAACGCTTCATAGGAAGAACGGATCGTTTCGGTAACATCTTCCTGCCGGTTCATAATATATGCCATCTTATCCTGCTTTGATACAAAGAGCCATAATAACTCTGCATCGATATCTGCATCCGGCACATTATGTTCGTTCAGTTTTTCTTTTCCTGCTGTTACAAGCTGATACTGAGTCATACGTCTATTTCCCTTTACATTCACTGGCATCATTTCAACTTCTTAATCTTCGATCTCTCCACGCTTCATAGCGTCCTGATAAGCACGCCAGTCGATCACCGCTTCTACCGAACGAATTGCCACCTCACACATCTCAAGATCCGGTTCCTTCGTCGTGAGACGCTGTACCCACATACCGGGTACACTTAATATATTCGCAAGCTTTGAGTCACTTCTGCCTGCAAACATGATAAATTCATACGAGATTCCCGCAATAATCGGAACCAGAAGTACACGCGACAGCAATCGCAGCCACATAGACTTCACATTTATAAACATAAATACAATAATGCTTATGATCATAACGACTACCAAAAAACTGGTTCCACAGCGTTTATGGTATCTGGAATGTTTCTTTACATTTTCCGGAGTCAGCGGATCGCCTGCTTCAAAACAGTTGATCGTCTTATGCTCTGCACCATGATACATAAATACACGTTTGATATCCTTCATCAATGATATTAATACTACATATGCAAGAAAGATCACCAGGCGAAGCACACCTTCCGCTACCGCTATCAATGCACTGCTTTTTGTCACATGCTCAAGCAGTCCTGCAATAAATGCCGGAAGCAGCATGAATAATGCGATCGCAATGGCAAGTGATACAATAACGGTCCCGATCATCATCAGATCATCTCCTGTACTGCTTTCTTTTTTATTGTTTTTACTGTCGTTCTCACCTGAACCGCTTCCATTATTACTTTCTGTATCTGACAACCTGGAATCATCTTTATTTTCACTCTTTCCAGCCGGTTCTTCCTCTTCATAAAAATCGGCTGAATATGTCAGCGTTTTAACTCCAATTACCAGCGACTCAAAGAAATTAACCACTCCACGAAGGATCGGCAATTTCAGAATTTTATATTTTTCACCTATCGGTGTATAGCTTTCAACTTTAACTTCAATTTCCTGATCCGGCTTTCTGACTGCTACTGCGTACTGATCCTCGTATTTCATCATTACGCCTTCGATCACCGCCTGACCACCTATTCTGGCTCTTTTCAAATTCTATACCTCGTTAAATTGTTTCCTAAAACAAAAATAGGCTGAGATTAAAAGCTTTAACCTCAACCTATCATCCTTTTTATTAGTTTGACTGTGAAACACCGTACTTACGGTTGAACATATCAATTCTACCACGAGCCTTAGCTGCCTTCTGCTGGCCTGTATAGAATGAATGACACTTTGAGCAAATTTCTACATGAATTTCTTCTTTTGTAGAACCTGTAACAAATTCGTTTCCGCAGTTACATACAACCTTTGCCTGATAATAATTTGGATGTATTCCTTCTCTCATTTAATCTCACCTCTTTATTATATTATTGATATATGAGAATAGGCCATCAGCCTCACTTCTTCATAAAACACAGCTTTTGTATTCTAACACAAACCGACATAGAAATGCAAGTGTTTTTTTATTTTCTTAACAATGATTTTTTAACATAATAGATAAACTCTTTATTATTCTTGGTTCGGACGAATAATTTCAGTACATCCTCCAGCATATCCTCTGCCTTATTGCCGGATAAGATCTTATGAAGTGCATATACAACTTCCTGTTCTTCCGGTGATAATAACAGATCATCCCGTCTGGTACTGGATTTTGCAATGTCGATTGCAGGGAAGATTCTCTTTTCTGCGAGCTTCCGGTCAAGCACCAGTTCCATATTACCGGTTCCTTTGAATTCCTCGAATACAACATCATCCATCTTGCTTCCTGTCTCAACCAGCGCTGTCGCAAGGATCGTAAGACTTCCACCCTCACGCATATTACGGGCAGCACCAAAGAATTTCTTCGGCATATGTAACGCCGCAGGATCAAGACCACCGGATAAGGTTCTTCCACTTGGTGGAACTGTAAGGTTGTACGCTCTTGCAAGTCTTGTAATACTGTCTAATAAGATCACGACATCTTTCTTCTGCTCTACCAGTCGTTTTGCACGTTCGATCACCATTTCCGATACACGCTTATGATGCTCCGGCAGCTCATCAAATGTCGAATAAATAACTTCTACATTTGGTCCCTCTATGGATTCCCTGATATCCGTTACTTCCTCCGGTCTTTCATCGATCAGAAGTACAAGCAGATGGATCTCACTATATCTGGTACTGATGCATTTTGCAATCTGTTTGAGTAATGTCGTCTTACCTGTCTTTGGTGGGGAAACAATCATTCCACGCTGTCCTTTACCGATCGGTGATAACAGATCGATCATACGGATCGGAATCGGACTGTCTTCTCCATCCATATTGATGCGTTCATTTGGAAAGATTGGTGTCAGATCTTCAAATGCTTTTCTTCCTGCTATACTTGCAGGGCTTTCTCCATTTACAGAAGCCACATATAATAATGCACCAAACTTCTCTCCCTGCGTCTTTACACGGATATTTCCGGTTATGATATCTCCGGTCTTAAGTCCAAATCTACGGATCTGCGCCGGTGACACATAGATATCCTGATCTCCCGGCAGATAATTTGCACTTCTTATAAAACCATAGCCTTCCTGCATTACCTCCAGAATTCCATGTGCCATCTTGCCACTGTCAAGCTCCGGTCCGTTTGATTCCTGCTGAGAAAGCGAGTTCTCCTGTCTGTTCTCAGATTTTATCTCCGTTCTTACCTCTGTATCAAAGCCCGGATTTCTTTCTTCCATAACCGGCTTTTCATAAGTCTCTTTCTTATCCGTTATTGCAGTTTTTTCATAAGCTGTCTTCTTGTCTGCCATCACAGATTTTTCAACAGCCGTCTTTTCCGTATTAACTTCCTGCTTTGTCTGTTCAGCTACAACCTGCTTGTTCTCCTGATCAGTGTCTTTTCTTGCGTTATTCGTATTTGATATATTACTTGCACGATTCAAATTATTATTTCTGTTATTATTTCCCTGTGACCGATGATCACGTTCCTGCCTTTTACCGTTCCGATTGGTCTGTCGTCCGGCATTATTTCTGTGCTGTCTTCTACCGGCTTCTCCGGATTTCTGACTATTCTCAGATTTGTTTCTGTCTGATTTTTTTACTACATCTGCCTCTGATTTTTCCTGCTGTTCTGTCGCTTCCGCATTCTTTACCTGCACAGTTTGGTCCGGGCTTGCGGATTTATCCGTATGCTCTGTTTTCCCTTTTTTCTGTGTTTTTCCCGGCCTTCTTTTCTTTTCTGCATCGGCTTTTTGTGGTTTAGCTTCGTTTATTTCTGCTGTATGATCTGTTTCACCATTATAATTCTTCTCAAGGAATTCGATCAGGGCAGATTTGCGGAGTGCTGATACACCCTTTATCTTATGTTCCTTTACGAATTGCTTCAATTCATCTAATGATGCATTTTTAAAATCCATCTTCTACTCCTTCCGATTTTATCCATTCTATTCAATTCAAATATTATTTGGGAATATTGTTATCGTAATGAATTCTCTTCGAAACAGGCATATCAAATACTATATATGATTACCTGTGCATCCTGTCATGTCGATATCCGGATGCCATGTGATCGTTTAAATTGATAGACTTAGTATAGCATAAAAAACAATTTTGTAAATCTTTTTCTTTTACAGGAATATTACTACATTTCTTTTGTAGAATATTCTTATATAGAAATATTACTTCATTGATTTTATGCTTTTCTTGTGGTACATTTATTCTTACAAAATATACAAAGGATATTATATGAATACAGATTCTATCGTCTTATACAAATTAATTATATTATACATGCTGGATCGGGTGGATTTCACTCTGACTAATTCTCAGATTTCAGATTTTGTTCTGACAAAAGGATATACGAACTACTTCACACTTCAGGAAGCCATCAACGGGCTGATCGAGTGTGATTTTGTCTGTGTATCCATGATACGGTCATCTTCCCACTACAAGATTACAGATAAAGGGGAAGAAGCCTTAAGTATGTTCGAAAATCGTATCCCGTATGCGATCAAGCAGGACATTCTCGACTATTTTGATAATCAGAAGATCAATCTGAAAAACGAATCCGAAATCTATGCAGATTACTCTCTGAATGACTATGGCGAATATTCCGTTAAATGCATTATAAAAGATCGCAAGGAAACCCTTGTCGACCTGAAATTCAACGTACCGACAAAAACGCACGCCATAGCTATCTGCGATAACTGGCGTGCGAAAAGTGCCGAAGTATATGACTATCTCATCAATACTCTCTGGCTGTATTCTGATAATAAGGATGAAAAACAATCCTGATCATTTATATGTATTTCTGTAATACATATAAATGATTTTTTATTTCTCTGATCATATATTATTCAAATTCAGGTTCTGATTCTGCGATCCGGTCTTCGATCAACTGCAGAATCTCTTCTTTCCCCTGCTTGGTCTGTGCCGAAAACGGAATTATAATTGTTCCCTCTACAGGCTGGATCTTCTGTCTGATGATCTTTAAATTCTTCTGAATCTGGCTTCTCTTGATCTTATCAAGCTTTGTCGCAATAATTACCGGTTCGTATCCATTTTTTACGATCCAGTCATACATGATACAATCATTTTCCGATGGCTCATGTCGAATATCGATCAACAGAAAAACCAGTCTCAGTTGCTTTGAGGTATGCAGATACCGTTCTACCATCTTACCCCATTTTGCACGGATCTCTACGGATACCTGTGCATAGCCATATCCGGGAAGATCGACAAAATACAGATCATGATTAATATTATAATAATTGATCGTCTGTGTCTTACCGGGCTGTGACGATGTTCTGGCAAGTGACTTACGATTTAATAAACCGTTGATCAGTGAGGATTTCCCTACATTGGACTTACCGGCAAATGCAATCTCCGGCATCTCTGTCTCCGGAAGTGTACTTGTAATTCCACATACTGTTTCAAGTTCAGCACTCTTAATTATCATTTCTTTTCTCCTTTTGCAAGTGCGAGGTTCAGCACCTGTTCCATTGTTTTCACACAGGTAATATCCAGTCCGTCTGTGATCTCTGTACTGATATCGTTAAGATCTCTGCGGTTCATCTCAGGGATCAGCACCTTCTTAATACCGATCGTTTTTGCTGCCAAAAGCTTTTCTTTTAAACCACCGATCGGAAGTACGCTTCCTCTCAGGGTGATCTCTCCTGTCATCGCAAGATCTCCCCTTACCGGCTTATTAAATATCGCAGAATAAATGGCGGTTGCCATCGTGATTCCCGCCGAAGGGCCATCCTTTGGAACTGCTCCTTCCGGAATATGAATGTGAATATCATGCTTTTCAAAATAATCTTCACCAAGTGTCTCTGATTCCTTCATCGTACGGATATACGATAAACCTGTAACAGCCGACTCTTTCATAACATCACCTAATTTACCGGTAAGCTGTATACTGCCATTTCCGGGCATAATATTTACTTCTATATTAAGTGTTACACCACCTACAGCTGTCCATGCAAGACCTCGCACAGAGCCTACCTTATTGGTCAAATCGTAGCTGTCATCCATATACTTCTCGGTTCCGAGAAGCTGCGGTATCATGTCCTTTGTTACCTTTACAGTCTCCACCTGTTCTGTAAGGATCATTCTGCAGGCTTTTCTGCATATCTTGTCGATATTCCGCTCCAGATCACGCACACCTGCTTCTCTGGTGTAATGACGGATGATGTATTTGATCGCTGATCCATTGATCTTGAACTGCTTCTTGGTCAGTCCGTTTCTCTCGATCGCCTTATTGACCAGATACAGCTTCGCAATGTTGAACTTCTCATTTTCCGTGTATCCGCTGATCTCGATCATCTCCATACGATCGGCTAACGGTCCGGGGATCAGGGATGCATCATTTGCTGTTGCGATAAATAATACCTTGCTCAGATCGATCGGTACTTCAAAATAATGATCGTAAAATTTATTATTCTGTTCACTGTCCAGAACTTCTAACAGGGCAGATGATACATCTCCCTTGTAGTCGCTGCTCACCTTATCTACCTCATCAAGCAACACCAAAGGATTCTCTGTCTTTGTTTTTGCGATCGACTGTGCGATCCTGCCCGGCATAGCACCGATATAAGTTCTTCTGTGCCCACGGATCTCTGCTTCATCCCGAACGCCGCCAAGTGACATACGTATATATTCTTTTCCAGTCGCGGTAGCAATCGATCTTGCGATCGAAGTCTTACCGGTTCCCGGTGGTCCAACCAGACACAGAATCGGCATATTCCCTTTTTCATTTAAAATATGAACCGCCAGATAATCTATGATCCGTTCCTTGACTTCTTCCAATCCATAATGATCCCGTTCCAGAATCTTAATTGCCTCTTCGAGATTATTGTTCTCCTTTGAGGATTTACCCCATGGATAGTCGAGCAAAGTCTCGATATAATTTATAAGAATGCCTGATTCCGCAGCCATCGGTGGTAATGCACGAAGTCTGGATATCTCTTTCGTAAGCTTCTCTTTGACCTCATCCGGAGCCGTCAGTTCCTGCAAACGCTCCATGTATTCATCTGCCGCTTTTTCTGTATTATCATCCTCACCAAGCTCTTTCTTTATAACCTTCATCTGTTCCCTGAGAACATATTCTCTCTGGTGCTTATTTACACAATCCTGTAATTTCTCCTGAATCTCCTGGCGGATAGCTAAGATCTCCATCTCCTCATCCATCGTCTGAAGAATCTTCATTACACGTTCTTTTACATCGAGGGTTTCCAGTATCTCCTGCTTCTTCGTATATGGCGCAGGAATGAATTCTGTCACTCCATCGGCAAATTTTGCAAGATCATCGATCGTAAGCAGTCTTTTATATAACAGCTTATTTGTTCCCATGCCATTTGCAAATGCCTGTCTGAGCTTATCCGTGAGCATACGGCTCAATGTTTCTTCCTCTGCAGCATCCAGATGGTTTGTTTCTTCTGTATCTATATATTCAAAATCCGCATTATATGCTCCGTCTTCCTTGTAAAATGATACGATCCTGGCACGTTTTTCTGCCTCGATAAGAATTCGGACTGTTTTGTTCGGCATCTTCAGATATTGCTTGATCTTTGCTGTAACACCGATCGGATACAGATCAGGAGCTTTGGCATTCTCCTTCACTTCCTTCGCTGTAACCAACAGGATACTGCAATCACCCTTCATCGCATTAGCAACTGCTTCACAGGACTCCTTACTGATCACATCCAGATGTGAGGAAGTATCCGGCATAATAACAATATTGTTCAAAACGATCATCGGTCTGTTCCAGACGATATTATCCATACTTTTATCTCCTTTATATCAAAAAACCGGGATGTATAACATCCCGGCTCCCTGCTTAAGCTATTTCATCACTGTTTTTTACTGAACGCTTCTTCTTTATCTGCTTTTTCTCAGCCGGATTATCAGAATAAGTGATTTCTGGTTGTGCTCCATCCGTTATAACCTCTTTTGTGATCACGCACTTTGCAACTTTGTCATCCGACGGAATCTCATACATAAGATCAAGCGTTGCTTTCTCTATGATGGAACGAAGTCCTCTGGCTCCGGTCTTTCTCTCCATCGCCTCTTCTGCTATAGCGTAGAGCGCATCTTTATCAAATTCCAATTCCACGCCATCTAATTCAAATAACTTTTTATACTGCTTGCAGATCGCACTCTTTGTATCTGTCAGGATTCTTACAAGTGCATCCTTATTCAACAGATCCAGCGTAACCGTGATTGGCAGACGTCCGACAAATTCAGGTATCAATCCATATTTTACAAAGTCTTGAGGAGTTACCTGCTTTAAAAGTTCTCCGATATCCTGCTCTGTCTTATCTACAACCTCAGCATTGAAGCCGATAGCTTTCTTACCGATTCTGTTATCAATGATCTTTTCCAGACCATCAAATGCTCCACCGCATATAAATAAAATATTCGATGTATCAATCTGTATAAATTCCTGATGTGGATGTTTTCTGCCGCCCTGAGGTGGTACTGATGCAACCGTACCCTCCACGATCTTTAACAAAGCCTGCTGTACCCCTTCACCGGACACATCTCTGGTAATAGATACATTCTCACTCTTCTTCGTGATCTTATCGATCTCATCAATATAAATAATTCCATGCTCTGCACGTTCTACATCATAATCGGCCGCCTGGATCAGCTTCAGAAGAATATTTTCTACATCTTCACCAACATATCCGGCCTCTGTCAATGCAGTTGCATCGGCAATGGCAAACGGAACATTCAGGATCTTTGCAAGCGTCTGTGCCAGATATGTCTTACCGGAACCGGTTGGTCCGACCATGAGAATATTACTCTTTTGAAGCTCTACGTCAAAATCTTTATCTGCCATGATACGTTTGTAATGATTGTATACCGCAACAGATAAGACCTTCTTTGCTTCTTCCTGACCGATTACATACTGATCCAGAAATTCACGGATCTCCTTTGGTTTCAGTAAATTAATGGAATCTTCAGCACCTGTTTCTTCCAGTTCTTCATCAACGATCTCTGCGCATATCTGTACACATTCATCACAAATATAAGCGTTTGGTCCTGCTATAAGTTTTCTGACCTGATCCTGCGTCTTATTGCAGAAGGAACATCTAAGTAGTTTTCTATCTTCACTACGATTTGCCATTCCAATACCTCTTTATACTATCTTTTTGCGATCACACTGTCGATCAGACCATATGCACATGCTTCTTCTGCTGACATCCAGTTATCTCTCTCTGTATCAGCAGCAATTGTCTCATATGGTTTTCCGGTATTCTCGCTTAACATTCTATTTAATTTCTCTTTTGTCTTTAAAATATGCTTTGCAGCAATTTCAATCTCTGTAGCTTGACCCTGTGATCCGCCGGATGGCTGATGGATCATGATCTCGGCATTTGGAAGTGCAAATCTCTTACCTTTTGCACCACCTGCAAGCAGGAATGCACCCATACTTGCTGCCATTCCACAGCAGATTGTAGATACATCACATTTGATGTACTGCATTGTATCATAGATTCCAAGTCCTGCTGTTACAGAACCTCCCGGACTGTTGATATACAATGAAATATCCTTGGATGGATCTTCGGACTCCAGAAACAGGAGCTGTGCGATCACTATACTTGCTGATGTATCATTTACTTCTTCTCCCAGAAAGATAATTCTGTCTTTCAGAAGTCTTGAATAAATATCATATGAACGTTCACCGCGGCTGGTCTGTTCAATGACATAAGGTACTAAACTCATATTTACACCTCCAAAATATCGCAATCAGAAATTATGGATTAAACTTCCTTTGCGTTATCTACAACAACCTTAACTGCCTTTTTAACAGCAAGATCCTTTTTAATGCTATCCTTTTCTGCATCACCCATGAAGCCTTCGATATCTTCTACATTCATCTGATACTGTTTTGCCATAGCTTCCAGTTCTTCGTGTACTTCATCGTCTGATACCTCAATGTTTTCAGCAGCAGCAATTGCTTCCAGAACAAGACGGGATTTGATTCTCTTCTCTGCGTCCGGTTTGATTCTCTCCATTAATGCTTCCTCTGTGATATTGCAGATCTGCATATACTGCTCAAGGTTGATTCCCTGATACTGAAGATTCTGAGCGAACTCATCTTTGATTCTTTCCTGTACATCTGCAACCTGTGCATCTGCAACGTCCATCTTTGCATTCTCGATTACTTTCTCGATCAGCTTGTTTTCTTTCTCGTTCTCAGCATCCTTCTGCTTCTTCTCAGCAGCCTTACTCTTGATATCTTCTTTGTATTCATCTAATGTCTCAAAATCTGAAACTTCACTTGCAAATTCATCATCTAACTCTGGTAATTCTACAGCCTTGATCTCTTTGATCTTGCATTTGAATACTGCCGGCTTACCTGCTAAATCTTCTGCCTGATAATCTTCCGGGAATGTAACATTTACTTCTACATCCTCATCGATGTTCTTACCAACAAGCTGATCTTCGAATGTATCAATGAATGAATGAGAACCAAGAACGAGCTTGTAGTTCTCAGCCTTACCGCCTTCGAAAGGAACACCATCAACAGATCCTTCGAAGTCAAGTGTAACTTCATCATCCATCTGTGCAGCTCTGTCTGTTACAGGGTTATATCTTGAGTTCTCTTTCTGAACTTTTAAAAGCTCTGCCATAACTTCATCATCTGTTACTTCTACGTCAGCCTTTTCTACTTCGAGTCCCTTATAATCTCCAAGTTCAACTTCAGGCTTAACAGCTACTTCTGCTGTAAAGATGAAATCCTTGCCCTTTTCGATCTGAGTTACATCGATAACCGGTCTTGATACAACATCAACATCTGATGCGCTTACTTCCTTTGGATAATACTCATTAATTAATGAATTAGCTGCCTCTTCATAAAATACTGCAGGTCCATACATCTTCTCAATAAATGCCTGTGGTACATGACCCTTTCTGAAACCAGGTACATTGAATTTACCTTTCTGCTTATTGTAGGCAGTTGTCATTGCCTTACCAAACTCCTCTGCCGGTACTGTGATTGTAAGTTTTGCCATACTGTGTTCCAGATTTTCTACTGCTAAACTCATTTTTTATTTCCTCCTTAAAATTATGCAAATGATGCCTTATGCCATCATCTTTTAATAATATATAAGGCATTATTTAGCATCCATTTATCATTTCGTTTTTATTGTGGGCATAAAAATACCCGCATCAATCATCCGATTATACCATATATACCGGATATATGTCCAGTCCATTTTCTATAATAACGCAGAAAAAGGTTATTGTCTTTTCGACAATAACCCCTTCCTGCTAAGCAAAAGCTATAAGATTTCTCTTATTTTACTGCTTATCTGCCTGACATCTGTTCTTCCTGTCTCTTGATCATCTGACGAACCATCTCGCCACCGATTGATCCGCTCTGAGCAGATGTTAAGTCACCATTGTAACCATCCTTGAGGTTTACACCAATTTCCTTAGCAACCTCCATTTTGAACTTGTTCATAGCGTCCTTAGCTTCCGGAACACTCATCTTGCTTGTTCCTGTTGAATTTGAACTTGCCATAATACATTTCCTCCAATACATTTATTTAAGACTTTGTTGTCTTGATTCTATTATGTGTATTATAAGAAAAACTATTATGCCAATTTTTGTATTTTTACAGTTCACAGGCAAAATGTCAATCAAGCATCAAATTAATATGTCATCGGCTCTTCTTCGCCATTCATAACTCTTAATGCGCCCTGTGCAAGTGCAAGAAGTTCATCCTCACCAGGATATACTGTAAACGGAGCGATAAATCCGGCTCTCTTTTCCAGTTCCGCACATGTATGCTTGGAATATGCGATACCACCTGTTAAAATGATCTGATCTACTTTGCCGCAAAGTACGGTTGACATAGCACCGATATCCTTTGCTACCTGCTGATGGAATGCGTCCTGAACAAGCTTTGCATGCTCATCACCTTCCTGAACGAGCTTCTCGAGATCTCTTGCATCATTGCTGCCGATATATGCATTAAATCCGCCGTTACCGACAAGCTTCTTTGTAACTTCCTGCTGTGTATATTTTCCTGAAAAGCACATCTTAACAAGATCACCTGATGGAACTCCACCTGCTCTCTCCGGTGAAAATGCACCTTCACCATCCAATGCATTGTTAACATCAACGATACGTCCGTTTAAGTGAGCACCGACAGATACACCACCACCCATGTGTACAACTATCAGATTCAGATCTTCATATTTCTTACCATGCTCTTTTGCATATCTCTTTGCAACTGCCTTCTGGTTTAATGCATGGAATACACTTCTTCTTGGAAGCTCAGGTACACCGGATAAACGGGAGGATGGCATCAGCTCATCTACAACAACCGGGTCTACAATGTAAGATGGAATTCCCAACTCATCGCCGATCTCTCTTGCAAGGATACCACCAAGGTTGGATGCATGCTGTCCCTGCTTACCGATCTTTAAGTCCTCTAACAATTCATCACTTACAGGATATGTACCGCCCGGAATCGGCTTTAACATACCACCACGGCCTACACATACATCTAACGTCTTGATGTCAAAGTTCTTCTCTGCAAGAATGTCAAGGATAACTTTCTTTCTGAAGTCCTTCTGCTCAACGATAAGGTTAAAGCCTGCAAGTTCCTCTGTTGTATGTCTTAATGTTTCTTCAAATAATAAATTCTCGTCTTCAAATACACCTATCTTTGTAGATGTTGAACCCGGATTGATGATCAAAATTTTGTATGACATGTTCTTCCTCCAAAATTCTTATATATTTATTCCGTAACCATAACGGTCTGATTACTGCTCGTTCTTGATTGCCTCTGCAACAACTGCTGCAAGAGCGATAGAATTCATCTTTACTTCAAAGCTGTCTGATCTGGATGTCAGGATAACAGGAGCCTTTGTTCCTGTCAGGATACAACCGTTCTTACTTGCTGTTGTATGTGTCAGACACTTATATACGAGGTTTCCTGCATGGATATCCGGGAATAAGAGGATATCTGCATCACCAACGATCTTACGGTCTTCTGCTCCTTTATGCTTAGCTGCTTCCGGATCGATTGCAAGGTCAAGTGATAATGGTCCGTCAACGATACAGCCTGTTATCTCGCCATTCTCGTTCATCTTTGTAAGCTCTGCTGCATCTACAGTTACAGGCATCTTAGGATTTACAACTTCAACTGCCGCAAGCGGAGCAACCTTGGGACATGGAATACCACAAGCATGAACAACTTTTACTGTATTTTCAATAATTGCTTTTTTATCCTCAAGAGATGGATATGTCATGAATGCTACGTCTGAAAGATATAATAATCTGTCAACACCCGGAACCTCAAAAACTGCTACATGTGATAAAGGCTTACCGGTTCTTAAACCTACTTCCTTATCCAGAACGCTCTTTAAGAAGTTTTTTGTATCAATGATACCCTTCATATACATATCTGCTTTATTATTATGTACCAGCTCAACAGCCTTATGTGCAGCCTGAATACTGTCCGGTTCGTTTATGATCTTATACTCATCCAGATTCATATCAAGTTCAGCAGCGATCTTTCTGATCTCAGCTTCATCACCGACGAGGATCGCATCTGCAATACCCTTTTCCTTTGCTGCCTTAACGGCTTCCAGAACAGGCTTGTCCTGAGCACATGCTACTGAAACTGTCTTCTTGCTGCATTTTGCAACCTTGGCTAATAAATCTTCAAAACTCTTACTCATTCGTTTACACCTCTCGCGATTTTTATTCTTTTTCCCATAACTCATGAACTTATTATGGGTTGCCGCTCTCTTCCGGCAATCTTTATCTGTTATCGTATCACTTTGAAAAAAAAAAGGTCAACCCTCCGGATAGTTCAGGCGATCTTCGCCTATATTATAAAGAACCTCTTTTAAGAACTTCTCTGCAAGGTAATTTGCCATGTTCAGATTCATGTCCTGATAATTTCCACATTCTCTCGGATTTGCACCCGGAATCGGATCATGATAATGACGTATAAATTCAAACATTGAAATCATCAAATCTACGATATCCTCTGACTTATAATCACCTGCAAGTATCAAATAAAATCCGGTTCTGCATCCCATCGGTCCAAAATAAATTACTTTGTCCTTATAATCCTCATGATTTCTGAGATAAGTAGCTGCGAGATGCTCGATCGTATGAATCTCCGCCGTATTCATGACCGGTTCAAAGTTTGGCTTTGTCATTCGGATATCAAATGTGGTAATAACAGAATCCCCTGCCTTATCCTTTCTGGATACATAAATTCCGGGATTTAATAATAAATGATTAATCTGAAAACTTTTAATCTTTTCCATGGTTTCTTCAGTCTCCTCCTGTTTTATATGATAATTCATCACTTATTTATTTTTACTTCAAGCTTTCTGCTGTCGGTTTTAGCATAATTTTATAAATTCGGTCATAAGCGCTACGCTATTATCGATTGCCATAGCCGCAAAAGACGGATAATCCATTTCCGCACTGTCGTCTGCTTTATCTGAGATCGCACGAATAACCAGATATGGAACCTTATTCATGGTTGCGACATGTCCGATTGATGCTCCCTCCATCTCCGTACAGGTTCCGTCAAATGTATCAACTAACCATTTTTTCTTATCTTTACTTGATATGAACTGATCTCCGCTTACAACGCGTCCAGTAAAGATATTGACGGAAAGCTCTGCCTGCTTTGCTGCGGCAAGAGCAATCTCCAGCATTTTGACATCTGTCTTGAAGATATTCTCATCTTCTTTTAAATCCGGATTGATTCCCGGTCCATATCCCAGCGCCGAGACATCCATATCATGCTCTAACGCATCCTTTGCTAATACAATATCGCCGATATTGATCTCTGCATTTAATGAACCGGCGATTCCGGTATTTACAATTCCATCTACCGGAAACAGATCGATCATTGCCTGTGTACACATCGCCGCATGAACCTTACCGACACCACATTTTACTATAACTACTTCGCGATCACACAAGGATCCTCTGTAAAACTGCATACCGGCTTTCTCAACAATATGCACCTGTTCCATTTTTTCTTTTAACTTTGCAACTTCTTCATCCATTGCCCCTATAATTCCAAGCATGTCTTAATTCCTTTCTTACTGCTTTTGATCTTTTTATCCTGCTTATTCTTCACCGATCAGCTCGATCTGACACATCTTCATCGTTTCGAATGCCGCCGCCTTTGATTCAGGCGTAACTCCTGCCGTACATCTGACATCGACTGCCACGCGAATCTCCGGATATAACGCCTTTATGATAAGAGCATTTGAAACTACACAGATATCGGTACAAAGCCCGATCAGACAGACATCTTCAAATTCATACCGATCCCAACCTGTATATCCAAAGGATGGCTTATCTATGATCTCGCAGCCGGCTGCATATATTCCATCTGCGATCTCCCATCCGTTTGTTCCTTTTATACAGTGTTCCACCGGCAGATGTTTCCCCTCATTCGTCTGCAGATAATCTGCCCCATGGGTATCTCTGGTATAAAGCACCTCATCTCCCCTGTTTTTATATTCCTGTATCAACTTCTTGACCGGTTCTACGATTACTTTTGCTTCTTTTGTCCCAAGTGAACCATCAATAAAATCATTCTGCATATCAATTACGATCAGGGTTCGTCTCATTCTTTTCACCATATGACCAGTTCAGGTCACCTTTCCATACATATTTCCATGCGATTACTTTTCGCCAGTCCGTTATAAAAGTCTGATCTGAAAATTTGATCACAAACTGTCGTTTCTTTGATATATATTCTCCGATCTGCCATTGATATATCCCGTTTTTTGTTTTCCAGATATAGATGCATCTGGTACCATTATCCGGGTAACCGAACTTATTTACAAAATTAAAATCCGAAAAATCCAACTGAAAATCGATTGGATCATCTTTTCTGTTATCATCTGTCTGATTTTTAGATTCATCATCTTCCTGCTTATGAAACACATAACGAAATGCTCGTGCTACCCGTGACCAGAATCCCATTTTCCCTGTTTCATTCTTTTTCTGTTCCAACATCGCTTCCCGTTCATGCACCCGATGCATGCTCCACGAATATGTTTCAATATTTTCGATAGCATATTTAATCTTTGTATTAGAAGTAAATTCGCTCTGGATATGAAAACCTTTTTCAAATTCCCTGTGTTCATCCACTATGTGATAATTATTATGCAGAAGTCTGACATTTCCCGGACTGTCTAAATATACGATCTTCCATGTATCTTCTTTGTGATGGATTGTAAGCGTATCCCCATTTATCCTTGTCTTCATATCACAATCAATATACATATGCCGGATCATCTCTACAGACATCATCATAAGTCGGAATAACGCATCATATTCTGCCAATTTGTCATAATCCTCTGCCCCATATCTGAGATACGCTTCTATCGCACACTTTGGGCACTGTTTCATCCACTTCGGATAATTTACCAGATACTTCAGATCATTGTCTTTAATATTCCTTGTAAGAATACAGCTTTTATCATGGATCACATCTTCATTTCTGGAACAGATAAACTTCACATTATCATCCGCCATAATCTTACGTCTGAGCTTCGAATCATTCATCTGTCTGCCGGAATTTCCCTGCTGTCTCTTATCATAATACATTTTCTGCCTCAAGTTCTGTTGTCTGTTATTTCCATTTCGGTAATTTTTCTTTTTTTCATAAGTATTTCGTTCCCCATATACAGATTTGTTCTCTCTCTGGCGGTAATTATTCCTATACTCTGCCAAGTTTCTCTCTCACCACCTTCCCTATCGTTTTTACTTTATAGGACAAATGTACCGTAAAGTAAAAATCGAGCTTATTGTAACATTTTATTCAAACATCTACAATAAATCTAAAAAACTCTTATTCGCCAAATACTGCCTTATAATCTGCCTGAAATTTTGCAATACCCTGATCTGTTAATGGGTGCTTTGTCATCTGCTCGATTACTTTGTATGGTACAGTTGCGATATGTGCGCCTGCCAGAGCACAGTCTGTAACGTGGATTGGATTTCTTACAGAAGCTGCAATAATCTCTGTGTCTAAATCATAATTATCAAATATTGTTACGATATCTTCGATCAGGTTGATACCTGTTGTGCTGATATCATCCAGTCTTCCAAGGAATGGAGATACATAAGATGCGCCTGCTCTTGCTGCAAGAAGTGCCTGATTTGCTGTAAAGATCAGAGTTACATTTGTCTTGATTCCTTCTGCTGATAATACTTTAACTGCCTTTAAGCCTTCTACTGTCATAGGGATCTTAACAACCATGTTTGGATGGATCGCTGCGATCTCTCTGCCTTCTTTGATCATGCCTTCTGCATCTACAGTTGTTGCCTTAACTTCTCCACTGATAGGGCCATCTACGATCGTTGTGATCTCTTTGATAACTTCATTAAAATCTCTGCCTTCTTTTGCGATCAGGGATGGGTTGGTTGTTACACCACAGATAACTCCCATGTCGTTTGCTTTTCTGATGTCATCTACATTTGCAGTATCAATAAAAAATTTCATATTTCTTTACCTCTCTTTGTTTTCCTTTTCATCCACTGTATCTTTCTGCTGATATTACCGTCTCTGCTTATTCTCTCTCAGTTTTTGTCTGTTTTATATAACCTTTTCTAGTTTTCTTTATTTGTGACATTTTTCTTGGTTATCTTTAATAGCGACAGGATTGTCTGGCTGACAACTTTTCGGCTGGCTTCGTCCATCTTCTTGATTGAAGTCAGGATTCTTCCGATATCCTTATACCAGTTATTTTGCAGATCATCCGTGGTCTTCGCATCGCATTCATCTAACAGGTCGAACAGAGAATTTACAAACTGTCTGCGCTGGTCGTAGTCCATATTGTCGATCCATTCTTTTAAAGAAGCATTTAATACACGGCATTCATCTGTGATTCCATCCTCATGGATCAGGGATGGTCCAAGAACCTCCCAACTATATACATCATGCTGCATCAAGCCCTCCTGCATACTTCGGATCACAACATATTTCTCTCTGTGCTCAAGCAGCATTCCCACTACGGAATTCTGTGGTATGTATGTGATCATCCGTGATAGCATTCGGTTGTAACCGGCAAGCTCTAACACATTTGGTTCAAATCCCGGGCCATCCATACTGCATACCTTCAGAATCCTATCCTGCAGAGTACGTTCACAGGTTGCTGCTGCATAGATCGCAAGATTTCCGCCTTTGGAATGTCCGCACAGCAGGAATGTTCCGGGTATCTGTTCTGCTGCCTGCCGCAGATACTCGACTGCTGCCCGCTGAGACGGAACCGGTGAAAGAAATGCCATATTACAATCCTCCCGCCAACCGACAACTGTTTTATCGGTTCCTCGATATACCACGCAGCTTACATCGTCAAATAATTTTACTGTGACTGCTGAAAACTGCTTCTGTATCTCTTCATCCAACTGATTCTCATAACCGCATAAGAGCAGATCACCAAATCGTCTGCTCGCTCCCATTGCAGCAAGCAGCTTCAGATCATCTTCATAAATCACCTGTGTCATGCGTTCCGTATCCCCTAAGAAACGCTCTGCAGCCTCCGCTACCGTGACCGTATGACTAAAATCATCCGGCACGATCCCCTCAAACGGTATATATGAAAATCTTGAAAATACAACTGCATCCACCTCATTAAAAGCCGATGCCTCAAACGGCAGATCACCCCGCCATTCCAGATAGTCTAATATATTTGCCATATTCACACCCCCGGCTTTATCTAAAAACCTTCTTTACGTCTCTGTCCTCTGAGTTCTCTCCGTTTCTCTCCTGCCAGCCATTCTGCTTGTTCACTTTCGTTCTCAAGTGTCAGTCCCGGAACCGGTCTTGGTTTGTCATTTTCATCGACAGCCACCAATGTCAGATACGCCCGATTGATTGAACGCCGGATTCCTCTGTGATCCTCGATATAAGTATCCACACGGACATCCATCGAGGTATGTCCGACATAGGTAATACGGCCTACTAATACGATCAGATCCTTCAGATAAGCACCTCGCATAAATTTCAGATTATCAACCGAAGCTGTGATCACATCTCCATTTGAATGACGGATCCCTACAAGCCCTGCAACCTCATCGATCCATGCCATTAACTGTCCGCCAAATAATCGTCCGGCACCATTTAAATGTTCCGGCCGTACCTGAAAGACCTGCTCTACCATTGAATCACTGACTTTTTTCGTATTTCGCTCCATACACACCGTTCCCTTTCTGTATTTTCATCCTGTTTATAATTGGAGTATTCATCCGTTATTATTCCTGTTCCGCCCATTTTACCATAACAGACGCAAATACACAATCAGCAGTCAGTCTGTCCGACAATACTCTTTTATTCCGTCTATCCTGCAATGCTCTCTTGTCCGATCTGTTTAACAACAGGTTTTCTTCTGTCGCGTACATCCATACTTATACACAGTATAAAGCATATAAATCCCGATATCGTGATAATAATTCCCGGTATAAACAAAGGATATACAAAGGAAATCTCTGTGTGCTTCTCATGCACAACAAGAAGATTCATCTGCTCGGAAATCTCCTGATCAGATGTAAATATATCCTGTGCCGCAATCGACGTATTGACGCCTGTTTCCTGATCAAAATCCGCATCAACATCGATCGATAGTCCATCTTCTGTGTATGATATCGTGATCGGTACAAGTTCTCTGTCCGGAAGCTGTTCATTTGATATCCCGAGCACATCATTTAAGATATCGGTCAGTGCCGCATCCTTCCTATTAACAGCTTCATACATCAGATTCAGTCCGAGGAAATATACATTTGGCAGATCATCTTTCATACCTAAAAACGTCAGCTTCTGTTCACCCATCTGAAACGTTCCGATATCGATATCGGTTCCGGTTATATAAGCTGTACTAAAATCCCTGTCTTTCTCCGCAAAGTCATCACTTCGGATCTCGCTGTTCTGATAAGAAAGGACCGGATATCGTTCATCAAAATGGATCTGCTGTGCAAATACTCCGAGAAACATTTCCTGCTTATTGCTCTTATTAGCCGGAACATGAGTACTGTCGATCACAACTCTGGTACCTGCTGCCGCCACGTCCGTAAGTATCGCTTCTGCCTTACTCTGATTCCTATATTCAAATCCGGTTAAGAACAAAGTATCATACCTGCTCAGTTCTTCCACTGAATAATCCTCGATCACATCCGAGCTTCCTGCCACAAAGGCCGGATAAAGCAGGGTCATTTCATTTGCATATTTTCCGATTGCAAGCCCATAGTATCCGGTGACCGTTCCAAAGTTCTCCGGTGTCTCCCGTTTATAAATATACGCTGTCGTCGTTTCCAGCACCATAGAATAACCGCTAGCTGCAGCATCCTGCTCAATATCAGAGATTGTAATGTCCTGTTTCTCAAGATCAATCTTCCGTATCAGAACCGTATCAGCTCCAAGCTCTACTGCCCGATCAAACAGAAAACGATAGTATTTTCGGTCAAGTGCTTCATTTAACAGAACAATATTATCTCCTGTCTCAGCACCCTGCCATGCCCAGCCATACGTGTACATCGTATGACTGCTGCCACTGATTCCATAGGATGGATAAGAACCGTAAGAGCTCTTATCAATGACAGCCGTCCGCTGGTCTGTCAGTTCCGCGAGCTGATGCATCTCCATTTTCGTTTCATCTGATGTAGCAACGCTGTAAAAATCCAGATTCATACATGATATGCTGTCTACACACAAAAGCGCAGCCAGAAGCACACAATATTTTTTCTTCAGACGAACCCATTCCAGACATGCACTGAAGAAAAAACCATAGGTCATCGGCGCAAACCGGGTCATCCAGAACAACTGGCTGAACGGAAGCTTTACCAATATCTTATATGCAGCAGGCGTTGTACAGGCAAGCATAACCAGTAAAAATACAAAACCGGCTTTCTTTCCGCCTGTTGCAAGCAGGATCCCGGCTATCGCGATCAGTACTGCTGCCAGTCCGAAATAAAAGCTGTCATTTCCTGCACTCAGACGTTTAAATGGATTTAATGAAGTCGCAAGGGGATAGATCAAGGTTGACATAACACTTCCATCTCCACTCTCCGACGTCACAAGCCCGCCTTTTAAAGAAGGAATCACCCATATACCCGCTGCCAGGATTCCACAGATCATATAGATAAGAGCAAATATTTTTCTTCTAGTATCCTTATTCCATATCTGATCGATCAGCAAATATAAAAATGCAGATACACCCATGATCGCAGTAACCATTAGATGCGTAAAACTCATCAATGTCATACAGACAAACAATCCGACAGCTGCACGATTGTTCTTTTTTCTTACATAGAGCCATAAGAACCAGATCACATATGGTACAAGCATCGTCGTCACCATCTGTGGCAGATTTCCCGCTGTAAAATAAATCCTGATATGCTCCGGCATAAAGAACCAGAGCAGTCCGAAGAAGGTTCCAATCACTCTGCGGTTCTCATGGATCCCCCAGAAAATCCACGGAAGTCCACCGACTACGAATATAACAAAGGCAAGCAGCCTGTAAGCCAGAAGAAGATCGCCCCCTGTAAGAAACATCAGTCCCGCCATAATATAATAAGAGAGCGGTCCCCAATATCTGAAAAGCTGGATTCCGTTATACCAGTATGGGGAGAACAACGGAAAGACGTTTCCTTTTTTCAGGCTCTCATACATTTCCTGCGACTTATAGAGATGTCCCCAGATATCACCACCGGACGGCTCATATCCTGACAGCACAAGATACAGTGCAAGCCCTGCACCTGCAAGTAACAGGATGCTTATACATATGCAGTTTTTCCGGATTCTCTTATGACTGTCTGTCATATCTCTTACTCTCCAATATGTTTTATCTCATCTAAAATCAGGTCTGTAAGCGTCTGCACCGTCTGATTCTGCTCCATCTCCTGCTCATCCAGCATACTGATCACATATGTTCTTCCCGGTGTCTCACTCATCTCGATCATCAGGAAAATCCATCCCATTGCATTTAATATCTCCTGCAATTTTTCTTTAAAATAAAGGCATACGTTTTCGATCGTTGGATTTAATATATCAAACGGCTTTATATCATTCAGATAATTATTCTGAAAAGGTTCCAGAAATTTCTCAACTGCCTTTTCAAGTACATGAAATGGTTCAAAGTTCTCCTTTCCCTTTACCACATGCAGAACGATCTCCCAGGTATGCGGATGTACTTCGCCTAATTTTCCACCGATATAGATAGCATGTCTGGCATCCATATAGAATTTGAATTTATACTGTTGATATCTCATTCCGCTACGCCTCCTCCTGCTTTCTGGTATAAGCATCGTACACATCCAACGGCTTTTTCACTCCAACATCAATTAAGTCATATCGTATCGAGCGATATGCATTCTCGGACTTTCTGATACAGTACCGGTAAATCTCATCCGCCCTGTCTTTTGCCTGCTGTTCATCCAGCCTGTAAATCAGAATAACAAAAAAGCCTTTCTTCACCTCACCCATGATCTCATTTTGATAAAGTCCGGAACGAATCTTTCTCATAAAATGAAAGATCTCCTGTCTGCTGTAATAACGATCCAGCATATCCAGATGAATAAACATATAATGGATCGGTTTTAACGCTTCATCATCCGATTTCTGAAGCAGAATACGAAGAAAATTATTATCATAGAATTCATGCGAACTGTTATATTGATTCTGCACATAGATATTCTTTGCTACCTCGTCATCTGAAGTCTTTTCAAACCCCATATTTCCGGCATTACTCGTCACCTTTTCAAGCTTCCTGTTACGTTTGTCCAGTTCTTTTTTCGTACCCTTCAGATTTTTCTCTGCCTTGTTCCATGATTCCAACAATGCAATCAATAGACCGAGCAGAACGACACTTACAAGTCCTGTTGCAATTACAATATAATATCCATGCTTTATTGTAGATGTCCGTTCCAGAATACTATCCATATCAGACACCACACTGATCGTACATTCTTCCTGTCCGACCGTCCATCTGACTGTATTCACTACAACATCCTGTTCTTGTATCATCTTCCAGAATTCTGTGATCTCTGAATATTTACCTAATGCATTCGTTGTATTCTCATTCTTGGCCCACAGCACTTCCGAACCTCTTGTATATACAAAGAACCGTTCTCCTGCGGAAACTGTCTTCTCTTGTAAAAAAGCAAGAACCTCTGTATCTTTTCCTGACTTCTGAACTGACTGAATGTTGTAGGCTAATAACTGTAGATAGTCCTCCTGATCATCCTCATATGCCTGTATCACTGCTTCCCGGTTCTGTAATAACTCATAACAGATACATCCCATAAATATCATAATAAACAGGATCACGGTTGCGGATATCGAAAAAATCCTATGATTCGGTGATGTATATAATTTTTTTATCCATGATTGTTTTTTCTCTTTATTCACTGGTATTTACCTCATCTCTGATCTTCTCCAGAACCCGGTGTGCTCCTGCAAAATCATGCATCACGACCTGTTTAAAGTCATTCCATTCTTCATGCAGGTCTCTTGTCCGCCATGTTCTTGTTTTTCTGGTTGAATTAATAATTCCTGCAAACCGGAACCAGAATACAATAAAATTAAACAGCGGAAGTAAAAAGATCAGATACCATTTCCTTGCATAATATTTTCTCAAATATGGAAAATCCTTTAAAAACAGAATAATACAGATATACAACAGGGAGTTGGCCATACTGTATAAAAAGAATAAGAATACGAGTGATGTCACAATAAGCTTCATCGGATAATTGATAAATGCCAGACAGATAATCGCAAAATACCAGATCATTCGAGGAAACGCAAACGTATGATCATACACAAGGATCCGCATGACGAAATCTTTAAAGAAACTCCTGCCAATGTTCATCTTGTCCTTTCGGAACATATGAAGCACTTCCAGTTCACCGCTCTGCCACCGCTGTCTTTGAACATATAGTTTATTTAAGCTCTCGATTGGATCTACAAAAAAGATCGCATTCGGACAAAGCGCCACACGCTTCTTCATCTGAAACCGTACCTGAAAAGTTACATGAGTATCCTCGCACAGGGTATCCGTATTATATAACTGCGTCTTCATGATCGCAGATTTACGGAACGCCGAAAAAGCACCCGACAGAGTAAAGATACTGTTCAGCTCCGACTGGAAATTACGGCCGGATAGAAATGCCTGACAATATTCTCCAAACTCCATCTTCTGCAGTAACCGTAAAGCGCACCGATTCGTCTGATCGATCAACTCCGGATTCGTCAGTACTGTTCCGGTCAGGCTGTGAACTTCCGGTTCATTCTCAAACATTGTAACAATATTTCTGATAGCATCCGGTTCTAACATTCCATCACTGTCAATATGGATAATATATTTACCCTGGCAGTTAAACAATGCCAGATTAAGGGCTTTGGATTTTCCCTGCTTCGAATTCATCCAATTGATCGAGAGATTCGGGAAATCCTTCTGACATTTGCTGTATATCTCAAAGCTGTTATCCTGACTCATATTATTGACAAGCAGAACAAATATCTTATCCTTCGGGTAATTCGATTGATAGATTGACTGCACACAGGCATACAGGGTTTCTGCCGAATTGTAGACCGGAACGATCAAAGATACCTCCGGATAATGAGATAACGGCTTATATTTCTTCTTCATGATCCTGCGTTTTAACAGGATGATAAAATTCCCGACCGTCGGAATCACTTCCATGATCAACGGAATGACGATCCATGCCACCCAGAAGATCACGGAAGACATAAGCATATTTTTAATTGCTGTCATAACGGAATGCACCTACCTTCTGTCTGACAATCTGTGGTTTCGTGAATACATAGAAATACAGGAATACTGTACATCCATAGAACAGGATTCTGGCAAATATCGTATGTGCAAAGAAATACATATCGATGCCCCATATATGAACTAGCAGGCAGATAAAGAAGATCCGAAGCACATTTGCAAGGAAGATCGCCATCACTCCGATCATACTTACAACCACTCTCTCATATTTGTCATAGACCGGGAAGAACCAGAGCAGCGCAAGAAACGCCAGCATCTCGATCACACCGGAACACTCAAAATCAATATATAAGGACAGACTGGTTCCGCCATTCTGGATAAACAGAATTCCCTGCTGAAAATAAGAATCATAGAGATGCGTCAGCCCACCGATCACACCGGCAACAGCAGAGACAGCCTTTTGAAGCGGAACTACGACATACGGTTCTATCAGTATCAGACTGAAAATAAACAATCCCACACTTCCGCAGATATAATACCAGAAATTCAATTTTGCCCGATATAATACTGTTAATATATAGATCCAACCAAGAAGACAGACAAATACCAGCCAGTTCATCTTCTACCTTTTACCCTTTCTTTTCTTTGCAACATAGCCTGCTGCCAGTAACAGAGCGATCAACACACCTACGACCGGTCCTGTAGAAGATCCGGCAATCGACACACCCTGACCTCCGATATTCGGATTCTGGATCGTGATAGTTCCCATCTCATCCGCAGGAATACCTGTTAATTCTGCCAGACGTTTCAGACTGAGCGAGAATTCCACCTCATCTCCCGGCGTATTATCCTTATGTTCTGCATCATACACTGTATATGCTACTTTACTGTCACATTCATTATTATTTCCATATCCGATAAAAGCTTTCAAGTTGGTATGGATTCCTTCTGATCTCGGAACCTGCGTACTCCAGTCGATATTTCCGTTCTTTTCCGGCTGGATCTGCATGGCAAATGTCTTGCCGTTGATCGTCAGATACCAGATCTGAAGCTGCATACCGGAGGTATATAATTCATTCATCTTAAAATGGCCATATAAAGTATCCCCGTCTAATGCAAGCTGACCATAATGATTACACTGTTTGTTATTACTGGAATATGTAATCTCCGTCTTCGGTCTTCCTTCCCAATCATCATAATATCCATCGATCTGGATATTGCCGCCTACATGGATTCCGCCTGTTGTTTCTGTTGTTGCCTCGTCCGTCATTTCTCCGGTAGTGCTTGCATTATTGTTATCCTCCGATGTAGTCTCAGAAATTGTTGCACTGCTGTCTTCTGATTCCGTACCGGATATCTCTGTTGTATCATTTTTTTCAGTTTCAGTTGTATCTTCGGTCGTCAGAATTTCTTCCGTTGAGTCCTTCTCTGTAGCAGATGTAATTTCTTCCGTATTTTCTGTAGAAGCTTCTTCCGTAGTATTCTTTGTACCAATCGTAACTTCCGTGCTCTGCCCTTTATATGTTACCTTCAGCGTATCAAGATTAAAAGCCTCATAAGTATCAAGTGGGACCTGAATCTTCCATGTCATAAATTCATATCCGTAATATTGTTTTTTCCCGGTATTTGTAACTGTTCCGGAAGCCCCACTGATTTCCGAACTCCATGCATCCTTTACTGAAAATGAACTTCCGTCTCCATTATTTTCATTATTCAATATGATCGCATTCAATCGATCCAGTGACACTCCGTCTGCCGACAGGTCAAAGTGCTCATTCAGATATCCTGACCAGCTTCCATTATAACGGATACACAAATAATTATTATCCGTATATATATCCACTGTATTTCCATTATCCTCAAACGTTGCTGCCTGACTCCTCATTCCTGTCATTGGCATACAGGAAACAGCAATCAATAATACCACTATCCCTACAGTTATTAGTTTTTTACAGATTTTCTTATGTCTCATCATACATGCCTTCTTTCTGTCTGTTTTATGACATTCCACACAAAAAAGACCCATCTTATCCGAATGAGTCCCTATCTATTTTTTCTGGTCAGGCATCTGTTTCTTATAGAACAAGATTGCCTCCAGATTTTCTCTGCTCCGTTTCTCATTAACCGTCGGTAACAAAATGCGATCACACACCTGATACACCCCAAGCGGTGTATCCCCTATATCAAGCTGCATCAGCTCCGCATTCAATTCCGATAATTTTATCTTTAATTGTTCGTAAAAATAATCTCCGATTGCCTCTATACTTGCATTCCCTGCAAAACAGGGAAGTTCATTCAGATACATGCCCTCATATCTGCCGAGAAAAATCTCAATCATTCTG
Organism: Clostridium sp. L2-50; assembly: GCF_000154245.1. Taxonomy (NCBI): domain Bacteria; kingdom Bacillati; phylum Bacillota; class Clostridia; order Eubacteriales; family Clostridiaceae; genus Clostridium; species Clostridium sp. L2-50. The sequence goes on along the minus strand of NZ_DS480313.1, from coordinate 11,357 downwards.
TCAAGCCGTTTAAAATCCATATCTCGGCCGGAATAATTACGAATATACAGTATCATCGTAAATGTATGACTGTGTGCCTGTTCTTTATTTCCATCAAAGCTATGACTGGCGTTAAAATGATACTGACACTTATAATAATCAATCACATTATCACCTCAATCTTCTAGCCGTTTGGGCATTATGCTACCTTTTCGACTGCCATTTTAGTATAGAAAACAAGCAAATTCAAGGAAGTACAACGTTTTTTCACATTTTGGAATAACGAATTTTTTCATCTGTTTCAGTCATTTTGCACAATTTACATGTAAAATCCATATTCTTATATTTCATCTATCAAAAATCTCTGATTATTTCTGAAAAGGTTCAACATTTTGCCTAAAACAAAGCCATTATACAAGAGGTTTTTATTCGATCATTCAAAATTCAAAAAAATCACATTTTTTCCTTGTCTAATCGGCACAATAATATTAAGATAGAGATAATTTGTAAATAAAATAAAAATGCAGGAGTTTATTATGAAGAAAGTTGTTAAATTTGGTGGAAGTTCCCTTGCAAGTGCAGAGCAGTTCAAGAAAGTCGGTAAAATCATCCATGCAGATGATAGCCGTGTATATGTTGTCCCTTCTGCTCCGGGAAAAAGATTTGATGGAGATACTAAGGTAACCGATATGTTACTTCATGCATATCAGACCGCCAGCGAAGGCAATGATGTTGACGAAGAATTAAAGGCGATCAAAGCAAGATACGATGAGATCATCACAGGTCTTGAGCTGAAGGATTTCAGTCTGGATGACGATTTTGCGGAGATCAAAAAGAACCTCGCCGAGAATCCTCAGAGCGATTATGCTGCATCCAGAGGTGAATACTTAAACGGTAAAGTCATGGCAGCTTACCTTGGTATTCCATTTATCGATTCGGCAGAAGTCATCTTCTTCAACGAAGAAGGAAATCTGAATGATTATAAGACATACAAGCGTCTGACCGAGCGTCTCGCTCAAAATGAACGCGCCGTTATCCCCGGCTTCTACGGAATGGGTAAAGATGGAAATGTTAAGACCTTCTCTCGTGGTGGTTCCGATGTAACAGGTTCTATCGTTGCAAGAGCCAGCCGCGCAGATGTATATGAGAACTGGACAGATGTATCCGGTTTCCTTGTAGCTGACCCAAGAATCGTTCCGGATCCAAAGCCGATAAAATATATCACATACCGCGAGCTTCGTGAGTTATCCTACATGGGTGCTTCCGTTCTCCACGAAGATGCAATCTTCCCTGTAAGAAGCTGTGGTATTCCTATCAATATCAAGAATACAAATGCACCGGAAGATGCAGGAACATGGATCGTTGAAAGTACCTGCCAGAAGCAGGATTATGTCGTAACCGGTATTGCCGGAAAGAAAGATTTCTGTACAATCTTCATTACAAAAGCAATGATGAATTCAGAGATCGGCTTCGGTCGTAAAGTTCTTCAGGCATTTGAGGAAAACAACATCTCCTTTGAGCATATGCCATCCGGTATTGATACTATGACCATCGTTGTTCATGCAGACGAATTCATCGATAAGGAACAGAGCGTTGTATCTGCTATCCATCGTCTGGCAGAACCGGATTCTGTTGAGATTGAATCCGGTCTTGCACTGATCGCAGTTGTAGGTCGTGGTATGAAGTCAGCCAGCGGTACAGCAGGCAAGCTTTTCACTGCTCTCGCAAACAAGGGCATCAATATCAAGATGATCGATCAGGGTTCTTCTGAGCTTAACATCATCATCGGTGTTGAAAACCGTGACTTCGAGACAGCCATCAAAGCAATCTACAGCACCTTTATTACAAAATAATATTTATATCGTGGGCAATTATCAGAGCACATTGTATAAATACAGACTTTAGCTTATTGTCCTCGCACAGGTAATACAAACGCCTGTCATTGGTTCTTATTCAATCCAATGACAGGCGTTTGTATTCATATTAAATATATTCCCACTTTACCAGACATCATTATAATTCTGATATGTAATTTTTTTAAACTTTCCTAATGATTTTACTTTTTTCTGATAAGCTTTTTTTGTTGTTCTCTTACCATTTACATAATACTCGTTTATTGTTTTATACGTTACCGGATCCATCCGTGTGCTATATTTCGCGACCTCTGTTCCACCCGATTTGGTCTTTTTAAAATATGTTTTTACATATAAACCCATATGTCCACCAAATTCATCTACAAATGCTTTATCAGACATTTTTGTTATACGTGTATATATACCATGTTGGTCACTCTTTGTACTTTTGCTTCTAAGCTTTCCTTTATAATAATATTTAAACTTTAAAGGTTTCCCATTTGTCTTATATGCTGCCCTCCACTGCCAGGAAGCTCCTGCTGCACTGTAAACCAAAAGTTCTTTTTTCCCATCATTATTAATATCCGCAAATGCTATCTCCGTATGTTCCTTTGTATCATTTACATACGAAGTCCACCAAGATGGCCAATTTGTCTTATAAAAATATTTATCCAAACACTTCTTGTATGTTGCCTTTTGCTTTTTAGTAAGCTTAGATGCTGCCTCGCTTCCACTACATGGCAGTATGAGTGCAACGATCAATAATGCACATAATAATATAATACTTCTTTTTCTTTTTTTCATTTGTAAATGTCTCCCTCCAAATACTTGATATATAAATAATAATATATATTATTTATAATTTCAACCAACTCATTTTCATTTAGCATTTACACAATAAAACATTTGCCCACGACTTCAATAACAGTTATAAAAATTTTATCTCTTACTGTACATCCGGCTGGCACATCTTGATCCGTTCTGCTGTATCCTTAGTAATCGCAAGGCATCGTCCGTGTACCCGGACGATCACATTTCCGAAAAATGATGATACCACCTGAACTTCGTCCCCTGTATCAAGCTGACAATCTCCAAATAATGCTTTATCTGCACAGTTCCATGCGATCGTTGAACAAAATCCATCCGCTGCATTTGATAATGACATCATAACAACCACCCTTTCTTCTAACAAATATGTGTCAATCATCTGCTAAAATATGCTCAGTATATCCCCGCTTATATAAATTATACTTCCGTACTCCCTGTGCAAGTCAATGCTAATTATTGTTCAACAATCTAATCTTTCTTATCAGAAACTAACTATCTGGTCAACCATGCTTTAGAAACCTTTTTGTTCACAAGTTCTCCTATTTATATTTTGTGTGAATAGTTCTCAAGTCGATGGAAAAAAACTTCAATTATCATGATACATCGCTATTCGCTTCATGGTATTTTCGTAATTCTCCATACTCATAATAACCATATTACCATATCCATTTTTTGTAACATAAATTGGTTCTTCAGACTTGTGACACATATCCGATATCTCTGCTGTATTCTTTAATTGGTATGATCTGTGGCATAATACCCACCTCCTGCTTTATAATGGTATTATTCCATAATTGTATTCTTTACAAAAGTAAATAACCGTAAAATAAACTAAATTCTCTCTTGTTCCTCCTTCTTCAAAAATCACCTTAAATTCAAATCGTTTTCTTTTCACATGACTTTTGACTCCTCCTTTGCTTAGTTTCCCTTATATACAATGAAAAGAGTCAGTTACTTTTACATAACTGACTCTCATAAAGGTTTATATTATTTAGTTGTTGACTTATTTATTTTTCTGTATTGCACCACAAGTAGTACACTCTGAATATAAGTACTCGTCCCATGCAGGTTTATCTGTTACTGTTTGATCTTCATAAACGGCGTCATGATGTACTGTTTTGGTTACTAGAACATCATCACCATAATATGAACTACCACCCTGACAAGATCTAGAATGTATGATAATATAATCATCAGATGAGGAGTAACCTGCTGCAGTATAATCCATACCACATCCTGCACAAAAAATATGACCTTCTGTAGTAGTTACCTTCTCATCCCAAGCATCCTTAATCTTAACACTCTCCTTATGAGTTACAGCATCATGATGCTTAGTAACATCTTTCCATGTATGTTTCGCACATTTTATTTTCACATTACATACATATGTTTTTCCATTTGTTCCCTGAACTTTTATCTTTACATTTCCAGACTTAACTGCTTTTACTGTAACAGCATTCTTGCCATTCTTTTTCACAGTTGCAATACTTTTATTTGTAGAAGAACATTTCTTTACATTTGTTCCATGCAATACCAGTTTATATGTTGAACCAGCTTTCACAGTCTTTTTCGTTGCAGATAAATATGGTTTCTTAACTGTTACTTTGCATTTATATTTTTTACCGGATACCTTTGCTGTGATAACTACTGTTCCGGCTTTCTTAGGTGTTACTTTTCCCTTTGCCGATACTATAGCAATCTTCTTATTGCTTGATTTCCATGTTACTTTCTTGGTTGTACCAGTGACTTTTAATGTCTTTGGAGTACCAACATACATAGTTGTCTTTGTCTTATTAATCTTTACCTTGCTCGCTGCCTGTACATTTACAGATGATAAGGATATCATCATAACAAGCACCATCATACATGCAAGTAACTGACACAACCCTTTTTTTCTTTTGTTCATTTGATTACCCTCCTAAGTAATAAATATCATTTTGTTATATTTTACGATAAAGAATTACACAAGTCAAACGTGTACGGTTAATGTTTGGTGACAATATTTTGTATACTTATGTTATTAGGAGATATAAGTATACGACATATTCCAGCGTGATTATTTACAGAATAACTTACCTGTGTAAACAACAGAATATCACAGTCAATAAATTAGCCACGCTTTCTGGTATTACCCAAAGCACATTGAATAATTTAATGCAGGGGAACACAAAAAATCCTAAATTAAAAACTCTGCACAAAATAGCTACAGGCTTTGGCATGACATTATCCCAGTTCTTAGATTTTCCTGAAATGAATGAAACAGTTTTTGAAGATGAATAAACCCACATATACCACCTCTGGTATATGTGGGTCATTTTTCAATCCCAGCAATTTTCCACTTGTTATATTATTCTAAATTATAAACCATACTTTTCTCTCGTTTCTTGGAGTGAAATTCTTGCATCCCCTACCTGACCATTTCTTATCTGCTGTTCCGAAATTTTTATATCATGATACATTGCCACTCGATTTAAGTTTTTTTCGTAACTCTCCATACTCTTTATAACCTTATCGCCATACTCATTTTTTGTAATACAAATTGGTTCTTTAGATTTGTTACACATATCAGATATCTCTGCTGTGTTTTTTAATTCTTTAATTGGTATAATCTGTGGCATAATACCCACCTCCTTTATAATGATATTATTATGCCATAATTACACTCTATGTAAAAGTAACTAACTGTAAAATGCATTCTCTTGTTATACACAACTTTAATATACATGTCTACACAAGTTTTACACAAGTTTACTCATGAAAAATGTTGATTAAAAGTGAAAATAGGTCGTTTAATCTAATTTATTTTATCTGATTTTAAACAAAGAAAAACGCTAGAACCGTTGATTTTACTAGCTCTAGCGTCATTAATTGTTAGCAGGGGATGAGAGAATCGAACTCCCACCAAAGGTTTTGGAGACCCCTATCATACCATTTGACCAATCCCCTATACTGCTTAAGTGTCCTAAATTGGGACACTTCACAGGTAGATGAAATATTTACTTTTCATGTACCTTCAGAATTTCATACAGAAAGTCTTACGACCTCATTCTCTCCAATCTCTTCCGCTTATCTTTCGAACCTCTCAGGATAAGTCTTCGACCTATTAGTATCTGTCAGCTGAATGCGTTACCGCACTTACACCTCAGACCTATCAACCTCGTAGTCTTCAAGGGGTCTTATTTCTTTAAAGAATGGGATATCTAATCTTGAGGGGGGCTTCACGCTTAGATGCCTTCAGCGTTTATCCCTGCCGGACTTGGCTACTCTGCCATGCTGTTGGTCAACAACAGATACACCAGCGGTCCGTCCATCCCGGTCCTCTCGTACTAAGGACAGCTCCTCTCAAATATCCTACGCCCACGCCGGATAGGGACCGAACTGTCTCACGACGTTCTGAACCCAGCTCGCGTACCGCTTTAATGGGCGAACAGCCCAACCCTTGGAACCTGCTACAGCTCCAGGATGCGATGAGCCGACATCGAGGTGCCAAACCACTCCGTCGATGTGAACTCTTGGGAGTGATAAGCCTGTTATCCCCAGGGTAGCTTTTATCCGTTGAGCGATGGCAATCCCACGTTATACCACCGGATCACTAAGTCCTACTTTCGTACCTGCTCCACCCGTCGGTGTCGCAGTCAAGCTCCCTTCTGCCTTTGCACTCTTCGAATGGTTTCCGACCATTCTGAGGGAACCTTTGAGCGCCTCCGATACCCTTTCGGAGGCGACCGCCCCAGTCAAACTCCCCGTCAGACATTGTCCCCCAGCCGGGTCACGGCTGCAGGTTAGAAACCCAGTACTGTAAGGGTGGTATCCCAAGGTCAGCTCCATGACAACTGGCGTCATCATTTCCTAGCTTCCCACCTATCCTGTACAGACAGTACCGAATCCCAGTATCAAACTGGAGTAAAGCTCCATGGGGTCTTTCCGTCCTGGCGCAGGTAACCAGCATCTTCACTGGTATTTCAATTTCACCGGGTGTGTTGTCGAGACAGTGCCCAAATCATTACGCCTTTCGTGCGGGTCGGAACTTACCCGACAAGGAATTTCGCTACCTTAGGACCGTTATAGTTACGGCCGCCGTTTACTGGGGGCTTAAATTCAAACCTTCGCTTGCGCTAAGCTCTCCTCTTAACCTTCCAGCACCGGGCAGGCGTCAGCCCATATACCTCACCTTTCGGTTTTGCATAGACCTGTGTTTTTGCTAAACAGTTGCTTGGGCCATTTCTCTGCGGCCATATCTCTATGGCACTCCTTCTCCCGAAGTTACGGAGTCATTTTGCCGAGTTCCTTAACAACACTTCTCCCGCCGGCCTTAGGATTCTCTCCTCATCCACCTGTGTCGGTTTACGGTACGGGCACATACAAAACAATAGCGGCTTTTCTTGGCAGCTAGCTCACCAGCTTCGTTACTTATAGTTCACTCCGCATTACGTCTTCTCCTTGCAAGGGGGTTTTGCCTCCCTTACGGATACCTCGCTTGCACCGGCTTTTCCATTTCCGGCTCTGGCTTTCTCTCTGCGTCCCCACAGTTCTGTTTGTATGTGGTACAGGAATTTCTACCTGTTATCCATCGACTACGACTTTCGTCCTCGCCTTAGGCCCCGACTTACCCAGGGAAGATCAGCTTTACCCTGGAAACCTTAGATATTCGGCCTTTAAGATTCTCACTTAAATCTCGCTACTCATTCCGGCATTCTCTCTTCTTAACACTCCACTGCTCCTTCCGGTACAGCTTCGTCACGTTAAGAATGCTCCTCTACCAATGTGTTCACATTCCATAGCTTCGGTGGTGTGTTTTAGCCCCGGACATTTTCGGCGCAGGACCTCTCGACTAGTGAGCTATTACGCACTCTTTGAATGTATGGCTGCTTCTGAGCCAACATCCTAGTTGTCTTCGAAATCCCACATCCTTTACCACTTAACACACACTTTGGGACCTTAGCTGATGGTCTGGGCTCTTTCCCTTTTGACTACCCAACTTATCTCGTGCAGTCTGACTCCCGTACATCATCTCTGCGGCATTCGGAGTTTGATAATCTTCGGTAAGCTTTGACGCCCCCTAGGATATTCAGTGCTCTACCTCCGCTAGACTAATACGAGGCTAGCCCTAAAGCTATTTCGAGGAGAACCAGCTATCTCCGGGTTCGATTGGAATTTCTCCCCTACCCACACCTCATCG
>NZ_DS480313.1:0-3418 GCF_000154245.1 Clostridium sp. L2-50 | reverse complement strand
TGTCCGATAAACAGGTCCTGCTTAATCGCTTAACAGATCAAGTGCTCTACAATTGTGAATCATGCACTGCGTCATCTCGTCCATGTGCAATGTCAAATGGTCGTCGATTCTCCCGACGAAAGACATATATCGAGCTGAACTAACGCCAGATCATCTCGAGACTTCACATAAATCTATCATCTCGTCCAGCCAGACATCACAGGGTTCGATTTGAATTCTCTCCTACCCACACCTCATCGCCACCCTTTTCATCGGATGTGCGTTCGGTCCTCCATTGCCTTCTACGGCAACTTCAACCTGGACATGGGTAGATCACCCGGTTTCGGGTCTTCTTATACTGACTTTACGTGCTATTAACACTTGCTTTCACTTCGGCTCCGTACCTGAAGTACTTAACCTCGCCAGCACAAGAAACTCGCCGGACCGTTCTACAAAAAGTACGCGGTTCTGCTTTATTCGCAGTTCCACAGCTTGTAAACACAGGGTTTCAGGTTCTCTTTCACTCCCCTCCCGGGGTCCTTTTCACCTTTCCTTCACAGTACTATGCGCTATCGGTCACTGAGTAGTATTTAGCCTTGGAGGGTGGTCCCTCCGCCTTCCCACAAGGTTTCTCGTGTCTCGTGGTACTCCGGATCCTGCTAGGCGTGTTTCTGATTTCATGTACGAGGCTTTCACTCTCTCTGGCGGGACTTCCCAGACCCTTCTACTATCTTCCACACTGCCATATCGCAGTCCATACCCCGTCGTGCACGCACAACGGTTTGGGCTCTTCCGCGTTCGCTCGCCGCTACTTACGGAATCGATGTTTCTTTCTCTTCCTCCGCCTACTTAGATGTTTCAGTTCAGCGGGTTCCCTCCGTATACCTATGTATTCAGTATACGGTGACTGAGGTTTGCTCAGCCGGGTTTCCCCATTCAGATATCTGCGGGTCATCGGATATTTGCTCCTTACCGCAGCTTTTCGCAGCTTATCACGTCTTTCTTCGGCTCTCAGTGCCAAGGCATCCACCCTGCGCTCTTTCTAACTTAACCTTACAGCATACGTAGCTTGATATGCTGTGGTCCGTTGCTATCTTTCGATAACTTGATTCGCGTTTGTTTCAATCTCTTGAAACGTTTCTTGGATTATTTGATGTCTTGTTAATTATTAATGGCTTATTAATAATATCTCTATTTCTTTCTGTATGAAATTCTCAAGGTACACATTGAGCACTTAGCGAGGTTCTTTCGAGCTTAGTGCGAAAGTGGTTCCCGACACTTGACGAGCGGTTCAACCGCGAGTCTTAGTGGAGTGGAACATTCCTCTCTTGTACTCTATTTTTGTTAAAACATAAGATTCAATATATCGGTCTGATTCGTAAGCTTCGCTTACTTCATCACGGACATTCTACGAATGTCCTTCTGTTTTCAAAATCCTTCATCGAAGAACAAGTTCTTCATGAACGCTTTTAAAAACAAGACCGCTCGTCCTATGTTTTCGTGGAGATAACGAGATTCGAACTCGTGACCCCCTGCTTGCAAGGCAGGTGCTCTCCCAACTGAGCTATACCCCCAAGGTCGACTCCTAAATTCGCTAATGCTCATTAAGAGCGTCGACATGGCTACGGCTAAGTTCATGCTTCGTCTTTCGACTCGCTTTCACTAAGCTCTCTGCTCATGGGCTTAAATGGACTCGAACCATCGACCTCACGCTTATCAGGCGTGCGCTCTAACCAGCTGAGCTATAAGCCCATCTCTTTTTCTGCTTACACTTGATAAGCACTTTGACCATTTCTGATCAAACTTGGAGCTGGCAGCCACCTACTCTCCCACACCGTCTCCAGTGCAGTACCATCGGCCGCTTACGTCTTAACCGTCGTGTTCGGGATGGGTACGGGTGTTTCCCATAAGCGCATCACCACCAGCAAATTTGTGCGTTAATAAGTAAATGCAGTTTTTAATGTTATCAACCAGAAAAGTTTACTTTTCTGCGTTGTATAATGTTAAAAACTATATGCGACGCAGTCGCATCACCGAGTGAAGTTTTCTTCACGAGGTTTGCCGTTTACATAACCTTAAACGCTTAACAACATAACAACCCTTACTTCTTCCTTTTCCTTAGAAAGGAGGTGATCCAGCCGCACCTTCCGATACGGCTACCTTGTTACGACTTCACCCCAGTTATCGAACCTGCCTTCGGCAGCTCCCTCCTTGCGGTTGGGTCACTGACTTCGGGCGTTTCCGACTCCCATGGTGTGACGGGCGGTGTGTACAAGACCCGGGAACGTATTCACCGCAGCATTCTGATCTGCGATTACTAGCGATTCCAGCTTCATGTAGTCGAGTTGCAGACTACAATCCGAACTGAGACAGCCTTTTTGAGGTTTGCTCCACTTCACAGTTTCGCTTCTCTTTGTAACTGCCATTGTAGCACGTGTGTAGCCCAAATCATAAGGGGCATGATGATTTGACGTCATCCCCACCTTCCTCCGGGTTATCCCCGGCAGTCTCTCCAGAGTGCCCATCTGACTGCTGGCTACTGGAAATAGGGGTTGCGCTCGTTGCGGGACTTAACCCAACATCTCACGACACGAGCTGACGACAACCATGCACCACCTGTCTCTGCTGTCCCGAAGGAAAGTTCCGATTAAGGAATGGTCAGCAGGATGTCAAGACTTGGTAAGGTTCTTCGCGTTGCTTCGAATTAAACCACATGCTCCACCGCTTGTGCGGGTCCCCGTCAATTCCTTTGAGTTTCATTCTTGCGAACGTACTCCCCAGGTGGAATACTTATTGCGTTGGCTGCGGCACCGAAGCCCTTTGGGCCCCGACACCTAGTATTCATCGTTTACGGCGTGGACTACCAGGGTATCTAATCCTGTTTGCTCCCCACGCTTTCGTGCCTCAGTGTCAGTAGCAGTCCAGTAAGTCGCCTTCGCCACTGGTGTTCCTCCTAATATCTACGCATTTCACCGCTACACTAGGAATTCCACTTACCTCTCCTGTACTCTAGTCAGGCAGTTTCCAAAGCAGTTCCGGGGTTAAGCCCCGGATTTTCACTTCAGACTTGTCTCACCACCTACGCACCCTTTACACCCAGTAAATCCGGATAACGCTTGCACCATACGTATTACCGCGGCTGCTGGCACGTATTTAGCCGGTGCTTCTTAGTCAGGTACCGTCATTATCTTCCCTGCTGATAGAGCTTTACATACCGAAATACTTCATCACTCACGCGGCGTCGCTGCATCAGGGTTTCCCCCATTGTGCAATATTCCCCACTGCTGCCTCCCGTAGGAGTTTGGGCCGTGTCTCAGTCCCAATGTGGCCGTTCACCCTCTCAGGCCGGCTACTGATCGTTGCCTTGGAGGGCCGTTACCTCACCAACTAGCTAATCAGACGCGGATCCTTATCATACCACCGGAGTTTTTCACACCGT
>NZ_DS480314.1:1544-3130 GCF_000154245.1 Clostridium sp. L2-50 | reverse complement strand
CTAAACAAAAATTGTGTTTTATTGGTATAATTAACTACCTGTGCCGGCCATACTGCTTCTCCTGCATCATTATAATAGAATGAACTTGCATATATTTTCTTAAACTCTTTTGCTACCTCTGTACCTTCAATCATTTCTTTTAATCCAGATGAAATAATGTAATGTTCTACAATAACCCCCTTACTTTTACCATATTCGTTAATTCTGTCAAACCATGTGCTAACCCCTGGAAACAATCGTACCTTACCACCATCTTGACGTAATGTTTCCTTTGTGAATAATACTTTTCCTCTTGATTTGTCACGCATCATATACATATAAGCAAGATTTTGATCCATATCATTGTCTGATGCTAACTTATTTGATTCCTTCCAGAAATCTGCCACTTCATACTCAATCGACTGTATATATCCTTGTGCTTGCATATCTTCTGGAGATAAGGTTTTGTCAAAATCATAACAAATTGCTAAAATAGGCTGTTTTTTCATATATTTTTCCTCCCTTTTTCATTCATTTGAAAATTATAAACAATAATTTAGAGCAGCAAGCTCAGGCAATCTATCAGCAAATGTTCATAGATAATGCTCGTTCTGATTGGGCAGAAGGCACTTTAAGTGATATTGCTGATATTACAATTGGTCAGTCGCCAAGTGGCAGTAGCTATAACGAGGACGGAACTGGCACAATTTTCTTTCAAGGTCGTGCGGAATTTGGATTTAGATTTCCGTCAGTTCGTCTATACACCACTGAACCTAAACGAATGGCACGGTCAAATGATACTTTGATGAGCGTTCGAGCGCCGGTAGGCGACCTAAATGTCGCTCATACGGATTGCTGCATTGGTCGTGGACTTGCTGCCATTCATTCTAAATCCAACCATCAATCCTTTGTTCTTTACACGATGTTTTCGCTAAAAAAGCAGTTAGATGTTTTCAATGGCGAGGGAACGGTTTTTGGTTCTATCAATCGTAATTCGTTGAATGATATGCCAATTCTTATACCATCTGATGATATTTTGGACGAATTTGAAAGGATTGTAGCACCGATGGATTTAACCATTCGCAATAATTACGATGAAATTTGCCGCTTGCAGGATATTCGTGATACCTTGCTTCCTCGTTTAATGTCCGGTGAACTTGATGTCTCTGATATAGACATCTAAGCCACTAAATTATTGTTTATTTCTTCATTTTCTTCAATTTTTTTATCGATAGAATTTAGTATCTCAACTATTTTCCTTTGAGTTTCTATCTTTGGTAGCATAAGCGGTATCTGTTCGATAACATTTCTTTTGGCAATATTTACTTGTACAGAACCACTTGAACGTGAAACAATAGCATTATATCCATCTCTTGATGTAAAGAAATATTTCAAATACAACGGCAATATCTTATTTTGATCTACTCTTAACAGCAAAAGTGCTTGGCTAATAATCCCCTTGGGATCATCACTTCTGATAATAGAAACTTTTCCTACTGTCCCTGAACAACTTATTATTAAGTCATCAGTATTTACCTGAAATCGCTTCATCTCATTGAACTTTTGCTCATCAATATAATATCTAAAATGTCTACTATTATAGATTG
>NZ_DS480314.1:0-1444 GCF_000154245.1 Clostridium sp. L2-50 | reverse complement strand
TATGTAAAATCAGGAACGTCATATTTCATAATGGCTGCTTTATCACCACGAGGCATCTTTGTGCCTTTTGAAGTCGACATCGAATAGTCAAAAAATGTATCGTTTGCAAGCACATAGTACAGGAAGCGCTTGCTCACGCCATTCTTTGCTCTAAAACACAAGAACATCATTAGAACACCCGCCATTGAACTCAGCAAACCATATCTTCTTAAAGTATGGCCTGATATTCGACACTAAAATATCACCGGCAAGGAATGCCTGTGTTTGCGCTACAGTCGGCAAGGAAGTCGCACTTGTGATGCCCCTCTTATTGGGCATCATATTCTCCGTAGATATATAAGTATCAGCATCCAAGATGGCGACATCAACTTTTCCCTTGGCATATTCGCATATATCTGCAAGATTATACTTCATACCCAATCGCCCCCAGCTTCTTCCTGATTTCGTCCTCCAGCTCATGCGACTTTGCAAACATTTCCGCCAGTTCAGATGTTAACCTATCCATCTTTTCCTCAAACGGCTCATCGTCAGCTTCTTGTTCTTCGATACCAACATATCTGCCCGGAGTAAGAATATAATCTTGCTTTTCAATTTCAGCCGTATCTGTAACAGCACAATATCCTTTTACATTTTCAAGAGTTCCATCGACAAAAGCCTCATAGGTATCTGAAATCTTCTTGATATCATCGTCCGTCAACTCACGAAGTTTGCGACTTACCATCTTGCCCATCTTGCGAGCGTCAATAAATAATGTCCTTCCTGGTTGCTTCTTCTGCTTATTAATAAACCAAAGTGAAACCGGAATCTGTGTTGTATAGAAAAGCTGAGTAGGCATTGCGACAATGCACTCAACCAAATCAGCATTGATGATATTCTTACGAATTTCCCCCTCTCCGCCTGACTGAGAAGAAAGAGATCCATTAGCAAGTACCATACCAATTCTTCCTGCCGGTGCAAGGTGATAAATCATATGCTGCAGCCATGCAAAGTTGGCATTTCCTGCTGGTGGTATTCCATATTTCCAACGCTGATCTTCTTTTAGTTTATCCAATCCCCAATCGGAAAGGTTAAAAGGAGGATTGGCCATAATATAGTCTGCCCGCAATGTTGGATGGCGATCATCTAGGAATGTATCTGCAGCATAGGTTCCAAGATCTGGTTCAATTCCACGAATAGCCAGATTCATCTGTGCCATCTTCCATGTAGTCGGATTTGAATCCTGACCATAGATAGAAATATTGCTGATGTTCCCACTGTGATTCTCTATAAATTTTGCAGATTGAACAAACATACCACCTGATCCACAACAAGGATCATATACTCTACCCTTAAAAGGTTTCAATACTTCCACCAAAGTACGCACTACACATGACGGTGTGAAAAATTCACCGCCACGCTTGCCTTCTTGTTCAGCAAACATAGAAGAATCCACCACAGTGCGAGA
>NZ_DS480315.1:0-807 GCF_000154245.1 Clostridium sp. L2-50 | reverse complement strand
AGTTAGGAATGATGCAGTACAGTGTCATACGCGGCAGCGTGTGGATGACCAACAGGACAGTGCTGGGTCTCTAACCGGCAGCCGTGACCCGTCTGGGGGACAATGTCTGACGGGGAGTTTGTAAGGGGCGGTCGCCTCCGAAAGGGTCTCGGAGGCGCTCAAAGGTTCCCTCAGAATGGTCGGAAACCATTCGAAGAGTGCAAAGGCAGAAGGGAGCTTGACTGCGACACCGACGGGTGGAGCAGGTACGAAAGTAGGACTTAGTGATCCGGTGGTATAACGTGGGATTGCCATCGCTCAACGGATAAAAGCTACCCTGGGGATAACAGGCTTATCACTCCCAAGAGTTCACATCGACGGAGTGGTTTGGCACCTCGATGTCGGCTCATCGCATCCTGGAGCTGTAGCAGGTTCCAAGGGTTGGGCTGTTCGCCCATTAAAGCGGTACGCGAGCTGGGTTCAGAACGTCGTGAGACAGTTCGGTCCCTATCCGGCGTGGGCGTAGGATATTTGAGAGGAGCTGTCCTTAGTACGAGAGGACCGGGATGGACGGACCGCTGGTGTATCTGTTGTTGACCAACAGCATGGCAGAGTAGCCAAGTCCGGCAGGGATAAACGCTGAAGGCATCTAAGCGTGAAGCCCCCCTCAAGATTAGATATCCCATTCTTTAAAGAAATAAGACCCCTTGAAGACTACGAGGTTGATAGGTCTGAGGTGTAAGTGCGGTAACGCATTCAGCTGACAGATACTAATAGGTCGAAGACTTATCCTGAGAGGTTCGAAAGATAAGCGAGAAAGAGATTGGA
>NZ_DS480316.1:0-323667 GCF_000154245.1 Clostridium sp. L2-50 | reverse complement strand
TTCACTAAATGTCATATTATAATGGGGCTTATGGTCTGTATAGGGGCAATCCCCGTGTTATATATTTTAATTACAAGGTTTTATTTTGCCAGAATACTTAAGATCTCGTTGCTTCTTGCGACGAACTTGGTCATGGCATCGGCAGATAATGGACGGTTTGCAAGGACTGCCAAGTCATATAACTGACAGCAGATGGTAGGAGTGTTCTCGCCATCCGGGTTGTCAAGGACATATTTGACCAGATTATTGTTGGCATTTAATACCAGTGTTTCGCCTTTGCCGCCAAACATAGATGGATCCATGCCCATGCCGGCCATACCATACATCTTCATCATTTCCTGCATACGTCTGGATTCTTCAGACAGAGTCAGCATAGAAGACAGGTTCTCATTCTTTAATGCTTCGACCTTGATCGCGATGTTTTCTACGCCCAATGCCTTCTTGAAAGTCTCAGTGAGATTATCCGTATATTCCTTTGCGGTGTCCTCGGATAATGCTTCATCTACAAAATTATCGGACAGATCTGCATCGATTCTGTAGAAATGTACATTTTCATTTTTCTGTTCCAGAAGCGTGATAAATGGGCTGTCAATCGTCTGTGTCATGATCAGGGCATCCATGCCTTCCTCTTTGAACATGTTAATGTACTGTGACTGAGCAACTTCATCCGTAACATAGAAGACTTTGTTTTCGTATTTTTCTTTTCCGGCTTCCAGATATTCCGGCAGAGTCAGGTATTTGCCTTCCAGATTCTTGTAGATACAGAAGTCTTTCATCTTCTCTAAGAATTTCTCATCCTTTAAGCAGCCGAATTTGATAAATGGGTTGATGTCATCCCAATATTTCTCATAATCTTCTCTGTGAACCTTATACATACCGGATAATTTATCGGCTACCTTCTTTGTGATGTAATCGGAGATCTTCTTAACAAATCCATCATTCTGCAGAGCACTTCTGGATACGTTCAGTGGAAGATCCGGACAGTCGATGGTACCTTTTAACAGCATCAGGAATTCAGGGATAACTTCTTTGATATTATCAGCTACGAATACCTGGTTGTTATACAACTTGATCGTTCCTTCCAGATTATCATACTGGGTATTGATCTTAGGGAAGTACAGGATTCCTTTCAGGTTAAATGGATAGTCCATATTCAGGTGGATCCAGAACAATGGATCTTTGTAATCATGGAATACTTTATGATAGAAGTCTTTGTATTCATCGTCTGTACAGTCATTTGGATGCTTGGTCCAGAGAGGTGTTGTGGTATTTAAAGGCTTTGGTGCTTCTTTTTCTTTCTTTTCGGCAGCATCCTTTGTTTTATCGGTTTCAGCAGTAGCTTCTTCTGATGCTTCAGCTTTGGTTGCCTTTTCTTCTACATCTTTTGCAGGGGCATCTGCATTTGTAAAGTAGATCTCTACAGGCATGAAAGAGCAGTATTTGTCGATTACTTCTTTGATACGGTATTCATTTGCAAATTCATAGCTGTCTTCATTCAGATACAGGGTGATAACAGTACCTCTGGTTTCTTTGTCGCCTTTATCCATGGAGAAGTCCGTTCCGTTCTCACATTCCCAATATACAGGTTCTGCGTCCTGTTTGTAGGAAAGGGATTCGATCGTTACCTTATCGGCAACCATGAATGCGGAGTAGAAACCGAGTCCGAAATGACCGATGATCTGTTCCTCTGTTGCCTTGTCCTTGTACTGCTCAAGGAAAGCAGCAGCACCGGAAAATGCAATCTGATTAATATACTTTTCGACTTCTTCAGCAGTCATACCGATACCATTATCAATAAACTGTAAGGTCTTGTTGTCCGGGCTTGCGATCACATCGATACGATAAGGCTCGTCCGGTTCGTCAAATTCGCCCATCAGAGATAATTTCTTTAATTTTGTTACAGCATCACAGCCGTTTGAGATTAATTCCCTGACAAAGATATCATGGTCGGAATACAGCCATTTCTTGATGACAGGGAAAATGTTTTCGCTGTTAATTGATAAACTTCCTTTTTTCATAAAAAATGCATCTCCTTATATAAATTCTATATTATTCCAGTTGTCAGAACAAATCGGAATACGCAAATATATATATGTGTAATGAGAGAAATATCTGCCCTATCTGTTCTGTGTTATCACTAACAGATATCATAAATCAGAAAAAAATAGAAGTCAAGACAAAATTAGCACTCAAATACGTTGAGTGCTAATAATTCACAAATATTTTATGGTTTATTTAGAAATGAATGCTGTAACAGGTGGTTAAAAGATCTGATTCTGTTTAAAAAAAGCAGATACATTTGCATCCCAGATGTTTGCAAGTGTTTTATCCATGGAGAAAATGTTCATGGATGCCATCGTTGTAAGTGAGATCTTTTCTCCGTCAAAGTAGATGTTTAAAGACAGATTTGCAATGTCGGATGTCGTGAGATTCAGATGGTTCTGTTCAATGATCCGGTTAATGTTCGCGTCCGATAAGATCAGCACGATCTTGAAGTTTAATGGGAGTTTATTGCCCTTGATGACATTGAAGATATGATGTCTGACAGCCCCCCATGTCGTATAAGTCTTTGAGGTCATTTCTTCCAGTTCTTCCGTATCAAAAAAAGATGGATTCAGTCTGCCGTCGATCGTATAAGAAACGTCGGAACGGACATAGGCTTCCACCAGCAAAAATGTGTCAAAGACCGGTTCCATCAAAAGCTTTTTAACGAAGTTTTTTGTTTCAGTAATTTCTATATTAAGCATATGCAGCTCTTACCTCCCTGCCATAAACAACGGATCGCGATAAAATGATGCTTTTAGTTTACAGGAAAAGAGGAAAGGTTGCAATCGGAAATCTGAAAACAGCCGGATGATAAAATCCATTTGTTGAACTTTAGCGGGAGGTGTGTTAGTATTTTTACATATTTATAAAAATATGGGAGGTTTTGAAATGGCAGAGATTATATGGAAGGATCGCAAACGTATATTTTTCGGATTACCATGGACATTTACAAAGTACAGATTATCAGAGGATCGGTTATTTATCAGTACGGGGTTCTTCAGTGTGAAAGAAGATGAAGTACGACTTTATCGCATCATGGATGTTTCATTGGAACGCAAATTATGGCAGAGAATGTGCGGACTTGGAACGATCAAATGCTGTTCTGCAGATAAGACAATGGGAGATTTCGAGATCAAGAACATCAAGAAGTCCAGAGAGGTCAAGGAAATGTTATCAAATATGGTAGAAGATGAACGTACCAAAAAGAAGGTTTCCAGCCGTGAGTTCATGGATCATGAACGCGATGAACTCGACGACTACAACGAATACGACGACCACGATACATATTAAGAGGGACGATCAAAAGTGCGTTGTTGCTTTATATGATAGTAGCTTGCTTTGATCAGTAATGTAAGATCGTATCTGGTTGTTCAGCAAGAGGGATGCGTTGACAATTAAATGAGAACTGATATTACATATTATTCCGCAAGACGCTTCCGCTCTACCTTCGACGTAGTGGTACATAAGGCTGCAAAAGACGCAGCCTAAGTACCAACGCTCAGGCAGGCTTGCTTCATAATAGTAATATCAGTTCTCATTTTAAATTATAAGGTAAAGTGATTGCTGAACAACCAGATACGATCTTTTACGATATGAAAACAAGATACCATGATATAAAAGCAACAACGCACTTTTGATCTGTCAGTGGAATCAAGTATCGAAGTAGACTATATCTTATCATAGACAGACAGGGAACCCTGCATACCTTTATGGAGCAGACCTTTTTTCACGTCGGTTCTTAACGAGTCACCGAAGGTGAGGAGTTTAGTACCGTTACGTGAAAAATAGAACGCGAGTGTTCTGCGGAATAAAGGGTATGCAGGGTTCTCTGTCGTTCGGTGATCAGATATTCTCGGCTATCTTGGTGACGCCAACGTAGATTTGGGAGACTTTGTACCAGGTGGAGTAGTCGGTGATGCCGGTAACGGGCAGGTCGAAGATCTGCTGAAAGCGTCTGACGGCATCGGCTGTGGCAGGTCCATAGATGCCATCGGCGGCGACAGTTGGTATGGACGGATAATTCTGTGCGATACGATTTAACTGCTCCTGAAGCTGACGAACCTTGTCACCGGTTGCGCCGATTGACAGATCATATCCCGGATAAGAGGATGGAATACCGGCAATGGTTTCGGCAGAGTTGATATAAATGGAATCGCCATAGTAGTAGCGTAAGATCTCTATCGCAGACAGTCCCTGATCGGCAAGATGCTTGGAACCCCATTGGGTCATCCAGTTTGGACAGGTGACACGTTTCCCGTCACAATATTGTGTAAAGATCGGTTGTGTGACACCCGGCCTTGACAGATAATTGGCAAATTGTTCATCAACGATACGGGAGATATTTTTATATATAGTCTTGTTATAGATCCATTTCTGATCGTAAGCGGTTGAAGATGTGATCGTAAAATCGTATCCCTTTCCTCGATACCATTCTGTATAGACACGGTTTAATGTGAAGGACATAATTGCAAGAATATTGGCTCGCAGAGAAGCATCCGGCCACGTGGAGTAGATTTCATTTGATGCAACATTCTTTATGTAGTCTTTGTAAGGTACATAGTAGTCGATTGCAGTTGGGTCAGAAGGTGCTCCATCATGAACCACGATGGTTTCAGGAATCACGACACGGCTCAAGACGATCTCGCCTGTCTCTGCAACTGTTTTAATTTCATCCTCAGCAATCTTTGGCGGATATTCTTCCCAGAGGGTATGAGCACCGATCACCGTTGGGTTATAGCTCGATTGGTCAGTATCAGAAACACGCAGCTTAACTGCCTGAATGCCCTTTTGTTCAGTAAACATCTGTACACCGGAGATAATACGTGGTTCAAATCCGGGTGCATTGATTTTCAGATTGTATTCGGAATATGGCTGGTTGTCAGATGGTTCCATGCTGTATTCCAGTGGAGGAGTTTCAAGGGTGATGCCGTCGATGATACCGTCACTGTCTGTTTGCAGTTCCTCTATTACTTCATCCGGAGTTCCGGTTGATGCGACAGAAACGACCGCATCGGTTACCGGATATGCAGTCTGTTCCGAGATGATCCTGATTTTTAATGTTCCGTTATTGTTTCCATTTGCCATTTTAGTAATCCTGAATTATAATCTGTTTATTATATGAAGCAAAGTTGCATTTCATGCCAATAATACTTTATCAATGCTGAAACAGGAAAAACATAATCAGTTGTTTACAGAAAGGTATGTTATGCATGGTATATAATGATGAGGTATATGAAAAAAGAATTTATTGAAAAGTAATATAAAAGAAAAGAAGCGACAGGAGGTTTCACTATGGCATATTTTCCAATGTTTATCAATCTGGAAAACAAAAAAGTAATCGTACTTGGCGGAGGAAAGACCGCACTTCGAAAGATTAACTCTCTGATAAAGTTTGACTGTAAGATCGCAGTTATCGCACCGAGAATCTGCGATGAGATCAAGGCAGTACAGGGAATCAGTGTACATGAGTCGAATATGACATTAGATGCGCTTGATACGGCAGATATGGTAATTGCAGCAACTAAGAGGGATGATGTAAATGCTAAGATCGGAAAGTATTGTAACGAACATAATATTCCGGTCAATGTAGCAGATAACAAGGATGTCAGCAGCTTCTTGTTCCCCGGAATTGTTATGCGTGAAGACTTGGTGATAGGGGTCACAACAGGAGGCTACAGTTCAAATGTAGCAAAGGAGATCCGTAATATGATCGAGAAGCTGATTCCTTATGAGTACGGAACCCTGACCAGAAAGATGGGAGCATACCGGGAGATTGCATCCATTAATATCAAGGATACTTATTTAAGGGAACTGGCACTGGATGAGATCATCAAACAGGCAATCAGCAATAAGTACATGATCGATGACCGAAAGGCAAATAAGATTCTGGATCGTTATGCGAAGGAAGATGAGCTGAGAGCGAAGGGCATGCGATAAAAAATACTTGCATTTTCCTTATAACGTGTTATAATCTTGTTTTAGTAAGATTATGGTAACTATTAAGAGTGGGTTTTGGCCCACTCTTAGTTTTTGTAGAAAGGTGGTATTGCTACGAAGAAAACAGATATTGAAGCAAAAGCAACAGAGATGGTTCTGCCGATCATTGAAGCAAATAACCTTGAACTGGTTGATGTGGAATATGTAAAAGAAGGCAGTGATTATTATCTGCGGATCTATGCAGATAAAGAAGGTGGAATAACGATCGGAGATTGTGAGATCGTGAACAGAGCCATGAGTGATCTGCTGGATGCAGATGACTTCATTAAGGATGCCTATATTCTGGAGGTCAGCTCTCCGGGGCTTACAAGACCATTAAAGAAGGAAAATGACTTTAAACGGAGTATTGGTAAGATTGTAGAGATCAAGACATATACCAAGATCGATAACTGTAAAGATTTTGAAGGTGAACTTACAGCATACGATGAAGAAACAGTTACCATTTTGACAGAAGATGAGAAAGAACTGAAGATTGCAAGAAAAGATATATCGATGATAAGACTTGCATTTGTATATTAATAAAAGAAGCGGGAGGATAAAAAAGTGTCAGAAATTATCGAAGCATTAAATCAATTAGAAAAGGAGAAAAATATCAGCAAGGATATTCTGCTGGATGCGATCGAAAGATCCTTAAAGGCGGCCTGCAAGAAGGACTTTGATACCGATGAGAATATCGATGTTGTTATGGATCGTGAGACCGGTGAGTTTCATGTATATGCGAAGAAAGAGGTTGTAGAAGAGGTTGAAAGACCTGCGACACAGATTTCTCTGGAAAAAGCTAAGATGATGAATTCCAAGTATGATCTCGGAGATATCATCAACATCGAGATCACAACAAAGGATTTCGGAAGAATCGCAGCACAGAGAGCAAGAAATGTAATCGTTCAGGCAATTAATGAGAGCGAAAGAGATGCGATCTACGATCACTTCTATACAAAAGAGAAGGATATCATCACAGGTATCGTTCAGAGATATGTTGGAAACAACATCAATGTCAGTCTGGATGACAAGACAGAAGCAATCTTAAAAGAGTCTGAGATGGTTCCCGGCGAAGTATATAACAGAGGTGACCGTATCAAATTATATGTAACAGAAGTAAAGAAAGGATCCAGAGGACCTAAGATCACAGTATCCAGAACACATCCTGATCTGGTAAAGCGTTTATTTGAAAAGGAAGTAACCGAGATCGCAGACGGTACAGTAGAGATCAAGAGCTCCTGCCGTGAGGCCGGTTCCCGTTCCAAGATCGCTGTTTATTCTCATGATGAGAATGTAGATCCGGTAGGTGCATGTGTAGGTGTAAACGGAAGCCGTGTTAATAACGTAGTTGAAGATCTGAACGGCGAGAAGATCGATATTATCTGTTGGGATGAGAATCCGGCAATCTTCATCAAGAATGCATTAAGTCCATCAGAGGTTATCGCAGTTGATGTAGATCTGAATGAAAAGAGCGCATTTGTCGTTGTACCGGATTACCAGTTATCACTTGCAATCGGTAAGAAAGGTCAGAATGCAAGACTTGCTGCAAAGCTGACAGGATATAAGATCGACATTAAGAGTGAGTCACAGGCAGAAGAGATGGGATATTTCTCAGAAGAAAATGATGACTATAAAGAGCCGGAGCAGGAAGAAGCATTTGACAATATCGACGATATCGTTGATGGTTCTTATGAAGAATCTCTGGAGCAGCAGGATACGGAAAAAGTAAAAGAAGACGAAGAATAAAATGAAGTTCTGACCGGGTACCATGCCGATTGGAACGGTGATAAATATATAAGCATAGGAAGTGATGTTATGGCAAAGAAGATACCGCTCAGACAGTGCCTTGGTTGTAATGAGATGATACCGAAAAAAGAACTCATCCGTATCGTGAAGGATAATGAGAATAATTTTGCGATCGACCTGACCGGCAAGATGAATGGACGGGGGGCATATATATGCCGTAAGGCAGAGTGCCTGAAAAAAGCTATGAAGAGTAAATCTCTGGAACGCTCATTCAAGATGCAGATTCCAAAAGAGGTTTATGAGAAACTGGATAAGGAGTTAGAGGCAATTGAACAGTAAGAAGATTTATTCCATGATTTCCTTATGTGCAAAGGCCGGAAGGCTGGTAAGCGGAAACTTTTCAGTAGAAAAGGCCGTAAAAAACGGAAGCGCATGTGCCGTGATCGTGGCATGTGATGCAGCCCATAATACAAAGAAACTATTTGATCAAAAATGTAATTTTTATGAGATCCCATATTTTGAATTTGGAGACAAAGACAGTCTGGGAAAATTCGTTGGAAAAGAATTCCGGACGTCGATCGCAATCTTAGATGAAGGATTTGCGAAACAGATCATAAAATACATGAGTTTGAGTGAAAATATGGAGGTGTAACTTTTGACGAAACTGAGAGTACACGAATTGGCAAAAGAGCTGAATATAAGTAACAATGAAATCAAAGCAATCCTTGGCAAAAATGGTATCGAGATCAAGAGCCATATGTCGGCTGTTGATGAGAATATGATCAATATCGTTAAGAAGGCATGCGGAACCGGTACAAAGAAAGCAGATGCGCCGGCAGCAAAGCCTGTACCGGAGAAGAAGCCGGAGGACGTAAAGGCGGCAAAGACAGCGCCGGAAAAGGTTCAGAAAGAAAATCCTGTAAAAGAAGAGCCTAAGAAAACGGTTGCAAGAAATGATCGACCGGCTACAGGGGAAGCGAATAAGTCGAAACAGGGTAAAGATGAGGGACATACGAGATTTGTCAGAGATGACAGAAACAGAAATAATTCCGATAGACAAAATAATGAGAGAGTAAGATTTAACAATAGTGAGCGTATGAATTCTGATAAGACAAGATTTGGCGACAAGCAGGGAAATGACAGACCAAGATATAACAACGACAGAAATAACGGTGACCGTGTAAGATTTACAAATGGTGATAGAAATAATTCTGACAGACCGAGATATAATAATGACAGAAACGGTACTGACAGAAACAATTCCGACAGACCAAGATACAACAATGACAGAAATAACAATGACAGAAATAACACTGACAGACCAAGATACAATAATTCCGGTGACAGAAATAATTCTGACAGACCGAGATTTAACAATGACAGAAATGGTCAGGACAGAGGAAGATTCTCTAACAATGGCCGTGGTGGTCAGGATCGTGGCAGATTTTCCGGAAACGGAGATCGTCAGGGCGGCTTCGACAAGCCGAAGTTCGGTGACAGGCCGGATAACAGAAACAACCGGTTCAACAATAACAGAAACAATACTCCGATGGGATTCGGCAAGGATGACGAGGATGATAATAATAATAATCAGAGAAGAAGTCCAAGAACAAATACCCGTAAGGATTTTGAAGCAAAAGAGATGCCGGGCAAGGATTTAAAGAGCCAGAACAGAGACAATTATAACAGAGATAAGAATAAGCCTCGTAAGGGCAACAGAAGATCTCCGGAAGAGGTTGAGGCAGATATCAGCAGACTGGCTAAAAATGTCAGAAACAAGCATCATCAGCCACAGCAGCCTCAGCAGCAGGCAGAGGACAAGGAAACGATCCGTACGATCACACTTCCGGAGGTTATAACGATCAAAGAACTTGCAGACATTATTAAGGAGCCTGTAAATGCGCTGATCAAGAAGCTTTTCCTTGCAGGTAAGATGTATAACGTGAACTCTGAGTTAGACTTTGAAACAGCAGCAGAGATCGCGTTGGAATATAACTGTATTGCTGAAGAGGAAGAGAAAGTCGATGTGATCGAGGAGCTCTTAAAAGAGGATGAAGAAGACGAGAAGGATATGGTTCCAAGACCACCTGTTGTCTGCGTTATGGGTCACGTTGACCATGGTAAAACATCCCTTCTGGATGCGATCCGTAAGACAAATGTAACATCAGCCGAGGCCGGTGGTATCACACAGGCGATCGGTGCATCTGTAGTAGAGATCAATGGACAGACGATCACATTCTTAGATACACCGGGACATGAGGCGTTCACAGCTATGCGTATGCGTGGCGCACAGTCTACCGATATTGCTATCCTTGTTGTAGCAGCAGATGATGGTGTTATGCCACAGACGATTGAGGCTATTAACCATGCAAAGGCAGCCGGTATCGAGATCATCGTTGCGATCAATAAGATCGATAAACCAAGTGCAAATATCGAGCGTGTAAAGCAGGAGCTTACAGAATATGAACTGATCCCTGAGGACTGGGGCGGATCAACGATCTTCTGCCCGGTTTCCGCACATACAGGTGAAGGACTGGATAACCTGCTTGAGATGATCCTGTTAACTGCAGAGGTTCTTGAGTTAAAGGCAAATCCAAACAGAAATGCTCGTGGTATCGTAATCGAAGCAGAGCTTGATAAGGGACGTGGTCCTGTTGCAACTATGTTAGTGCAGAAGGGTACACTTCATGTAGGAGATTATCTTGCAGTCGGATCTTCCCATGGTAAGGTTCGTGCAATGCACAATTCAAAAGGTGTCCGTGTAACAGAAGCAACTCCATCCACTCCGGTGCAGATCCTTGGTCTGGATACAGTTCCATCAGCCGGTGAGATCTTTATGGCGGTTGATAATGAGAAGGAAGCAAGACAGATTTCCGAGACATACATTTCGCAGAGCAGAGTGAAGATGCTTGCTGAGACGAAATCCAGAATGTCACTGGATGATCTGTACAGCCAGATCCAGGCAGGTAATGTCAAGGAACTGAACATCATTATCAAAGCTGATGTACAGGGTTCTGTAGAGGCTGTTAAGCAGAGTCTGTTAAAGCTTTCAAATGATGAAGTTGCAGTAAAATGTATCCATTCCGGTGTTGGTGCGATCAACGAGTCAGATATCATTCTGGCATCCGCATCCAATGCAATCGTAATCGGTTTCAATATCCGGCCGGATGCAAGAGCAAAAGAGACAGCAGAGACAGAAGGTGTAGATGTTCGTTTATACAGAGTCATCTACAATGCAATTGAAGATATTGAGTCTGCAATGAAGGGTATGTTAGATCCTATCTTTGAAGAACAGGTAATAGGTCATGCAGAGATCAGACAGACCTACAAGGCTTCCGGTGTCGGTATGATCGCAGGTTCTTATGTATTAGATGGTATCATCAACCGAAATTGCAGCGTAAGAATAACCCGTGAAGGAAATCTGATCTACGAAGGCAAGATGGCTTCCTTAAAGAGATTCAAGGATGATGTGAAGGAAGTTAAGTCAGGATTTGAATGTGGTATTGTTCTTGAGAACTTTAATGACATTCAGGTAGAGGATCAGATTGAAGCATATCAGATGGTAGAGGTTCCAAGAAAATAATGAGAAAGAACAGTGTAAAAAATACAAGAATTAATGCAGAGGTTCAGAGAGAACTCTCACGGATCATCAGCAGAGAGATCAAGGATCCCCGCATTAATCCGATGACATCCGTAGTAGAGGCGGTTGTAACACCGGATCTGAAATACTGCAAGGCATACATCAGTGTCCTTGGAGATCAGGATTCCGTAAACTCCACACTGGAGGGACTGAACAGTGCAATGGGATTTATCAGAAGAGAACTTGCACATTCCATTAATCTCAGAAATACACCTGAGATCACATTTATCATGGATCAGTCGATCGAATACGGTGTAACAATGTCCAAAAAGATTGATGATGTTGTAAAAGACATCGAAGATGATGAGGATGATACAGAAAATGAAGAATGATTTTCTTACCATGATCGAGCAGGCAGACACAATCGCTATAACCGGACATGTACGTCCGGATGGCGACTGTGTAGGCTCAACGGTTGGATTATATAATTATATCATCAGCAATTATGATAAGCAGGTACAGATCTATCTGGAGGAATTCTCCAAGGATTTTTTGTTTTTACATGATGCAGATAAGATCAGTCATACACCGACAGATCAGGTCTATGATCTGTGTATTGCGGTGGATTGTGGTGATAAGGAAAGACAGGGAGATTTTCTTCCGATCTTTGAACGTGCGAAGCGTACAATGTGTGTGGATCATCATATCTCCAATCCGGGATTTGGTGAGGTATGCTATGTGGATGCAGAAGCGTGTTCCGCGGCAGAAGCACTTTATAAGCTGATGGAACAGGACAAGATTAATAAGAATGCTGCCGAAGCACTCTATATGGGAATTGTACATGATACAGGCGTATTCAAACACAGTAATACAACAAAGAGTGCGATGAGTATAGCGGGTGATCTGATCGAAAAGGGTGCAAATCCGTCATTTATTATAGATGAAACCTTCTATAAGAAGACATTTGTCGCAAATAAGCTGCTTGGAATCGCTCTGACAAAAGCAGAGCAGCATGCAGATGGCAGGATCATCAGCACAGTGCTTGAGACAGAGGATTTCCGAAAAAGTGGTGCAGGCAAGATCGATACGGATGGTATCGTTGATCAGCTTCGGATCACAGAGGGAACGGAAACGGCGGTATTTATCTATCAGACAGGAGAAGAAGAATACAAGATTTCACTTCGGTCGAATAATATCGTTGATGTAAGCAGGATATCCTGCAATCATGGCGGCGGTGGTCATGTTCGTGCTGCAGGTTTCAGCATGAAGGGAGATATCAAAGAGATCCTTGCCGGCGTGATAGAGGAGATTAAGGAACAGTTATGCTAGACGGCTTTTTGAATGTATACAAGGAGCAGGGCTATACATCATTTGATGTAGTAGCCAAGCTTCGTGGTATTTTAAAACAGAAGAAGATCGGTCACACAGGCACACTTGATCCGATGGCGGAAGGTGTGCTTTTGGTGTGTCTTGGACAGGCAACAAAATTAAGCGAAATGCTGATCGATAAGGATAAGACATACCGCTGTGTCATGCTGCTCGGAAAGACAACAGATACAGAGGATGTAACAGGAAAAGTCCTTACAGAGACAGCAGATATCCCGGATGAAGCATCGGTAATAGAAGCGGTAAACAGCTTTATCGGCACTTATGGACAGATACCGCCAATGTATTCGGCTATCAAGGTAAACGGCAAAAAGCTCTATGAATATGCCAGACAGGGAATTGAGATCGAACGGAGTCCGAGAGAGGTAACAATCCTTGAGGTAAAGATAGAGGATGTGTCGCTTCCAAGGGTTACATTTACCATACATTGTTCCAAAGGAACGTATATCAGAAGCTTATGCCGGGATATCGGAGAAAAGCTTGGCTGCGGAGCAGTCATGGAGAAGCTGGTCCGTACTGAAGTGAAGAACTTCAGGGTTGAAGACAGCCTGACACTTGCGGAGATCGAGCAGGCGAGAGATCAGGGAACGATCGCTTCATATGTAATGAAGAAAGAACTATTGCTGCCGGAGTATCCGGAGCTTCATATCGGTACAGATGAATATGCAAGAAAGCTGTTAAGAAATGGAAATAAACTTCAGCTTTCCCAGTTTGCGGAAGCTGTGAGTCCTGAAACGGTTACAGATGTTCCGGGCATCCGTGTCTATGATGAAACGGACAGCTTTGCAGCGATATACCGATATGAAAAGGAAAAGAGCATCTGCCAGCCGGTAAAGATGTTCCCGAAGAATGCAGAGACAGATAGATGATAGGATAGAAGACAATGCAGCATTATTTTAATCAGAAAGATATACAGATCAATACAGAAAAAGGTTCCGTCGTTGCACTTGGCAAGTTTGACGGTTTTCATCAGGGCCACAAGCTGCTGCTTGACGAGGTGCTTCGTTTACAGAAGGATGGATATACCGGAGTCGTATTTACCTTTGATATTCGTAAAAATTCGATCTTTGATGTAGATAAGCTTCAAAGCATCATAACCTCGGAAGAAAAATGTATGCTTGCAGAACAGATGGGAATCGATGTACTGGTGGAGTATCCGTTTGATGATGCATTTGCATCGATGGAACCGGAAGCTTTCGTAACGGATATCCTTGTAAAAAGGTTACATGCCGGATATGTAGTCGTAGGAACCGATTACGGATTCGGAAAAAAGAAACGCGGGAATGTAGAACTTCTGCGGAAGATGGCCGGCGAACACGGCTATCAGGTGATCGTGATAGAAAAGAAAAAAATCCATGATGTCATTGTAAGTTCCACTTATATCAGAATGTTGATCAGTGAGGGAAAAATGGAAGAAGCAGAAACCTTCCTTGGCAGACCTTATTTTCTGTCCGGTCATGTAGTGCATGGCAGAGAGCTTGGCAGGACGATCCAGGTTCCGACGGCAAATCTGCTTCCAAAGCATGGGAAAATCTATCCGGTGACGGGTGTTTATGCATCAAGGATACATCTGGAGGACGGCAGGGTCTGTTATGGGATTACGAATATCGGAGACAATCCGACGGTGAATACAGATCGCAGGGTAACAATCGAGACGCATATCTTTGATTTTGATGAGGATATCTATGAACAGAAGCTGGTCGTGGAATTGTTATCCTTTATTCGCGGAGAGCAGAAATTTTCAGGTGTTTCAGAATTAAAAGCACAGATGCTTGCAGACATGGAAGTGGCAAAACAGAGGATATTCGGATAAAAATTAATTTGTCAAGATATTTTACTTGACAACGATGCAGGCATGGTATAGAATAACCCATGGTAAAGGGAAAATACTTTACAGGCGGTGATCGTATGGAGAAAATAGTCAGACAGTCTTTATTATATGATTTTTATGGAGAGCTTTTGACAGAGCATCAGAAAGCAATTTATGAAGATGTGGTCAATAATGATATGTCCTATTCCGAGATTGCCAGAATGAATCAGATCAGCAGACAGGGTGTCTATGACATGATCAAGCGCTGCGATAAGATCTTGGAAGAATATGAAGATAAGTTACAGCTTGTTGACAAATTCATGAAAGCGAGAAAGCAGGTCGAGAAGATGAAAGACTGCATTTCAGAGCTGATGGAGGAGAATCGGGATGACAGGCTGAATTCGAAGATAGAAGCAATCGACCGGTTATCGGATCGGATACTGGACGAGTTTTAGTAGATGAGTGTTAGGAACGAAGGGAGATATTCATGGCTTTTGACAGTTTATCTGACAAGCTTCAAAATGTTTTCAAGAAACTGAGAAGCAAGGGTGTTCTTACAGAAGATGATGTAAAAGAGGCAATGAAAGAAGTAAAGCGTGCTTTACTGGAAGCCGATGTAAACTTCAAGGTTGTTAAATCATTTATCAAAGCTGTAAGTGACAGAGCTGTTGGTGAAGAAGTCCTTAAGGGTTTGAATCCCGGACACATGGTCATTAAGATTGTAAAAGAAGAGATGGATAAGCTGATGGGTTCTGATGTAACAGAGCTGAAATTACTTCCGTCAAATGAGATTACAGTCATTATGATGTGCGGTCTTCAGGGTGCCGGTAAGACAACAACGGCTGCAAAACTTGCATATCAGTTTAAGAATAAAGGCAAGAAACCATTGTTAGTTGCCTGTGATGTATACAGACCGGCTGCGATCAAGCAGCTGCAGATCAATGGTGAAAAGGTTGGCGTGCCTGTCTTTACGATGGGAGATAATCATAAGCCGCTTGATATTGCCAAGGCTGCGATCCTGCATGCAGAAAAGAATCATATGAATCTGGTATTTATCGATACTGCCGGACGACTTCATGTAGATGAAGATATGATGGATGAGCTTGCGGAGATCAAGGAAAATATCAATGTTACATATACAGTTCTTACCGTTGATGCGATGACAGGACAGGATGCTGTCAATGTTGCAACGACATTTAACGATAAGATTGGTATAGATGGTGTGATCCTAACGAAGTTAGATGGTGACACCAGAGGTGGTGCGGCACTTTCCATTAAGGCTGTTACCGGAAAGCCGATCCTGTATGCAGGAATGGGTGAGAAGCTGACAGATCTGGAACCATTTTATCCGAGCCGTATGGCGAGCCGTATTCTTGGAATGGGTGATGTGGAATCGCTGATCGAGAAAGCACAGAATGCGATCGATGATGAGAAAGCGAAAGAGATGGAACAGAAGTTCCGGAAAGCATCCTTTGATTTCAATGATTTTATGGAACAGATGGATCAGCTTGAGAAGATGGGTGGAATCGGAGACCTGCTCTCCATGATGCCCGGAATGTCCAGTCAGATGAAGAATGTACAGATTGATGAAGATGCAGGCAAGAAGCCGAAGGCGATCATTCAGTCCATGACACCGAATGAGAGATGTTTGAAGGATCCGATCTCACCATCCAGAAAGAAACGTATTGCAGACGGCGCGGGCGTTCAGATCGCGGAAGTCAACCGTTTCTTAAAGCAGTTTGAACAATCCAAGAAAATGATGAAGCAGATGTCCGGTATGATGGGTGGCAAAAAACGCCACGGTGGATTCAAGCTTCCGTTTGGATTTAAATAAATTTTTATATTTTATATTTTATTTCAGGAGGAACAAACAAAATGGCAGTAAAAATCAGATTAAGAAGAATGGGTTATAAGAAGCATCCTTTTTACAGAGTAATCGTTGCAGATTCAAGATTCCCAAGAGATGGTAGATTCATCGAGGAGATTGGAACATATGATCCTAACCAGGAGCCAAGCGTAGTAAAAATCGATGAAGAAGCAGCTAAGAAGTGGCTTCAGACAGGTGCTCAGCCAACTGAGACTGTTGCTAAGTTATTCAAGCAGGCAGGTATTGAAAAATAATATCACCAGGGAGGTGTTTAAATGAAAGATTTAGTTGAAATCATTGCAAAATCCCTAGTAGATCATCCAGAGCAAATATCTGTTACTGAGACAGAGAAAGACGATATAATTAAAGTTGAACTGACTGTTGCACCAGAGGATATGGGCAAGGTTATCGGAAAACAAGGCAGAATTGCCAAATCCATCCGTACAGTTGTAAAAGCAGCTGCTTCAAAGGGTGACAAAAAGGTAATTGTAGATATTAAGTAGTACAAAGATCTTTTTGGGGGAGTTATCATAACTCCCCCATTTTTAGTTATAGTGGAGGAAAGATATAATTTTGGAAGACAGACTGAGAGTGGGTGTGATCACAGCACCGCATGGTATCAAGGGAGAGGTAAAAGTATATCCGACAACGGATGACCTGAATCGATTTAAAAGCCTGAAAAAATGTTTTCTGGTATCAGGCAGCAAAGAGATTGAAACTGAATGTACATCCTGTAAATTTTTAAAAAACATGGTAGTTTTGAAGTTTGCAGGGTATGATAGTATAAATGATGTAGAAGCTTTAAGACAGTATGATATTCTTGTAAACAGAGAGGATGCCGTAGCCTTAGAGGATGGTGAGTTCTTTATCTGTGATGTGATTGGATCAAAGGTATACGATCAGAATGACACAGAGATCGGTGTGATCGATGATGTACTGGAGACACCGGCGAATCATATCTTTGTTATAAAGAAAAAAGGACAGGACGATATCTATGTTCCGGTTGTAAAGGAATGGGTAACAGATATTGATACGGTAAATAAAACGGTAAAGGTACATCTTCTGAAAATCGCAGAAGATTAGGACGAATGGAGAGAATGATGAATTTTTATGTTCTTACATTATTCCCCGATATGATCATGGACGGGCTTAGAACCAGTATTACCGGCAGGGCGATGGAAGCAGGGCTGATCCATATTGAAGCAGTGAATATCAGGGATTTTACAAAGGATAAGCATAAGCATGTAGACGATTATCCGTATGGCGGCGGAGCCGGAATGGTGATGCAGGCGGAGCCGGTTTATAATGCCTATCAGTATTTGTGTGAAAAGACAGGAAAGAAATTAAAGGTTATATATATGACACCGCAGGGACGGACATTTACACAGAAGGTGGCAGAAGAATTTGCTGTTGAAGATGATCTGGTGCTTTTATGCGGACATTATGAGGGTATCGATGAACGTGTGCTGGAGCTGATCGTAACGGATTATGTATCGATCGGTGATTTTGTCTTAACCGGCGGTGAGCTTCCGGCAATGGCAATCATTGATACTGTATCCAGACTGGTTCCTGGGGTATTGAACAATGATGACAGTGCGGAGATCGAATCCTTTCATGACGATCTGTTAGAATATCCACAATATACAAGACCGGTAGAATTCATGGGGAAGAAGGTTCCGGATGTGCTGCTTTCCGGTCATCATAAGAATATAGAGGCATGGAGACTGGAACAGTCGATCAGCCGGACAAAAGAACGGCGACCGGATCTGTATGCGAAATATGAAGCAAATCACCCGGTTGTGGAGAAGAAAAAGAGAAAAAGGTAAATTTCCCGATTGAAATTCACATTTATGACATAGATGTTTGTTAGAATACAGCAAGAAATGGAAATAACAGGAGGTCGCATATGGATAGTATAAAGGTATTGGTAGTTGACGATGAGAGCAGAATGCGTAAGCTGGTCAAGGATTTCCTGAGTAAGAAAGGATATATCGTTCTGGAAGCAGGAGACGGTGAAGAAGCGGTTGATATCTTTATGAATAATAAAGACATCGGACTGATCATTTTAGATGTTATGATGCCGAAGATGGATGGCTGGGAGACCTGTAAGGAGATACGGAAGTTCTCACAGGTTCCGATCATCATGCTGACTGCAAAGTCAGATGAAAGAGATGAACTTCTGGGATTTGAACTTGGTATTGATGAATATATCACGAAGCCGTTCAGTCCGAAGATCCTGGTTGCCAGAGTAGAAGCAATCTTAAGAAGAACCAGTGATGTACCGGCTGACAGTGTGATCTCAGCAGGCGGTATCACGATGGATCTTGCAGCCCATATCGTAACGATCGATGGAGAACCGATCGAGCTCAGTTATAAAGAATTTGAGCTGTTGAATTATTTTATGGTGAATAAAGGAGTTGCATTATCCAGAGAGAAGATACTGAATAATGTATGGAATTATGATTATTTTGGAGATGCCAGAACGATCGATACCCATGTAAAGAAGCTTAGAAGCAAGTTGAAGGATAAAGGTGACTATATCAAGACGATCTGGGGCATGGGATATAAGTTCGAGGTGGATGATGAGAAAAAGGTCGATAAGGAGTAAGATAACACTTTGTCTGATGGCGATCATTACTGTGATGATCCTGCTGTCAGGCATTTTGTCCGTTATCTTCATTAAAAAATATTACTACAATGAACTGAAAAATAATCTGATCCAGACCTATCAGGAATGTGATGCTTTTTTTAAAGATTCATCAAATAAGAACAGAGATGGCAGCTATGACCTTGACAGCATGGAGAGCCTGCTCGAGAATAAATCCGATGCGATGATCTATATTGTGGATGATATTCATATGAAGATCTATACAACGGTAAATGAGGATACGGCTGTATTTAACAATCTGAAAAGTATCGGTGAGTTCCTGATGTTCTCAGACAGTATAGATGCGAATAATTCCCAGATCGAACGGGAAGAGGTCGAGAAGCATAAGGATTATAAGATACAGATCACAAAGGATAAGGATACAGCTCAGAGTTATTTTGATCTGCTCGGATTTCTGGATAATGGATTTGTTATTATCGTGCGTACCACAATTGCCAGAGTGGATTCCACGATCCAGACAACGATCAAATATTTTATGGCTGTACTGATTACAACAGCAATCATCAGTTGTATTCTGATGTATTTTGTCAGTGAGATATTTGCCGGACCGATCAAACGGCTTACCAGGGTTGCAAAACGAATGGCAACTCTTGATTTTGATGCAAGGATCGAGCATCCGTCCAATGATGAGATCGGTGAGCTGTCCTGTTATATGAATGATCTGTCGTATAAGCTGAATAAGACGCTGACGGAGCTTAAGGAGACAAACCAGAAGCTTCAGGTGGAAATTGATGAGAAGATCAAGATTGACGAGATGCGTAAGGAATTCCTGTCACATGTATCACATGAATTAAAGACACCAATCGCACTGGTACAGGGTTATGCAGAAGGCTTGCGGGATAATATCAATGATGATGAAGAAAGTAAGAATTTTTATTGTGATGTCATTGTTGATGAAGCAAACAAGATGAATAAGCTGGTAAAGCAGTTACTTGATCTGAATGAGATAGAATTCGGGCAGAACCGAGTGAATAAGGAAATGTTCAATATCGTTGATCTGATCCATAATTCCATCGATTCGTCTGCAATCCTTGCAGAGCAGAGTCAGGTTACGATCGTTTATGATGATGTAGATCCGATCAATGTCTATGCGGACGAATTCATGATCGAAGAAGTCTTCCGTAATTATCTGACAAATGCGATCCATTACTGCTATAAAGAGAAAGAAGTCCGTGTCTGGACAGAAAAATATATGTATGAAAAACCGGGAGACACATATGAAGAAGGATCGATCCTTGGAAATCTCCGTGTCTATGTATATGATCAGGGACCAAATGTACCGGAGGGCGAACTGGAGAAGCTGTTCATCAAGTTCTACAAGGTAGATAAGGCAAGAACCAGAGAATATGGCGGAAGCGGCATCGGTCTGTCCATTGTCGCGGCTACCATGCAGGCACATAAGAAGTGTTATGGTGTGTATAATGTAAAAGATGGAGTTGTATTCTATTTTGATCTGGATATTATCGGGGAGACAGACGATATCGAAGAAAAAATCGGTATTGAAAAGAAAGAAACAGAATAATTTCTTTGCAAAAAAATGGAATACAGAATATACTAATCAATGATTATGTGGATAGAGAGGAAATGTTATGTCGTATAGTGCAAAAAATATAGAGGTGCTGAAGGGACTGGAGCCTGTAAGACTCAGACCGGGTATGTATATCGGTAACACCGGAAGAAGCGGTCTGAACCATCTGATTCAGGAGCTGATCGATAACTCCGTGGACGAGCACCTTGCAGGTTATTGTAAAAATATATATGTCAGTATCAATGAAGACGGTTCAGCGACCGTGTCAGATGATGGACGGGGTGTTCCTGTTGATATACATGAGACAGAGGGAATACCTGCGGAACGTGTCGTATATACCGTACTGCATGCCGGTGGTAAGTTCAACAGCTCCACATATAAGATCAGTGGTGGTCTTCATGGTGTAGGTTCTGCTGTTGTAAATGCATTATCAAAGAAGCTGCTGGTTGAGGTCGCAAGAGACGGATATCTCTACACGGACAGCTATGAGTATGGCGTTCCGGTAACAGAGCTGACTCCGGAAGGAAATCTGCCGCGTACCCGGTTAAAAGAGAAACGAACCGGAACAAAGGTAACCCTATATCCGGATGATACGATCTTTGAAACAGTAAAATTCAAAGCCGATGCGATCATGCAGAGAATCAAGGAAACGGCATATCTGAATCCGGAGCTTACGATCACATTTCATAATAAGAGAGACGGCAAGGAACCGGTCGTATTCCATCAGCCGGGCGGTCTGTCCGCATTTGTAGAGGATATATCGGAAGGACTTACACATACTTCACCGATCATTGCGATCAGCGGAGAGAAAGAGAATATAACTGCTGATATCGTATTCGTTATGACAGAGGATGGGGAAGAAAACATCATCGGTTTTACAAATAATATCACGAATCCGGAAGGCGGAACACATGTAACAGGTTTCAAGTCAGGATTTGCAAAGCTGATCAACTCGTATGCAAGAAATGAGCTTGGGTTATTAAAGGAAAAGGATGCAAACTTAAGTGGTGCGGATATTCGTTCCGGTATGCAGGCGATCATATCTGTAAAGCATCCGGATCCGCAGTTTGAAGGGCAGACGAAGACGAAGCTGTCGAATACAGACGTTACAAAGGCAGTCGATGATATTGTAAAAGAACAGCTTACTGTTTATTTTGACCGTAACTACGATGTCTTAAAGGATATCTGTGATCGTGCAGTCAGCCTGTCTAAGAAGAAGGCTCTGGAAAAATCCAAGATCAATCTGAATAAATTCTCCTTTGAAGGAAATGGAAAGCTTGCCAAGCAGGAATCCAATGATTCGTCCAAATGCGAGATTTTCATAGTCGAGGGTGATTCTGCCGGTGGCTCTGCTAAAACAGCCAGAAACCGTAAATATCAGGCGATCCTGCCACTTCGTGGTAAGATCTTAAACGTAGAGAAGAAAACAGTAGCCAAGGTTCTTGAGAATGCCGAGATCAAAGCACTTATTAATGCATTTGGATGCGGCTTTATGCAGGGCTATGGCAACGATTTTGATATTAATAAATTAAACTATGACAAGATCATCATTATGACTGATGCCGATGTCGATGGCGCGCATATCGCTACATTGCTTCTGACATTTTTCTATCGGTTTTATCCGGATCTGATCAATGAGGGTCATATTTATATCGCGATCCCGCCGCTTTACAGAGTGGGCGAGGGCAAGCATATGCAGTATCTGTATTCAGATGAAGAACTGAACCGTTATCGAAAGAAGCATACCGGTAAATTCACGATCCAGCGTTACAAAGGTCTTGGAGAAATGGATGCAGACCAGCTCTATGAGACAACGATGAACCCGGAGAGCCGTGTGTTAAAGCAGGTATCGATCAACAGTATCGTGGAAGCAAATAAACTGACACAGACGTTGATGGGAACAGAAGTAGCACCGAGACGAGAATATATTGAGACACACAGTACAGATGCAGTGCTTGATATCTAAGAGGAAAGAGGAAATCTATGTCTGAAAAAATCTTAAATGTTGATTATGAAAGTGAAATGGGACAATCCTATGTAGATTATTCCATGAGCGTTATAACAGAACGTGCGCTCCCTGATGTCAGGGACGGTTTAAAGCCGGTACAGCGTCGTATCCTGTATTCATTAAATGGTCTGGCAGGTTCAGATAAGCCACATCGTAAATGTGCGAGAATCGTCGGTGATACGATGGGTAAATATCACCCACATGGAGACAGTTCAATCTATGAAGGCCTTGTAAATATGGCGCAGAACTGGAAGCTTCCGATCCCGCTTGTAGATCCGCATGGTAACTTTGGTTCGGTAGATGGCTCCGGAGCAGCGGCAATGCGATATACCGAGGCAAGAATATCCAAATATACCGAGGATGTCTGCATGAAGGATCTGTCTTTCTTTAAGGATCAGTTTATTCCAAACTTCGACGGAACAGAGACAGAGCCTACATTTCTTCCGTTTCAGGTTCCGAATATCCTAGTCAGTGGTTCGACCGGAATTGCAGTTGGTATGGCGACCAATATTCCGACACATAATCTCGGAGAAGTGATCGATGCAACCGTGATGTATCTGAATGATCCGGAAGTACCGCTTGAGAATCTGTTAGATGTGATGAAAGGACCGGATTTCGCAACCGGCGGCATCATCAATGCATCCAAGGAAGATCTGATGCAGGTCTATGAAACAGGGCTTGGCAGGATCAAGGTCAGAGGTAAGGTGGAGATCCGTGATATCGGTCATGGAAGAAAAAGTATCTGTGTAACCGAGATCCCGTTTACGATGATCGGTGGAACAGCGAAGTTCTTGGATACGGTTGCAGAGCTTACCAGAAACCGTGAATTACCGGCCGTTGTAGATATCGCTGACCGTGGAGATAAGAACGGAGAATGTTTGTGTATCGATGTAAAGAAGGGTACAACAGATGAAGAAATCCGGAATATCATTAATATTTTATATAAAAAGGCAGGACTTGAGGATACCTTTGGTGTAAATATCAACTGTATTTATGACGGCAAGCCGGAGGTCATGGGACTGAGGCGGATCCTGTCAATCTATACAGATTTCAAATACGGACTATACAATACTAAATACACGAAGTTGTTAGAAAATCAGATGGAAGTACGGGAGATCAAGACCGGTCTTCTTACAGCGGTTGACTGTATCGACCTGATCATAGAGATTCTGCGTGGAAGTAAGAAGGTAGCGGATGCAAAGGCATGTCTGATGCATGGAGATACCTCCAACATTACATTCCGGTTCAAAGGTTCAGAGGCAGATGCAAAGTTCTTATGCTTTACCGAGAAACAGGCAGATGCGATCCTTGCCATGCGTTTACAGAAGCTCATCGGTCTGGAAGTAAATGCCCTTAAGAAAGAACTGGAAGATGCAGAGAAGCTGATCAAGAAGTATTCAAAGCTGCTTGAAAGCAAGAGCAATATGAAGAAGCAGATGATCGCAGATATGTTAGAGATTAAGGAGAAATATGCGATTCCAAGAAAGACTGTGATCGCAGATTGTGGCGAAGTTGTCGTTAAGAAGGCACAGGCAGTCGAGACAGAGGTTGCTGTACTTCTCGATCGTTTCTATTATATCAAGGTCGTTGATGCCAATCTTTATGATAAAAACAAAGCGCAGATCGACAAAGACTACCGGTTCTCATTCAAATGTAAGAACACAGAACGTGTCGGTGTATTTGCAGATAATAATCAGATGTATATGATCAAGGTTGCTGATATCATCAAGCTTCAGGCAAAGAAGAATACCGGTAAAAAGGGAAATGGTTCCGGTCTGATCGGCAGATTGTCGGATAAGGGTATTCAGATCTTTGAATTCTGCAATATGAATGGAAATGAAAACATATTATATATGTGCTGCCTCGAGCAGATCATAGATAAGAACCTGTTATTTGTGACCAAGCATGGTCAGGCAAAGCTGGTTCCGGGAAATAACTACGATGTACTTCGTAAGATGATCGCAGCGTCCAAGCAGGAAGAAGATATCATCTTTATCCATGATGCCGAGATGGAAGATTTCATCGTTGTAAAGAGTATGCTTGGCTACTATGCAAGAATCCAGATCAGCGAGATCCCGGTCAAGGGAAAAGGCGCAGGCTGCATCCGCCTGGTAAACATCACCGACGATGATGAGATCGAAGAAGTAGCAGTCGGCAGCACAAAGGACAGCTTCTTTGTAGATAACACAGAGATCCTGTTTACACGAATCAAAGCATGTAAACGCGGCAGTAAAGGAACAAAGCTGCGGTTGTAGGGAAGAAAGTAAAAGCAGCATATTACCATATTTGCGCTGAAATAGAATTAGGGCAAATTAAATATGAATGTACGGATAAGGCATATCAGATACGGAGGTATCTGGTGTGCCTTTTTTTAGATTCCATCAAAATAAGAGCAGGAGATTGGTTTCTCTTGCTCTTTTATAATATCTGGTCATCATCTGATTTAACATATTTTACTATATCGCAAATAGCACAATCAAGAATTCGACATAGATTATTGAGAGTTTTTTAGAAACATCTTTATTATGTTTTAAATGGTGTAAAGTGCTGTGAGAAATATGATATTTATTAGGGAATATTTCGATTTCATTTGACAAATATATTTAGTTATTGCTTTTACAAAATGATGCATATAAAATAATATTTGGAATAAACATAGCGGGTCTGATTTTTTAGAACAGAGAGAAAATATGCATATAATAGGATTAGTATGGAGGTAGCGATGGGAGAAGATAAAACAAACGACAATATGTATGTCTACACATTTATGGATTATGCAGCGAAAATGGAGAATGGGAATGTAGACAAACAACATGTGAGTGATTTACACAAAAGTATTAAAATTAAAATTAGTGTATCTAATTGTGAACAGAATGAATCACAATTAATGAGAAGATTTTTATATAAATATAGAGGCCAAGGGAGTAAGCGCCAATTCTATAAGAGTACAAAAGATCAAGGTGAGACTTACTATGGATGTCTACCTAATGGAAAAAAAGAAGACGAAGATTTTCTTTATGAATATTCTCTAAAAAGAAATGAAATACATGTCACAACAGTTAACCTCAAAAATGGAGTAATATATCCAGCTAAAAATAATTGTTCAGACGCTAATGCGTTTTATACAGGAGATTTCAGAAGAATTGTAGCGGATGTTTTTTGGATTATATATAAACAACCTAATGATATGAACATTAATATAGAAAGTATCACATTTAGCAAGGCCGATGACGAGGGCAATAAATCTTCAATTACATTTGAAATTGATAGTGAAAGGACTAAATACGAAATTAATAACTGGGATAATGGCTATGTGAGCTTTTGGGGTAAATCTGGAAATGATTTAAAACGAATCGGATTTCCTATATGTCTGAAAGAAGCTGATTTTATATATGAGGATGCTAGTGCATGCTTATATTATGAATTGTCAAATCCTAAACGTAAATTAGTATATTACAAAAGATGTGCGGTAATAACGCAGGAACAGATGAAAAATTGCATAATGGATTATCAGATTATGCTTTTTTCAGGTAAATCTGACGACTTGGGTAAAGGGATATTTTATTACTACAAAGATAAATTATGTCCTAAAATAGTGGTAAAAGATTCGATTATTACAGCTTATGATGTGCGATATCATTTTTATAATGGAGAACAAAAGATAATTTTTAATTCTGAGTTTGATAATGCTAATGATGATTTAAAAGAAATAATTCGAAACTGTAAAGAAAACGAAA
Source organism: Clostridium sp. L2-50 (assembly GCF_000154245.1). Classification (NCBI taxonomy): domain Bacteria; kingdom Bacillati; phylum Bacillota; class Clostridia; order Eubacteriales; family Clostridiaceae; genus Clostridium; species Clostridium sp. L2-50. Next base: position 297,316 of record NZ_DS480316.1, on the reverse strand, counting down.
CTATAAATTATGAAAACCTTGAAAAATCATGTAGGGATAAAGCTTTCTGTGAGTATGGAAAAGATATAAATGGTTTTAAACTTGGAGATAACAACGAGTTTTCTAAAGAAATGGAAGAGGAAAACTGTATTTTAAGTTATGTAGGAGAACCACTAATAAATGCACCACAGAGTGATTATACATGGCGTGAAAAGGTAAATACAATCAAAATATCTTTTAAAGATATAAAAAATTCAGATGTCACAATTAAAAAAGGGAAAATAGGCGACTGCATTTTTAACTATATATATAAAATAGATGAAAATCAAGAAATTCCTATATCTAATACAATTCAAGATATTATATATACATATGAACGATATGGGAATCAGGAATTAGAAAATCTAATTAAAATAGAAAATCTAATTAAAATAGTAGATCAAAATGAAATTGGGGAGACCTTTAATAAGCAACTAGATTTTGTTGAAAAAAACTGGGAAAAAATTAAAGAGATTGTTAAAGAATTAGTCTCTTTATTAAATGAGTTTTGTACTAAATCTAAACTCGAAGCTTTGAAAAAAAAATCACTTAATAAAAATGATTCATATATAAAAGAAATTGAAGATAAATTATTTGATGGTCTGACACCTAATCATGCTGTTGCTATTCAGGTATATGATGAAGTGAAAAAGTGGGAAAAAGCTAAAAAGGAGAATAAAGAACCTAAAATCCCAAATTTTGTGATTATGGGTGCTCCCGGAACAGGAAAAACAACTATAGCAAAACGAATAGCTGATTGTTTTTTTGATGGAGACAAGATAGATAATAATATTGATAAAGAAAATAAGATTATACAATTGTCGCCATCAGATTTAAAAGGAGCATATGTTGGACAGACCATACCCAAAGTATATGAATATCTTAAAGAGGCAAGTGAAAATAAAAAAATATTATTTTTAGATGAAGCATATCTTCTACAACAGGATCAATTTGGACGTGAGGCTTTAGCATACTTACTACCTATTATGAACGGAGATCGTACAGTTATTTCTAAAATGAGAGAAGATAAGGAGGAAAGATTTGATTTTGAGGAAGAAGGACACATAGTTCCTCCAATCTGGATGGCAGGATATGAACATCAAATGCGTAGAACACTTAGTGAAAATCCGGGGTTATATAGGCGAATGGTTAAGCTTGTTTTGCCAAGCCCAATTGCTTCTGCTTTGTACGATAATCTACAGATGCTTGCCAAGGACAATAAAGAATTAATGGAAAAATTTAAAGAATCATCAAACGACATAAAAAGTTACTTTACATGGGCTATAGCTAGGGAAAATGCTGAATACTTTGGAAATTATGCTGGAGTTCAAAAGTTCTTTGAAACATGTGAAGTCCGTGAAGTTGGAAAATCTGATAATGCAGGTGCTATTATAAATAGAATAATAGAAGAGAGTAAAAAAGAAATCAAGGCTCAGTATGTTGCGTTATTATCTAAGGATGAAAAATCAAGAAAATTTATAGTGAGTAGGGATATTGATACAACCTTTGATGACATAATTGGAGATGACGTTAAAGGTAAACTTAAACCAATTGTTAATATGCTTATAAACCATGAAGATTATTGTGAACGTGGAATAAATGTGCCGAAGGGAGCTTTGTTAGCTGGACCTCCGGGTACAGGAAAAACGCTTTTGGCAAGGGCTGTTGCCGGCGAGTTTCAAAAAAATTTGATAGATGAAAGTTCAGATAAGCAGATTGCTTTTATTTCGGTGCTTGGTACGGAACTTCGTACGCCGGAACTCGTTGGGGAATTATTTGCCGAAGCCGATGATTATGATGCTGCTATTATATTCATTGATGAAATAGATTCCATAGGAATAAAACGAGAGTATTCCAGCAATCCTGAGCCTATGTTTCAGCTTTTAAAAGAGATGGATGGTTTTGAACAGAGGACAAATATATTTGTAATGGCTGCAACGAATGCTCCGGAGAGCCTTGATGAGGCATTGAAGCGACCGGGTAGATTTGACAGATATATAGAAGTTTCATATCCAACTGAGGATGACAGAAAAGAAATAATTGAATTGTATGTTAAAAAACTGGCATGGGCTAAAAATGCGCTAAGCGATGATGAAAATGAGACTTTTAATCAATTTCTTGGAGCTATCGCCGATGCAACAAAGTCGTTTACTCCGGCTCAATTGCAGAATCTAATTAATGAAGCTGCAATTGATTTTAATTCACCTATACCATCAGTTCAATGGCAGAACCTAATTAATGAAGCTGCAAAAAAAGCTCAATTGCAGAACCTAATTAATAAAGTTACAGAAAAAACTCAATTGCAGAATGATGAATCTACGTCAGCTCAAAATAATGAGATAATTGAAAGCAGAATTGATGATTTAAAACTTGAAGATCGAATTAAACTAATAATAAAAATAAAAGTATTTGAAATTTTAGTAAAAGAAAAAATAGAACAGCTTAAGATCGGTGATAAAAAACCTAAATCTTCGGATGATAACGAATTTTCATATAAAGAAAATAAAGGCTGTTCAGCTGTTGCAATACATGAAGTCGGTCATGCAATGGTATGCTTGTTACAAGACATGGAGCCTTTTGAAAAAATCACCATAATGCCTCGCGGGAATGCACTTGGTTATGTTATACCGAGTAGTAATAATTCTCTTTGGACCAAAAAAGACTATATTAATCAGATCAGAGTATTTATGGGAGGAAGAGTTGCCGAGGAATTGTTCTATGGTGATGATATATCTGTGGGGGCGGCTCAGGATATTCAGAGTGCTACAAAGCTGGCAGAAGACATGGTTGCTATATATGGAATGTCTGAAAAAATAGGAATTATGGCTGTTAAGAATGATTCAACTAATTTTCTTGGCAGCAATTCTAGATATGATTGTTCCGAAACATTCAGATATGATGTGGATCTTGAAGTCAGAAATCTGTTGAGAACACAGTTGGAAATTGTCAGAGAAGAATTAAAAAAACAAAAGGACATTATCGAAAAAATGGCTGAAATAGTGTATGGAAAAGAAACTATGACAGGAGAAGAGTTTAAAAAAGAGTTTGAGAATATAAATAAGACAGGAAGTGAATAAAAACCGTAAAAAAGCTATACGTCCTATGATGATAGGAAAAGATACATGTTTTTCTTCCCTGGCAGGTCTGTATGACTGTTAGGGAAGAGCGTATTTTTACGGGATCACGCTTGACTGTATCTATTTTCTAGATAGAGAATCGTTTTTGTTCGGAAAATTAAACATAGAATACAGGTCATATAGAGCATCTTCTATTTCAGCCAATTTTTTTCCGATGTTACAACCACAGTTACAACCATCAATATTATATTCCCATTCGCGTATGTCTTTTGCGTCCTTGTTTTGAATCCTGTTTTTGTCGCTATTTAATTCACAGGCTCTTATTTTAGAGTAATGATTGCAGTAACGACAATTATTATTCATATAATGTCCGTAGAGTCCTATAAAATTCCATAGAGCTTTTCGAACCTCAGCTTTATCTTGAGAATCCAGAGCATTTTGGATATTATTTTCCGGCTTTTGATCTTTTTTATTAAGAACATTCTCATTAAGAAAATTTGATATGAAGAATATATTGTTAAATTTTCTAAAATATAGTTTTATAAATAACCTATATTTTTCTTTATCAAATTTATAATCTTTAGTTATAGTCTTGGCAATATTTTCAGCTTCATTTATATATGCCTCAGAATTTATGTAAGAAGCATCCACTCCTTTTTGAAATGTTTTCATTGCTGTTTGGTAACATATAGTATCATATTTTTCGAGAATACTATCCATAATATCGTAATCGCGGGTATGGTCATAAAATTTTATCCTGCTATTATAATTTTGTGGATGATTTCCTTTATAGTTGTTACCAAGTGCTATAAAAGGATGGCAGAGTTCGTAAGGCGGAGAGTTAGTAAGTTTATTGTATATATCTATTCCCTCGAATCCCTTTTTTTCAACATATATTATGAGTAGAAATTGTGCGATTATTTTATGTATACATGTATTATAACTATTATTTCTGGTGTATGCGTTAACAGAAGAAAAATTTTCCGGCATTATCAGAATATGTAAATATTTATATATTTGATAAATGGCAATATTTATAGCTGTAATTTTGCAGTATTTATTTAGCATGTCTGGATTTTTATCAGCAAACATCGGATAGTACTTATTTTGTTTATCTGTTGAACTCACGGAATTGGCATTGTCGGTTATTGCATTTATTAATTCACTATATTTTTCAACATAGCTAAATAAAGAAAGCTGTTCGGGACTCTTATTTATAGGTATCTCTTTACTCCATAGTCGTCTAACAGTAAAAAGAAGCTGTTCTATAATTAACTCCGGATTATTATAATAGTAAGACAGCAAATTCATGTTTGATATGTTCTTTAAACGAAGATTTTTGTTTAAATTTATTATAGCTTTTTTTTCGGATTTTGTATAATTGTTATTATTTTCTAAAAAGCGTTTTGGTTTTTTTATATATGGAGCCAAAAGCGTTATAAGGGCAGCATCACATTCAATGATTTTACCCTTAAATTGGTCTTCTAAAGTTGTGTAAAATACACCCGTTAAAGCTGTCATTATTTCAGCAGTATATCTTCCGTAGGTTGTTTTGGCTGATAATGCATTTTCTGAATAGGAAGTATTTGCTGTGCCTTTAACTCTAGGTAGATAAGGATAGTATATTACACCATCTGCGAGATCTTCCAATAGTAATGTATGGGAAATTTCTGAACTACATTTACTTCGTGTTCTCAGAAGATAAGTATAAATATTTTCTGCAATAAATGTATATAGGTCACCTGTGGTGGCATCACATTCATTGTCTGTAAAATACTTTGCATTAAGCAGATCAATAATGTTATAAAAAGTATTTCCATCTGCAGGTGCATTTTTATCAATAGTAGTTGAGAAACTTATTATTTGGGGAATTTGCGAATTTTCTGAATTTGGGTGAAGCTTTTTATACGATTCTATCGAGTCTATGGCCCAATGAGAGAACATTGTATGAAGTAAAATGAGCAGTGCCTTTCCATTTTCTTCTTTAACAGTGTCCGTTTCATAAAGTTGTGTTTTTTCTTTGTCCATTATAAATTTCCTCGTTAGTTATATCTTTATATGTAAAGAATGCTAATATTGTTTCAGATTTAGAATAACATAATGTTATAGTATGTTCAATTATTGTGGTTATGAAAATAAATAGGTGTTTCGAAAAAAGTTGGTACTTGTAAGGGATGGAATAGAAAGACGATTTAATATATACTTTTTTTATCAAAATTTATATCATTTTTTCGAGAAATAAATAATCGTTTTTTTGACAAATTATTTATTGAGTAATAAAAAGAAGGAACAAAACAATATGGGAGATATAAGTATTATTGCAAGGAGGCTGGATAATGGACATGTTCAGTATGGATGGAGTGGTAATGGCGGTTATTTTAATGTAGTAGGTCGACGACTCCTTTCCTGGTATCAGGATCCTAAGGATGTTGATTATCTTTTTAATTTAGGACAGACTAGACTGATAGGGAAAAAGGGAAGTGAATATGGGGATTATCATTGGTCGGTCTCACATCAGCTTACTGGAGACCCTTTTTGGCTAGGCAATACGGAACGATGTATTTTTGATAAAATAGCATTTATTGATTATGGATATTTTTATGATTTGGATCATGTGTGGTATTATATAGTTCCTGGTCCATTTAGAATAAAAATACATACAAAGTTGATAGAAGAGAATTTGGATGAAGCAGGGTACGAGTTTAATTTTTTGAGAAAAGTTGAAGATAAAATACTAAGATATGTTTTGAATAATTACGGAAAAACAGATCGGGATTTTATAAAATATATTGAAGATGAAGGTTATGACATTGACGATATAAAAAGAGAAATAAGTATAGATGGAAAATTGTCTATTATAAAATTTTATCAAAAATATAAAAAGATATATTATTATTTTGATGACTGGATACTTATTAAATCGAATAAGCACAATACTGAGATTGAAGATATTATAGTAAAGAAACAAGGTGAACACCATATCGAGACGTGTGAATGGTAATACTTAAAATTCTATTATGATTCTCATATAAGTGCGGTTTCGAAGAGAAAAATAATAATAGAAATTAGAAATTAGAAATGAAAAATATTTATATAGTAAAAAATTTCTGGAATTAGAAAGACAAGGAGTATTTTTATGAACAGGACAGTTACTTTTGTTATAGGTGCTACAGCTTCAGGAAAAACAACTTTTATCAACAATCATTTTTCTGGAAATCAAAGCACTGTAAAATTAAATATATACGATTATCAGCAAGCAGCTTATAAAGAATTGGGGAATGATAAATTTATCCCATTTGAGCAAGCACGTCTATGCTTGCACAGAGCAAATAAATACCTTTTATTAGATATCATTAAAGCATTGCAAGAAGATAAAAATGTAGTAGTTGAACAAACTTTATACAAAGCAAAGCGTAGAATATCATATATAGATATTATTCGTAATGAATTTAAAGATATATTTATTGAGATATATGTGATGTGTCCGAGCGATTCTGTTTGGAATACATATATAAACGAACGAAAATTAGATTCTTCTGTCCAGTGGTTAAAATCCAATGCAAAAGAAATAGAATTTCCTAATGTCTGCGAAGGCTTTGATAAAATATATGAGGTTATAGATGGCAATATCAGATTGCGAATGGATGCTTCTAAGCCTGAAATTATTGACGCAGCCCACAAAGAACTTGCTGAAGAGGCACAACAAATGGAACAAAAGAAAGAAAAAGATATACAACGTTTAGAATTGTTTGAAAGTATGAATTTTCGCCCGTTCTGGCATTATTGTGAAGTTTGTGGTACAAAGATTTTTTGTACCGCACAAGAGGCTTTTGAAGCGGGATGGGACTACCCACCTAAGATTGGCACATTTGGTTTATTAGGTCCTCGTACTTGTGGAAATTGTCTGTTAACTGATACATTATTTTTTAGAGTATATCAACAGGAAAATTCCATTGTCATTGAAAGAAATTTGACAGAGAAAGAAGCACAAACTTGGCAACGAATAAAAAACGAACCGGAAAGTTTGCTTGAACCAGAAAAGTAATATAAATTAAATTTGAATGGCAGGTAATAAAATGATAATTGCAGGTTTTTCAGGTATAGGTAAAACAACATTTGCTAAAAAAAATACAAATGTTATTGATCTAAACATTATGCCTTATAAGTATATTAATTTAAAAGAAATCAGTGACAGTTACAATGATGAAACTATTAAAGCTGCTTCCGAACTAATTTTAAATCCTAACTGGCGATACGAATATTATGATAATTTTTTATCACTCTGCAAAGCGGAGTCTAATAAAATAATTTTGATTCCAACTGATATACAAATAATGAGTTGGCTATATTGTGATAATCTTCCATTCACTCTTGTTTTTCCGGCATATGAATTGAAAGATGAATACAGAAACAGGTATTTAAAACGAGGAAATACAGATGATTTTATAGAGGTTTTTATAGGAAATTGGGATTATTGGATTGATATGTTAAAAAAGCAAAAGGGATGTAAAAAAGTCGTATTAAAAACAAATGAGTTTTTATCAGATGTAATAAATATGAGATCAGCGTCTAATTGACATTGAGTAATTGCAGATTAGCGTTAAATTGACATTGAAATGCTAAAATTGTATAATTAATACAATCATAAGGATGAGTGCAATTAGATGCCGCTTAGTTTATAAAGCGGCTATTTTTATATATTTGTTTGTAAATGTAGAGCATCATTTAGAATGCTGAATCTATACTAATTTGGAGGGATTTTCTATGAAGAACTTAAATATATTTAATTCTGATGATATACAAATATGTTCCAAACTTAGAAATGCTTTGAATGATGAATTTACAATGCAATATAAGAATGGTATTTATGGTTATATTCAGAGAAGAATGACATACAGTTCAAATCACATAGAGGGAAGTACATTAACAGAAGATCAGACCAGCTTAATCTTTGATACAAAGACTTTAGATGCAAATGGTTTTGTTGTACGGATGAAGGATGTAGAAGAAGCACAAGGACATTTTTTGGCTTTTAATCATCTGATTAAAACTATAGATGGTGCATTGACGGAAGATATTATAAAAGCATTTCACTATTGTTTAAAGGCTGGTGTTTTTGAAGATCGTTTAAATGGGTATGCTATCGGTGAGTATAAAAAGAGAGCAAATATAGTTGGTGATACAGAAACAGTATTTCCCAAAGATGTACCAATTATAATGAAAAATCTTTTAGAAGAATATTCTAAAGGTAAAATTGATTTAAGAGCATTAGCTATTTTTCATGCAAAGTTTGAGAAAATTCACCCATTTCAGGATGGTAATGGGAGAGTGGGAAGATTAATCTTATTTCGTGAAGCATTACACAATGATATATGCCCCTTTATAATCAGTGAAACAGCAAGAATAGAGTATGTAAACGCAATTAAAATGGCACAAAGTGGAGATGAGACACAGCTTCTTGCTTTATTTCAGAGGGAACAGGATAAATTTAGAGATAAGTTATCTTATTTCTTTGATAATAACTTAGAATAACCAGCAATTAGATTTATTATATGCTAAATTGGAGGATCTGTTATGAAAAATTTAGATATATTTGATTCTAATGAATTAAAGATTTTTAATGCTTCTGATTTGCTTAGCTTACAGTGTAGAAGTACTTCTAAGGGAAATCAGATGAAGTGGTATGATAGTAAAAATGATATTTATATAAAAGCACAATTTTATTTTCAAGATAAATTCTGGCGTGATGATTTGGTAGAATGTGTTGCAGCTCAGCTAGGAAAACAATTTTGTTTAACAGACAAGAGAGTTCAGATTTTGGAGCAATCTCCTTGTAAAATCGATTTAGGCTACAATACAATTTATGGAGTATATTCTAAAAATTTTTGTACTCAAGGTGAAGTATTTGTTCCATTTTCCAGAATCTTAAGTGCTAAAAAGATACAATTTCCTTATTCCGGTTCCATAGAGACCAAGTGGATTTTTGCCCTTGATACCTTAAATAATTTGACTAAGTCAGACTGTTCAGATTATTTACTTGTCATGTCTCTGTTAGACTTTTTAGTAGGAAATGAAGATAGGCATCTAAGTAATTTCGGTATTATCTATTGTGATGGTAAGTTCAGGATTTCTCCTTTATTTGATTTCGGATTGGGCTTATTTGAACATGATAGAAAATACGAAAATTTACCTTTAAAACAGTGTATTTCAAAAATGGAATGTAAACCATTTGCACGGCATAATGAAGATTTAATAGCATTTATTTCAGATAAGTATGATATACAAAAGTATTTACCAGAGAAGTTTGATTTGACTGGTATTGAGTTACCTTCATTAAAGGCAAGTTCTTATATTCTAAATCGAGCAAAAATATTAAATGTTGAGGTGATAGGAGTATGAAAAGTTTTGGTGACTTAAAGGGTACTATTATGAAAAAAGATGTACCAATTGTATCCTTCAGATTTGCCGGTGGGGTATTACAAGATTTCAAAATTTTAGTATCTGATCGTGGTATACTGCCATACACATATTTACTTTGTGATGGAGATGATTACCTTGCAACAGAATTATTTATAGATGATCGCGTGGTACCGGAAACAAGACAGGGATTAACAAAAGAATTGCATGCAGTTGGAATTCCTTATTACGACCCGGTACTTTTAATTAAGTACAACAAAGGAATTTCAGTTGAAGATGATTATTGGATAAATGTAGAGCAGTAAGATGTGATAAGGTAGAAAGTTCATTATTACCAAGCCCTTTTTAGCTGGAGAATATTTAAAATATAGTGCAGAACAGTTAGATATGGAGGTTATAATATGCGATTAGGTCGTTTTTGTTGTGACGTAATGCTTGAACAGAAAGTGTTGATGTCTCTTGATGTACGTGATGATTTTATAACTTATGAGGTATATGACGAGAAACAGCTTAATAATATATGGGAATTTAGAAATGAAATCACTGAAGGAAATATTTACGAGTGGCTGCTCAGCAGGTTGCCGGATGATAATCGTCAAAACTTGCTTTCTGAATGTGCTAAATATGGAATAAGGCCAATAGGAGCTGACATATTTAGGATTAGTGAAGGAAAGCAGCTATATGATAGGTATTGGTTTAAATTTCCAGATAGTAAGAACACTTAGTTGGAGGTTTGAGTATGTTAAATATTGTATTTGGCAGAGAGAATTTAGAAGAATTTGAATTAGATGCCAGATTGATTTTCAGACGTAATAAAAAGCCGGAGTGGTTTCAAGATGAATTTGTGAGGCAGTTTTTAAAAGAAATAGATGGGACCACTGTTTTATTTGAGGAAGCATTATTAGACTATAAAGGCAGAGGAATTAGCACAGAAATGATTTCAACTGGTTGCAAAACATTATGCTGTATTTATTTTCTGAATGGATGGTTTTATGGATCCTTATTAGGAGATAATTGCGTTCCATTTCTTTTAAAAATTGCAGAAAAGAAAGACGTTAGTATTATGCTTGAACATTATATGGATATACCGGATGAAGATTTTATAAGTAATGATATACGAGTAAATGGCTCTCGGGTTACTGTTGAGGAATATGAAGATGATTATTGTTTGTGGTGTGCAACTGAAGAGGAGGATCCTGATGAAGATTAGTTTTCAGTTTTCAGATCATGAGTTCAGTATCGAAATAATTAGCAAATATACATGTTTTATTGGAAAAGACAGCGGAGAGGGCAAGACAGAATTGTTAAGCTTAATAGAAAAATCATTTATTCATATGCATTACCAGATCTTTACCTTTGTCCATTGTGTGAAAGAAGTAAACTTGAATGATAGATATATATACAGATAAAAAAGACTCAAAGGACTGGATACTTCAAAACGATTTGTATTTTAATTTGAATACAGGTAATGAAGAAATGTCTCAATATGAAATAAGTCTCATTCAGCAAGTAGATGAGGCGAAGCTGACACCAGATAAGCATATTGAAACAAAATATGGTTTAGGTATAATCCGTAATTTGTCATCCGGCTGCAAGACCTTACTTAATATTGTGAAGCATCCCGATAAGGTGGTGAATGTAGAGGAATGTGGTCAGAATGTGCTTAATATCATTTTTACTATGGATAATATAAGAATTTATATGTCCAGACCAACGCTTTTTAATATTCCGGATGGTGTGCGAATCAGATTCAACGATTCTGATATAGTGACCGGAGGAAGAGGATATAATACTTGGTGGGGCAAGGAGTATGAAAGGAGAGAAGCAGATGATTTATAAGAATATTAAATTTAGAGCAGATCCGTTTTCGTACAATCTGGAATTTGATGACAGAATAACTCTTGTTGGTGGAGATAGCGGTACCGGTAAAACTGTGCTTTATGAAATGTTAGAAGATTTACGATTAACTGATGAATACAATGCTATAAAATTGTTTAATTACAAATCGGATAATTTCTTGAAATCAATTAAACAGTGCAGAGATAATTTTATTTTGGTTGATAATGCCGATAATTTGATTAATGATGAGGTCAGACGTTTTATTAATTTTGAGCCATCGAACCAATATATGCTTTTTCTGCGAAATTGTGATGACCTCAATGTTTCTGATAAGAGCTTTAAGGTGTTGAAGTTTGACAATAATAGGATAACACTGGAAACGGAGTTGTGATATGAAATATTTATGGACAGAGGATACCGGTGCAGGGTTTCACTTCTGGAGATTAGTTAATTAGTTTTTCTTTGATAATGAGCTTGTAGTCGAGAGTAAGGGAAGTAATCAGGGATTATTGGATGCATTATCAGATTTGGCTGTTACAGATGATGATAAATATTATATATGTTTTATTGGAGGTTGTTGCTATATGATGATGCTTTTTTCACCATTAGATTTAAGGCATCTTATATGGGCTATCGCCAGAGACTCCAGTGGGAGCAGTGGATCTTTCTTAAAATCTGAAGAGATTATAGATGGAATAAAATATTATTATAAAATGTCTTCATATAATTCAATAGATGGTTTTTGGGGATTCGAGAGTATAAACGAGGTTATTTGCAAAAATATTGCAAACGCTCTTGGCTATGATTGCTTACAGTATGAGTTGATACAAGCATTAGTTGTAGTTGATAATAAAGAGTATACTACATGGCTAACTAGATCTGCCAGCTTCAAACAAAGTGGTATGAAATCTTTATCGTTTGGTGCTTTTTATGATTTAAAACATATGGAAAATGAGGACCCAATTACATTTTTAAAAAGAATTGGATATGGAAAATATCTCTACGACATGCTCACATTAGATTATTTAGTGTGCAATAGGGATAGACATAGTTCAAACCTAGAGATATTATTTAAGAATGGTAACTATAATTTAGCATTTTTATTTGATCACGGTTTATCCCTTATGTGCTCTTGCAGATTTAAAGATGACTTTGAAAAATTTGACATTAGTAAATCTGGCCCGGTAAATAATTTTATTGGAAGCAAAGATCTGATTGAAAATTTAAAGTATGTTCCACGATCATATCTCAAAGAGCTTAGTTATCCAAAAGATATTTTTAAAGGAATAGATAGAGATTCAGCTCCCGATTATTATTGGGAAAATATTCAGCATATGTTTGATTGGAGGTTTGAGTATGTTAAGAACTTATAAGATAGTTGATCCTAAAGGTGTTTCATGTGGTATTTTGACATATGATACTGAAAAGGATTCCTATGAAGTTGATACTAGTAGAGATTATCCAATAGAGGATATGCCAGCATTTCTTGCTACCGCAGCATATCAGGGAATGTATCATCTGGATAATCACTATGCACTTATGTTTGTTCGGGAGCGAGTGATTCCACCGGACAGGCAAAATATTGGAGAAATTCTTAGGATAATTGGAGCACCATACTATACTGAATTTGTAATTTTAGACTATCTAAAAGGTAGATGTGTGAGAGATGAATTTACTTTAAGAGAGATAACGCAATAATTATTAATAAACAAACAGATAGAGCAACTGTAAAAGGTTGTCTCATTATTACTAAATGGTTTAGCAGAAAAGAACATGTTAAAGATAGGATATGGTAGACCTGACGATTGTATTTATGCAGTGGATTTAGAATTTGAGGAACAATTCGAATACTCTTGGTTAAAGAATGCAATTAATATAAAAATACTAAATGAGATAGACAATGCAATTGTCACACCTATTGGTATACAGGATAAAGACAATGAAGATATACTGTTTAGTATCTTTGAAATTAGTACCGGTGCCAAAGCATTGATGCTCTGTAATATGAATAAATCTATCAAAATTTGGGGAACTATTTTTGGAGATAATTGCAATAGTATTTTACTTGAGTTAGAACAAACGCATGATATTACTATATATTTGCAACATCTTGCTAAGTTTCCATCAGATAAATTTCAGGCTTATAGCTTGCTGAAGCAGCGTCTATATAAAGACTATGCAGAGTATGAAAAGGAAGCTAGATGGGAGTTAGTGCCATGATCATAGAATTAAAGAATAGAAAAGAAAAGTTCAATTTTAAAATGAGTGGCAAATATAACATTATTACAGGAAATTCTGGCACAAAGAAAACTTATTTTTTAAAAACGTTAGCGAAATACAAAAGAAACGTTAGCTCAGTATTTTGTACTATCGTTGACGATTTTGGTAATAAGATTGATAAAGATAAAATATTTATCCTGGAAAATGAGTCTACCCTGAGTGTTGATTATCATTTAATTTTTAATTCAGTACAGGGAGCAGTTTTTATTATAGATGAAACGAGTGAAATTCTATCCAAATGGGATATTGGTAAAGTTTTTAAGGAATCAAAGAACTATTTTATAATAATTACTAGAGAAATATTAGGCTGGTTACCAATTAGCGTTGACAGCATTTATACTTTACAGTCTATAAATGATACTATTGTAAATGTGTCAAAATTTTGTAAGTTAAATTCGGATATCTGATGAAGGTTTTAGTATAACCATGTTATCAGATTCAATTCTTTTTTCGTGTAGAACCTGCTAAATATGATTGGATAGAGAATACAATATGATTACTATAAATATTTATGACTTATCCAATAATCCGTTAAGTTTAAAAAACGGATTTTATGGTGGAACAGCTTGCAATAAGGATGGTATATTAATTGATGATGACGAATGGATTGTTAAATATCCGAGAAGTTTATCACAAATGGAAGATGAAAATGCTTCTTATTCTTCTTTATCAGAATTCTTGGGTAGTGAAATATATAGAATATTAGGATATGATGTCCATAAAACTATACTTGGTGTACGCAATAATAAATTAATTGTTGCTTGTAAAGACTTTGCGATTGATGGATTTTTGCTTGAGATACGAACAATAAAAAACTATTTAAGTGGAGATTTACTTGATAAATTCAGAAGTCATTCCAATATACATTCCACATCTACACATGTTGTAGATATTGATGAACTTATGTTTCATCTTGAGAAAAATCCTTTACTTAATGTAATTGATGGAATTAAGCAACATTTTTTTGAACAAGCATTGATTGATATTTTCATTAATAACAATGATAGAACCAATGATAACTGGGGAATTTTAAGAATTAATGGTCAGAAGGATAGAATTGCTCCTATTTTTGATAATGGGGCAAGTTTTTCACCTAAAATGAGCGAGGATAAGATAATAAGGTTATTATCCTCGGATGAGTTAAGAGATAATTGTTTAAATGCGTTAACAGCTTATAGTAGAAATGGACATTTGTTATCTGCTAAGAAATTTATACAAGAATTTCAAGATTGTTTAGAATTTCAAAAAGCATTAAATAGTGCTACTAATAGAATCATCGCCCATTTAGACGAAATTATGGATTTTATCAATTTTTTACCAGAGTTCATCACTGTGAATGATAGAATTTATGAAGTATGCAGTATCAGCCGAAAGATTTTTTATCAAAAACAATTATTATTAAGATTTAATGAACTGATTCTCCCTGCTGGTGAAAAAATGAATACAATAAAACCATTAAAGGAGTTTTAGAAAACTACTATGATTAATGATGCTGTAATTAATTGGTGGAGAGCTCAAAATATACAAACAAAAGATGATTTAAGAAATGCTCTGGAGAATTTTAGTATAGTTTTTGCTACAAATAGTAATAGTATTGAAGGAAATCGATTAACTTATCATGAAACCCGTGATATTTTTGAGGGTAAAGATGTATCTATTAATGAAGTTAGTGTAAGAGAAATTTTTGAAGCTCAAAATCAGAAATTTGCATTTGAGAGTATTTTAGAAAATTTTGAGAAAAAAGAGCCTTTGAGTATTAGAATTATATCTCAATTTCACCGAGTACTAATGTCTGGATGTTATGATTCCACTATATGGAGTAGGGGTGAGAGACCTGGTCATTTTAAGAAAAATGATTATACTATTGGGATGCAGGAAGTTGGTGCTTTTCCGGATGAAGTAGAAAATGAAATTAAAGATCTTTTAGCCGAAATAAATTCTTGGGATGGAGATGTATTACTTGCTGCAGCATATTTTCATGCAAGATTTGAAAATATACATCCATTTGCTGATGGGAATGGTAGAACAGGAAGATTATTATTAAATTATTACCTTCTTTTACAAAATTATCCACCATTAATAATAAGTACCGAAGATAAAAATGTTTACTATTTGGCATTAGAGGTATATGATCGTACGGAAGAAATAAGCGGTTTAAAGTTGCTTTTAGAAGAAGAATTAAATAAAACCTGGCAGTCAAAAGTAAATAAGTCAATGAAGAAAAGGCTTAATAAATTAAATTCTTTCTGATAGAATAGAGGAAGTGAGTTAATGCCTCAATTAATAGATTTTAGTAATTGCCCTGTAAATGTACTATCAAGTTATGGTGGGTCTGATCGAAAATTTGGAATTTTATATCATGGGCATCCTTATATGATTAAGTTTACTGAAAAGAGTCATAAATTAAATGAATTGACTACAAGCAACATAAATAATTGTATTTCTGAATATCTAGGTAGTTCTATAGCTGCAAGCATTAATGTTCCGACTCATGAAACTTTATTAGGATATTATGCCGGAGAATTAGTTGTAGCTTGTAAAGATTTTTGTGGGTTTGAGTATTTATGCCAGGAATTTTCGCAATTTATGCGAATGCAGTATGATTCAGCAGACATAGGTAAATTACCTAAGTTAGAACAAATATATGAAGTGTATAATAATAATCCTATTTTATCAAAATTAAAAGAGAGTGCAATTCAGAGATATTGGGATACTTTTATTGTTGATGCCCTTCTAGCTAATTTTGACAGATATATAGGTGATTGGGCTTTTTTAGTAAATAAAAAATCCGGTGAGGTTTCGCTTGCACCTACTTACGATTATGGCAGTGTTTTATACCCTGTAATTGGTGATGATGGTATAGTTAATGTTCTTAGCAATGATAAAGAGGTTTTAAAACAAATTTATGTGTTTCCCAATGCTGCTTTGTTGATTAATCACACTAAAGCTAACTATTGTGATATTCTAACTTCGGGATATGATACAAATTGCAGTAACGCTATAAAAAGAATTGTTCCGAGAATTGATATGGAAAGTATCAATTCAATAATTGATGAAACTCCAATAATTCCTAAGCTGAGAAAGAATTTTTATAAGATCATGTTAAATGCTAGGAAGAAACTTTTATTGGATAAATCATTACAAGCAGTAAATGCAAAGCAATTTAATTCTGAGTCTTTAGATAGATTAAAAGATGGAAAGCCTTATACGGAAGAGTTATTTGAACAAGATTATGTGAATGGTAGATTTGATGAGGATATCGCACTTATACAAGAGCTGAGATGTAAATTTCGTATATCCGGTGATGTGAAATATCTAGATGCGTTTAAATAAAGAAAGTGAATCATTTCTCACCGGTCATTCCGGTTAGACACATATATTTTTTTATGCTATAATACCACTGTTTGATTTGTAGTTAAATATTTGCATAGTGATGCTGATAAATATACCTGATTTGAAAGGAAATAGACAAATGATAGCGATTATTGATTACGATGCAGGTAACATCAAAAGCGTCGAAAAAGCCGTACAATTTCTTGGCGAAGAAGCCATAATTACAAGAGACAGGGATGTCATTATGGACAGCTCTGGAGTTATTCTTCCGGGTGTTGGAAGTTTTGGCGATGCAATGGGAAAAATCAATGAATATGGATTGAAAAATGTTATTTATGATGTCGTTGATTCGGGAAAACCATTTCTGGGTATCTGTCTTGGACTTCAGTTATTATTTAAGACAAGTGAGGAGACACCGGGAGTAACAGGATTGGGAATCGTAGATGGACAGATCCTTCGGATTCCGGATGCACCGGGACTTAAGATTCCACAGATCGGATGGAACTCACTTGATATCAATCCGAAAGCAAGGTTATTTAAAGGACTTCCGGAACATCCATATGTATATTTCGTTCATTCGTATTATCTGAAGGCAGATCATGAGGAAGATGTAGCTGCATCCACATTTTACTCAACGAATATCCATGCTTCGATCGAACATGGTAATGTATTTGCCTGCCAGTTCCATCCGGAGAAAAGTTCAACCGTTGGACTTCAGATCCTGAAGAATTTTATAGAATTGGAGGCATAATCATGCATACAAAGAGAATTATTCCATGTCTGGATGTGAAAAACGGACGAGTTGTAAAGGGTATTAATTTTGTAAATCTGGTAGATGCCGGAGATCCGGTTCAGGTTGCTTCAGCTTATGATAAAGCCGGTGCGGACGAGCTTGTATTCTTAGATATCACTGCATCCTCTGATCAAAGAAATATCGTAGTAGATATGGTCAGACGTGTGGCTGAGACGATCTTTATTCCATTTACGGTTGGCGGTGGTATCCGTACCGTTGATGATTTCAAAGCCATTCTCCGCGAAGGTGCAGATAAGGTATCGGTTAATTCAGCAGCGATCGACAATCCGAATCTGATCGCAGAAGCAGCCGATAAGTTCGGAAGTCAATGCGTGGTTCTTGCCATTGATGCAAAGAAACGACCGGATGGCGGTTGGAATATCTTCAAACATGGCGGTAGAATTGACTGCGGTATCGATGCAGTAGAATGGGCAATGAAAGCAGTTGAACTCGGTGCAGGAGAAATCCTACTAACCAGTATGGACTGTGATGGTACGAAAGCCGGATACGATATCGACCTTACCAGAACGATTGCAGAGAATGTAAATGTACCGGTTATTGCTTCCGGTGGAGCAGGAACCAAAGAACACTTCTACGACGCACTGACAGAAGGAAAAGCAGAAGCTGCACTCGCGGCATCATTATTCCATTACAAAGAGCTTGAGATCTCAGATCTGAAGAAGTATTTAAGTGAACGTGGCATCCCTATGCGGATGATATAAGATATTATCTTACTATAAGAACAAAATACATGCAAAAAAAGGGTAAATAAAAACAGCTACAAAATATCTCTATGAAGCAGACCTTTTTTCACGTCGGTCCTTAATGAACCGCAAGAGCGGTGAATTTAGTACCGTTACGTGAAAAACAGAACGCAAGTGATCTGCGGAATAGAAGATATATGTAGCTGTTTTTATTATGAAATACTTGCCTTGTGTAGAGAATGATAATGCTTCGATAAATATAAAAACTGCATATAGGCATTCGTATATAAAAGAAAAAACAGACACATATATTTCTATGAAGCAGACCTTTTTTCACGTCGGTTCTTAATGAACCGCGATAAGCGGTGAATTTAGTACCGCTACGTGAAAAACAGAACGAAAGTGATCTGCGGAATAGAAGTTATATGTGTCTGTTTTTGTAATTGTTAAGTATATTTGTCTATATGCAGTTTGCCGCAATGTCCAAACAGGCGGGCTATTTCAGCTTCTTGTTGGCCGCTGCCAGCATCAGCTTAATACGGTTGATCTGGTTAACCTCGGATGCCCCAGGATCGTAGTCGACTGCCACAATGTTAGCATCCGGATAAGCCTCACGAAGATGCTTGATAACACCCTTGCCGACAATGTGGTTTGGCAGACAGGCAAATGGCTGTGCACAGACAATATTTGCGGCACCGCTGTTGATCAGCTCGATCATTTCACCTGTTAAGAACCAGCCTTCACCGGTCTGGTTACCGATGGATACAAAAGGTCTGGCATATTCTGCAAGATGCGTGATCGGTGTAGGTGGATCAAAACGTTTGCTTGCCTTTAAAGCATCAGTTGCAGGCTTTCTCATATGCTCAAGGAGCGAGATGGCTGCATTTCCGATGATTGCGCCTTTGTGTGTCTTGCCCAGATATTCATATTTATAATTACTGTTGTAGAAGCAGTACATGAAGAAATCAAGCAGATCCGGCATAACAGCTTCAGCACCTTCTGATTCCAGCAGATCAACCAGATGGTTGTTTGCAGATGGAAGGAACTTTACAAGGATCTCTCCAACGATACCAACTCTTGGCTTCTTGATGTCAAGAAGCGGGAGAGTATCGAAGTCATGTACGATTCCATTGATATTCTTTTTAAATCTTGCTGTGCTTCCTGTTTCTTCCAGTGTCTTCTTACAGATCTTTTCCCATTTCTTATGGATCGCATTTGCAGATCCCGGTTCTTTCTCGTATGGTCTTGTATGGTAAAGACAACGCATGAAGACATCACCATAGACAAGTGCCTGAATTGCCCGTTTTGCAAGCTTTAAGGTGATAGGGAAACCGGAGTTCTTCTCAAATCCCTGAGCCGATAATGCAATTACAGGGATCTGGCCGTAACCTGCTTTTGCAAGCGCACGTCTGATAAATCCGACATAGTTGGTTGCACGGCAGCCACCACCGGTCTGGCTCATGATAACTGCAAGTTTATTTACATCATATTTACCGGATGTGATGGCACTCATCAACTGTCCAACGACGATCAGAGATGGATAACAGGCATCGTTATTAACATATTTTAATCCGACATCGATCGTTTCCTTGGTTGCATCCGGAAGGATCTCGATATTAAGTCCCATAACTTTGAATGCAGATTCCAGCAGATTGAAATGGATCGGAGACATCTGTGGAGCAAGAACGGTGTAGTCCTTCATCATATCCTTGGTAAATTCGATTCGGTTGATCGCACTGCTTGACGGGCAGGTCTTGTAGTTCTGTTCCTTTCTGGAATTAACGGCGCTGATCAGTGAACGGATACGGATTCTGGCAGCACCAAGGTTACTTACTTCATCAATCTTCAAAACGGTATAAATCTTTCCTGATTTTGTCAGGATATCATTTACACAGTCGGTTGTTACGGCATCCAGACCACAGCCGAAGGAGTTCAACTGGATCAGTTCCAGATTGTCACAGGTCTTAACATAGTTTGCTGCCTTATATAATCTGGAGTGGTACATCCACTGGTCAGATACGATAAGCGGACGATCTACCTGTCCCAGATGAGCAACGGAATCCTCTGTCAGAACAGCGATCTTATATGAGTTGATCAGTTCCGGAAGACCGTGGTTGATCTCAGGGTCGATATGGTATGGACGACCGGCAAGGACGATTCCAAGGATGTCGTGTTCATCGATATATCGAAGAGTTTCTTCGCCTTTTTCACGGATATCGGTCTTTACTTTTTCTGCTTCTTCATATGCAGCACGGACAGCAGATGCGATCTCATCGGTTGTAACATCGTAGTATTTTTTCATTTCACGATACATACGATCGACAAGAGCCTGTTCATTATCCAGTGCGACGAACGGACGGATAAAGGTGATCTTGTCATCCTTTAATTCTTCCATGTTGTTTTTGATATTTTCGGCATAGGATGTAACAATCGGGCAGTTGTAGTGGTTATTTGCTTCCGGTGTTTCGTTCATTTCATATGGAACACAAGGATAGAAAATGGATGTGATACCATTCTTTAACAGCCACATAACATGTCCGTGTGAGATCTTAGCCGGATAACATTCGGATTCACTTGGAATCGATTCAATACCAAGACTGTAGATATCTCTGGATGACTTTGGAGAAAGTACTACCGAGAATCCGAGCTTTGTCAGGAAAGTGAACCAGAATGGATAATTTTCATACATATTCAGAACACGAGGGATACCGATCACACCACGTTTTGCCATATCAGGTGTAAGCGGGGTATAGTCGAAGATCCTGTTTAATTTATATTCGAACAGATTCGGGATGTTATCAGCATTCTTCTTAAGACCGACACCCTTTTCACAACGATTTCCGGTAATGAAGTTCTTACCGTTTGAGAAACGGTTGATCGTCAGCAGACAGTTGTTGGTACAGCCCTTACATCTGGTCATATTTGTGGTATAAGTCAGCTTGCTGATCTCATCGATCGACAGCATAGAAGTCTTAAAGCCCTCTTTATATTTATTCATGGCAATAAGGGCAGCACCGAAAGCACCCATGATACCGGAGATATCCGGTCGGATAGCGGTTCTGCCGGAGATTACCTCGAAGCTCTTTAAGACAGCATCGTTGTAGAAGGTACCACCCTGTACGACGATGTTCTTACCGAGATCCTTTGGATCCGTCAGTTTGATAACCTTTAAAAGTGCATTCTTAATAACGGAATATGCCAGACCGGCTGAGATATCAGCTACAGACGCACCTTCCTTCTGTGCCTGTTTTACTTTTGAATTCATGAATACCGTACATCTGGAACCAAGGTCGATAGGAGTCTTGGCAGTTGTAGCGATCTTTGCAAAATCCGCAATATCATAATTTAAGGATTTGGCAAATGTTTCAATGAAAGAACCACAGCCGGAGGAACATGCTTCATTTAACATGACATTATCTACGACTTTGTTCTTGATCTTGATACATTTCATATCCTGACCGCCGATATCGAGGATACAGTCAACTTCAGGATCAAAGAATGCTGCTGCCGTATAGTGGGCAATCGTTTCTACTTCGCCAAAATCAAGAGAAAGTGCCTGCTTGATCAGGGCTTCGCCGTAACCGGTAGAGCATGAACCGGCGATGACAGCACCCTCCGGCAGCTTGGAATAGATATCCTTGATCGCTTTGATCGTCGTATTTAACGGACTTCCGTTGTTGCTGCTGTAGAAGTCGTATAATAATTCACCATTTGAACCGACAAGAGCTACCTTGGTGGTTGTAGAACCGGCATCAACACCGATGAAGCAGTTTCCTTTATATGTAGCAAGGTCACCGCGTTTTACTTTATATTTATTGTGCTCCTCCTTGAATGCTTCATAGGCTGCTTCGTCTTCGAATAATGGAGGGAGACGGAGTACATTTTCAGCCATATGTAACTCGCCGTCTAAGGAATGGCTGAGTTCGCCGAGCGTTCTGGATACCTCCGGCTTGGAATTCAGGGCAGCACCTGTTGCAGCAAAAAGATGAGAATGACCCGGATCGATGATCGCATCCCCGGTCAGATTCAGAGTACGGATAAATGCATTTTTCAGTTCCGGGAGGAAATGAAGCGGGCCGCCTAAGAACGCAACATTTCCTTTGATCGGCTTACCACATGCAAGACCGGAAATTGTCTGGTTGACAACAGCCTGAAAGATAGACGCAGCCAGATTCGGCTTGGTTGCACCTTCATTGATCAGAGGCTGGATATCTGTCTTGGCAAATACACCACAGCGGGCAGCGATCGGATAGATCGTATCATAGTCCTTTGCATATTCGTTCAGACCACTGGCATCTGTCTGAAGAAGAGTAGCCATCTGGTCGATGAAGGAACCTGTACCACCGGCACAGACACCATTCATACGCTGTTCGATTCCATTTGTAAAATATATGATCTTAGCATCTTCGCCACCAAGCTCGATCGCAACATCCGTCTGTGGAGCATAGTCCTGTAATGCTTCGGAAACACAGACTACCTCCTGCGTAAAAGGTACACCGATAACCTCTGCCAGCGCAAGACCGCCGGAGCCGGTGATCGCCGGAGTAACTTCTACATCACCAAGCCTGGCTTTTGCATCATTTATAAGAGACTGTAATGTCTCCTTTATGTTTGCGTAGTGTCTTCTGTAATCAGAAAATAAAATCTTGTGTGAATCATCAAGAACAACAACTTTAACGGTTGTTGAGCCAATGTCAATTCCTAATTTGTACATAAAAACCATCCTAATCTTTTTGCAAAATTTTCTCTTTATTGAACCGAATCTATTATAGTGGAACGTTTTACAAAAAACAATGATTTTTTCCCTTTTCTGACGAACTTAATATTTATTTTAGGATTGATTTTCCTTGATTTTTTATTATTTAATTTTTATTTTAGAAAAAGGTAGAGAAAGATTTATATTTTAATAAGAAGAAAAGGGAACATTTTTCAGATTCCGAATATAATAATAAAAAAAGCCGGATGGTATGAAATGGAAAATTATGATCATTGCAATGGAGTGATCCATGTAGTAGAAAAAGGGGATACATTATATAAGCTTTCAAAACACTACAAATGTAATCTCTGTGACATCATAACTGCAAATCCGTATGTAAATGTCTATAATATGCAGGAAGGGGAAGAAATCTGTATTCCGATAGAACAGGAAGGATCCGGAGATGGAAAGATGCATTATACAGTGAAAAAAGGAGATACCTTTGAATCTGTATTCATGTATTTTGGTGTCGGTCCACAGGAATTATTTGAGAACAATAAGAACTTATATCAGGTCGTTTTGCCGGAAGGATTGGAGCTGGTTGTGGATTAAGATATATAAAAGTTAGAAATTCTTCATGATTGTGCTGTTGTAAAGTTTTTCGTTCTATTATATAATTTGATAATGTCGGGATACTATCAGCCATATTCTCATTGGATGGGAATATGGCAGTTCCCTGATTTGTGGATATAACAGATGTTGGAAAATCTGTTTATATACCGAAAACAAATAGTATGAATGAAATTAAAAGGAGATCCATTCATGAAGATGATAAACAAGCTTGAAAGGAAGTTTGGTCGGTATGCGATCAAGAATCTGTCCCTGTATCTGATCCTTGGATATGTCATTGGCTATCTGCTTCTGATGTTTGCACCACAGATTTTATCAAAGCTGATTCTTGTTCCTGCATTTGTTATGCAGGGAGAAGTTTGGAGATTACTTACATGGGTAATCACTCCTCCGGAATTAAGTGTCAGTATCTTTACTATCATTATGTTGTTTTTTTATTATAGTATCGGTAATCTATTAGAACGTTCAATCGGTACGTTTTTGTACAACCTGTATATATTTGGTGGTATGTTTCTCACGATGGCAGGAACGATGATCGCATATATACTTTGTCAGTATGTATTTCATATTCCGATGTCATGGGATTCTCATATCTATATCGTATCCAGTTATTATATCTGCCTGTCTTTATTTTTGGCAGTTGCAGTTTGTTATCCGGATATGCAGGTACTGTATGCAATGATCATTCCGGTTAAGATGAAGTGGTTATCTGTTTTGTATCTGGTGTTTATAGGATATTATTTTATGAACGCAAACCTGATGGGACGTGTAAATATCATAATGTCACTTTTAAACTTTGTAATTTTCTATTTCAGCACAAAGGATTTCAGACGGCTTTCTCCAAAGCAGATCAAGCGAAGGAGGAATTATGCGAAGCAGGTGCGTGTCAACAATTCAGAGAATGTGACACATAAATGTTATGTATGCGGCATCACAGATAAGGAAGCACCGGACATGCAGTTCCGTTATTGCTCCAGATGTACAGGCAACAAGGAATATTGCCAGGATCATTTGTTTACGCACGAGCATAAATAAGAGATGGATTTAATTAAGAATGAGAGGATAATAGATAGTTATGTATAATGAAGATAAAAAACTGATCACAGAGATAACCCGTAAGAACAATATGGATGAGAATCTTGCAAAATTTGCAGATGCAGTCATGACGGCAGATTTCGAATATGCCTGTCAGAAATTTGCATTAAACTATGTCGTGATCCGTGAACTGATGGCAGACAAAGATTTTGCAGAGGATCCATATATTTATGAATGTGTTATGGGAATCAATAAGCTGGTCGGAACTTATCTGGCAGGAGATGCGGATCAATTGGATGACAAGGATCTGGCGCTTATCTCCGGAATGAGAAATAAGATCACGGAGAAGATGAAGGTACTTACTGCATATACTGATGCGTTTGAGTTGTACGAATATATCCTGAACCGAAAAGAATATGGATTCGAGGAAAATGTGGACGAAGAACTTGAGAAGATGTTTGAGAAATTTGATGCAGAGCAGTTCAGCGCGGAGGTCTTTAACTTCATCTTTGCAGATAAGGATAAGGTAGCGGTAAATGCGAAGATCCAGCAGATCGTAGGTCAGCTTCCGCTTCGTATGACAAAGGCAAGATTTTACGATATTATCGGACAGACTTTATCAATTTATAATGGTTGTGAGATCAGTTCATTGGATGATTTTATAGAGACAGTAGAAGAAACTGCCTTATTACAGCTTCCGGAGAAATTCGAGACAGAATATTCTTCTCTGCATGAAGCGTACGAGATTATTAAAGAGGGAGATTATGCACATCTTGATTTTGACGGATACAGGAATCTGTCAACGGTTCTGGATAAAAGTGCAGGCTTTATCAATGATGTCGTATCAGATTATATGATGCTGATCGAGCTGGTAAATGATCTGTACAGCATGATGCTTGCGGCTGAATGCAAGTCAGGAGTATCGGAATCCTGTATGCGGGCATTATCCATTATCAGACGTATCTATGAATCCATGGAAAATGAAGATGAATTCCCGACGGATGCATATGATATGCTGGTTGCAAATGAAGGCGCACAGGAGGAAGCGGGAGAACACCGGATGGTGCTTGAAGCTCCGATCTATGATATCATATCTTCCAATCAGCCGGATATTATCCGCCTTGGTCTGGAGGATGCTTATCATCGTATTGATACACTGGAAAAGCTGTTATCCGGCAGTATGTTTGTAGATATCGATCATGTGAAGATTGAGACAGGCGCACTTGCGGATTCTGAATATATTATTTCGAAAAAGGATAAACTCATAGAAGAATTCGGAGAGGTATTTACCGGAAACTCACAGGTAGTTAATCGTGCGGTCATGGCGAAGATACTTTCTACAATTCCTGTGTTCTTTAATACACAGCAGGAGATCAAAGATTATATTGATAATGCACTGGTGCGCTGTTCAAATCGCAGCGAGGTTCTTGCATGTTATGTGATTATTCAGGGAATTATGGAAGATTAGAGAGAGGTCGGACAGAGCAGGGGAGTGAAAAAATGACAATAGCAAAGCGGCTTTATACCGGAGTTATGCCGGATAAGACGGCATCCCGACTGATAAAAAGAATAAAAAAGCGGAAGCCCTGTGCGGATGTTTATGTCATAACACTTCCATTGTTTGAGGACGGACTGTTAGAGGTTTATGAGGCAAATGAATTCCTGCAGCCGTACTATAAGAAACGAACAGATGATATCGTTATCGTTGGAATGTCGATGACAAAGGCCGGAGCGTTTTTTCTTATACGGGATATTATCCGGGATGTATATGGTATGACCGGAAAGTTTGATTGTAAGGACTATTTTCTATATGACATGACAGTGTGCTGATATAAGGGGAGCATATGTTACATATTTTCTTATTGATATTAAAGATTCTGTTGATTACAGTATTGATCCTGATAGGGCTTGTACTTGTACTGTTGCTTTTATTATTATTCGTTCCTGTCCGGTATCGGTTTTATGCAGAAAAACATGACAATTTTATATGCAAATTAAAAGCCTCATGGTTGGGTTTTGTATTCTGCTTCAAAGCAAATTATGATGAAAACGGCTTTGTATATTGGCTGCGGTCATTCGGCGGAACGCTGGTATCCAATGAAGGTGGATTTTCGGAAGAAAGCCAGGAAGAAACAGATACGGAGACAGAAGTCACAGAAAGTGAAAAAGAAACTCGTATGCGGGAAAAAGCTGAAGTCAGAGAAGCAAAAAAACTGAAAAAACAGGAAAAGGCAGAGATTCGAAAAGCAAAAAAACAGGAAAAACGCGAACAGGCAGAAGCCGAAAAAGCGAAAAAAACGGAAAAGCAGGAAGCAGAAGATGCTGAATCCGATCAGCAGGATGGTTTGTCAGATCAGATGATGCAGGATGCAGATCCCGACAGAGAAGATAGAGATGCTAACCGGGAATTTGCAGAAGATCATTCGGAATTTCAAAAAAGTCCGGAGACGATATTTACCCGTATCGGTAAGAAGTTCGACCGATTTGTTATTGCGGTAAAGGATAAGATCGAAGCAGTTGTAAGAAAACTGCACCATATGAAAGATAAGGCGGAGCAGTATAAGAAATTCGTCCGGGCGGGTACAACGAAGCAGGCATTTCAGGTGTTAAAGCGAAACGTGATCCTGTTATTAAAGCATCTGAATCCGACAAAGATCAAAGGGCAGGTAACATATGGTTCAGGAGATCCGGCATCTACCGGAAAACAGCTTGGATATCTGAGTTTGATTTTACCGTTATATTATAATAAAATAGATATAACTCCGGATTTTTCCAAGAAGATATTGGAAGGGGATATTTTCATAAAAGGAAGAATCAGGGTTTATAATATATTATATTATTGCTGCAAGGTATACTTTAATAAATACGTGAAAAGATCTATGGCATATTTAAAAAAGATTTCGGGAGGAAATAAGTAATGGCAAATACAAATATTGACGGAACGATCAGCACTTTGTTTCATGGAATGAATGGATTTGTTTCATCCAAATCTGTAGTGGGAGATCCTATCAAGGTAGGAGATACGATCATTATTCCACTTCTTGATGTGAATTTCGGTATGGCGGCCGGTGCGTTCAATAAACAGACCGGCAATAATGCGGCCGGTGGTATCGGAGCAAAGCTCAGTCCGGCTGCGGTTCTGGTTATCTCAAACGGTAAGACAAGACTTGTTAATATTAAGAATCAGGATGCCATCAGCAAGATCATTGATATGGCACCTGAGATCGTTGACCGGATCACCGGCTTCTTTAAGAAGGAAAAGACAGAGGAAGAAGAGCAGATTGAACAGGCGGTAGAAGAAGCATCGAAACCGGCAGAGGAATAAAACAGACATAAAAGAAAAAGACTTTGCATATCTTATAATGGTATGTGAAGTCTTTTTTTGGCGGTGATGTTGTTTGAAGCGTGTAGTTGGATTTGCCCTCTTTTTCGTTGCAATCGGAATGATATTCAGCTATCTGGTAGAAGGGTTTCTGGAATTTTTGCTTATTGTAATCTTTTTTTTAATGGCATATATATTATTTTGCAGATGCTAAAAGTCAATGACCTGACCGGGTTACGGCAGGAGAGATTTTGAGAATTTATGATAGAAGCTTGGCCGGCAGTCTGAAAAAAGAAAATAAAAAAGACTGCCATTGTTTTATGGCAGTCTTTTTTAGAAAGAATACGAGGTGAACTATGCACGCTCAACCTTTCCAGATTTTAAACATGAAGTACAAACATAAATCTTCTTTGGAGAACCATCTACGATAGCCTTAACAGACTTAACATTTGATTTCCACATCTTATTTGCTCTTCTATGTGAATGGCTCACTTTGATACCGAAATGAGCACCTTTATTACAAACTGAACATTTTGCCATGATAGCACCTCCTTATTTTTATTAAACTTATCCTCTCATAAGTTCACAACAAATGTTACTATATCAGATAATTTTGTTATATGCAAGCATATTTTTAATTTTTTTAAAAAGAATAGACAATAAATGGTTGTCTTGAAATTTGCATATTCTCTGTTATAATAGAACTATATGTTTATAATTATGGTGAGACAGGTTTGCCTATTTTTAAATATACTTTTCAGAATGATAAGGAGATGGGATTCCTGCACATCATATAACAGGACAAAAGCATGGGAGGTTTTCTATGAACGAATATATAAATAATGATAATGGAACCGTCAGTCTGGATGAGAATGTGGTTGCACAGGTAGCAGGTATGACAGCACTCGATTGCTTTGGCATTGTTGGTATGGGTATTGTCAGTGTAAAAGACGGAATCGTAAAACAGTTAAAAGGAAACAATATCACGCAGGGAATTCATGTTACGTTTGATGAGAATGGAGATATTGTGGTAGAGCTTCATATCGTTGTGGCATATGGTGTCAGCATCAAGGCTGTAACAGATAATCTGATGCAGTCTGTAAAATATAAAGTAGAAGATTTTACATCTCTTAAGGTCAGTCAGGTAAATGTATTTGTTGAAGATGTAAAGATTCTAGATTAGACGGAGGAACTGTAGAAGTGAAAAATACGATTGATGCACTTGCACTGAAGAAAGCATTTATAGCCGGTGCGAATAACCTTGATAATAAAAAAGATTATATTAATGAGCTGAATGTGTTCCCTGTACCGGATGGAGATACCGGTACAAATATGACAATGACGATCATGTCAGCAAAAAGGGAAGTTGAATCCTGTAAGGAGACAATGAGTGATATCGCAAAGGCAATGTCAACCGGTTCCCTTCGTGGAGCCAGAGGTAATTCAGGTGTAATCCTTTCTCAGCTTCTTCGTGGTTTCAGCAAGAAGATCGGGGATAAAACAGAGATCGGAGTAATCGAGATTGCTGATGCATTCCAGAAGGCGGTTGAGACAGCTTATAAGGCTGTTATGAAGCCAAAGGAAGGAACGATCCTTACAGTTGCCAGAGGTATTGCTACTAAGGCCAGAGAATGTGCAGGTACAGATATTACATTGGAGGAATTCTGCGAAACCATCATTAAGCATGGAGATGAAGTGCTTGCTTCCACACCGGAGCTGCTTCCGGTATTAAAAGAGGCCGGTGTTGTGGATTCCGGCGGACAGGGCCTGATGGAAGTATTAAAGGGTGCAGTTGACTGTATTCTCGGACGTGTCGTAATTGCAGATACAAAGCCTTCCGGAGCAGGAGTATCCGGTGTTGACAATCCAAAGTATTCTGAAGATCTGTCGGCCGATATCAAGTTCGGATATTGTACAGAATTTATTATTAATCTGGAAAAACCATACGGCATAAAAGAGGAAGAAGATCTGAAACAGTTCTTAGAGTCGATCGGTGATTCCATTGTCTGTGTATCAGATGATGAGATCGTAAAGATCCATGTTCATACAAACCATCCGGGCCAGGCATTTGAAAAAGGTCTTACCCTTGGTTATCTGTCAAATATGAAGGTCGATAATATGAGACTGGAGCATCATGAGAAGGTCATCAAGCAGGCAGAACGGGAAGAAGCAGCCAGACAGGAAGCTGCAAGACAGGCAGAGAAAGAAAAACAGCAGCCAAAGAAACAATATGGTTTCATCGCAGTATCCATGGGTGATGGATTAAAGGAGTTCTTTACGGAGCTTGGAGTTGATTATGTGATCGAAGGTGGTCAGACGATGAATCCAAGCACTGAGGATATGCTGAATGCGATCGAGAAGGTTCATGCCGAGAATATATTTATATTCCCAAATAATAAAAATGTTGTTCTTGCAGCCAATCAGGCAGCCGGCTTATGTGAAGATAAGAATATCATCGTCCTTGCAACGGCAAATGCGCCACAGGGTATCAGTGCAATGATAGCGTTTGACAGTACGATGACATTAGAGGATAACAAAAACAATATGTTAGAAGCTGTATCAAATGTAAAGAGCGGACAGGTAACATATGCGGTCAGAGATACCTCCATCGATGGAAAAGCCATCCATGAGGGAGATATCATGGGTATCGGTGATAAGGGACTGGTATCCGTTGGTAATGACATTTCGGATGTTACATTCGATCTGATCAAAGATGCAGTAGATGAAGACAGCGAACTGATCAGTATTTATTACGGAGCAGATGTAAAGAAGGAGGATGCAGAGGCATTTGCGGCAAGAGTGGAAGAAAGCTTCCCTGACTGCGATGTACAGAACTACTATGGTGGTCAGCCAATCTATTATTACATTGTTTCTGTAGAATAAAGGGAGAAAAACTACATGGAATTAAAGGATAAGGTAACTTGTATTAAAGGGATAGGAGAAAAAACAGCCGGTAATCTGGCAAAGCTTGGTATCTCTACAGTGAGTGACCTTATCCATTATTATCCAAGAACTTATATTACATATATGGATCCTGTTGACATTCAGGATATACAGGCAGATGAGCGTCAGGCAGTAAGTGTGACGATCAACAGTCGGGTGGAAGTGAAGAAGCTTCGCGGATTCTCGATTGCGACTGCCTATGCCAAAGATTATACCGGGACAATTAAACTGACATGGTTTAATTGTCCTTTTCTGCGTAATTATTTTCATATTGGAGATCGTTATATCTTTGTCGGAGAAGTGAAATATAAGAATGGCATGTATACGATGAGCCAGCCGGAGTACTATACAGTGCCCCAATATCAGGAAATTTTAAAAGAATGGCAGCCTGTATATGGTTGTACGGCGGGTATTACAAGCAAGACGATCCAGAAAGCGGTAAAGGGAACGCTTCCTCTGATTCAGACGCTTTCAGATTATATACCGGAGGACATTCGGGATGAATATGATCTGATGAGGGCAAATGAAGCCGTAACCCATATCCATTTCCCGGATACGGAGGATCACTTAAGAGCTGCGATCAAGCGGGTTGCCTTTGATGAATTTTATGAATTTATAGAGAATATGCATAGTCTGAAAGAACATGATACGGTGAAATACAATCAGGCGAAGATACCATTTACGGAGCAGGTGACAGGGTTTATCGAGAGCCTTCCGTATCGTCTGACTGGGGCACAGATGGATGCGGTTCGAGATATCATGGCAGATATGAATTCAGAGCATGTGATGAACCGTCTTGTACAGGGGGATGTCGGTTCCGGTAAAACGATCGTTGCTGCGATCGCTTTATTTGCCTGTGCGACGCAGGGTTATCAGGGTGTGATCATGGCGCCGACCGAGGTACTTGCAAATCAGCACTTTAAAGAACTGACCGGCTTATTTGAGCCATATGGAATCCATGTTACGCTGTTGACCGGTTCGATGACGGCAAAGGAGAAACGGGAAGCGTATCAGGAGATTGCAGAGCATCGTGCGGATGTGATCGTTGGAACGCATGCGTTGATACAGGACAAGGTGGAATATGATAATCTGGCGCTTGTTGTGACGGATGAGCAGCATCGGTTTGGCGTAAGACAGAGAGAGAAATTATCGTTAAAAGGGGGAACGCCACATGTTCTTGTTATGAGTGCGACACCGATTCCGAGAACCCTTGCGATCATTATGTACGGAGATCTTGATATTTCGGTAATTAATGAACTGCCGGCAGGACGGATTCCGATCAAAAACTGTGTAGTGGATGAGAGCTACCGCCCGAAAGCACAGGCATTTATCCGGGCAGAGGTTAAGAAAGGACATCAGGTCTATGTGGTATGCCCGATGGTGGAGGAAAGCGAAGCCTTAGATGATGTGGCAAATGTAGTTGAGTATTCGGAAGATCTGTCACAGAAGCTTGACAGCAGCATACATGTGGCCTATTTGCATGGCAAGATGACAGGGGATGAGAAGAACCGTATCCTGACGGATTTTTATGAAAAAAAGGTTGATGTACTGGTATCTACAACGGTTATCGAGGTAGGGATCAATAATCCGAATGCCACGGTTATGATGGTAGAAAATGCAGAACGGTTTGGACTGGCAGCTCTGCATCAGCTCCGTGGGCGTGTGGGACGTGGAAATCTGCAGTCTTATTGTATCTTTATCAGTGGAAAGAAAAATAAAGAAGTGATGGAACGATTAAATGTACTTGCAGATTCAAACGATGGCTTTTATATTGCGGGAGAAGATCTGAAACGGAGAGGACCGGGAGATTTCTTTGGTATCAGACAGAGCGGAGATGTACTGTTTAAGATGGGAGATATCTATAAACATGCCGACATGTTAAAGGCAGCATCGGATGTCTATGAGAAGTATGGTGACCGCATACGGACAGAATTTGACCGAAGTGTAGCAGCAAGAAATGAGATGTATGGAAAACCGATATTATAAGGAGATTAGAACGATGAAGATAGCAGAGGTAAAAGAACAGGCAGATAAGATCTGTGAGAATATATCGAGAGTACTGATCGGCAGAGAGAAGGAGATACGTGTGATACTGGCTGCACTTTTTGCGGGAGGTCATGTACTGGTGGAGGACAGACCGGGAACCGGTAAGACACTTTTAGCAAAGACATTTGCCAAAAGCATCGGAGGACAGTTTAAGAGAGTTCAGTTCACACCTGATCTTATGCCATCCGATATTACAGGTTTAAGTATCTATAATCGTAAATCAGAAGATTTTGTATTGGTGAAGGGACCTGTATTTACAAATATCCTGCTTGCAGATGAGATCAATCGTGCAACACCGAGAACACAGTCCAGTCTGCTTGAGGCAATGGAAGAGCAGCAGGTGACGATCGATGGAGAAAGTCATAGGCTTGAAGCACCGTTTTTTGTTATTGCAACAGAGAATCCGATCGAGACGACCGGTACATACCCGCTTCCGGAAGCCCAGCTTGATCGTTTCCTTATAAAGATCTCCATGGGAGATAATTCAAAGGCTACAGAGGTTTCGATCATGGATCGTTTTATGTCTGAGAATCCGTTTGATACACTTCAGACGGTCTGTGATACAGATCATATAAAGACGATGCAGGAAGCGGTCAGAGAAGTTTTTGTTCATCCTTGCGTAAAGGAATATATAGCAGACATGATCCTTGCGACCAGGAATAACAGCCGGATACAGGTTGGTGCAAGCTCCAGAGGCACGGTAGGGCTTCTTCGTCTGTCGCAGGCATATGCTGCTATGGAGGGCAGAACCTTTGTCCGTCCGGATGACGTCCGGTATATGGCACCGTATGTTCTGGCACATCGTGTGATCATGGCAGGACACATGGATGAGAAAAAGGAAAAGGCAGTGATCAGGGAACTGGTCGATCAGATCGCTGTTCCGGTTGAAGATTGGGAGAATTAATATGGAGATACTGATAGCAGTATTGTGTTTTCTGGTGATCTATCTCGGACAGACTGTTATTTACCGCAAATACTGGGATCAGGGGCTTTCTCTTGATCTGGATTTTGATGACAGGTATCTGGAGATTGGCGATAAATCAGGGATAACAGAGACAATTACAAATCGAAAGATGCTGCCTCTTACAACTTTACATGTGAAGTTTTCCACAGCGAGATCCTTACAGTTTCAGGAAAATGAGAATGCGGTTGTTACGGATTTTTATCATAGAAATGATCCGTTTTCGATTATGGGAAACCGGAAGGTAGTCAGAAAGCTTTCATTTACGGCGAAAGAGCGAGGTTTGTTTTTTATCAGTGCTGTAAAGCTGATGGCAAAGGATTTTCTGATGTCGAAGACATTTGCGCTGTCTGTAGAAAATCAGGCATATCTGTATGTTTTCCCTGAAAAACTTTCTAATATACAGCTTGATACGGTCTTAGATGGTATGTTGGGTGATCTGACATCAAGGAGAAGTCTTTTTCCGGATCCGTTTGCTTTTTCCGGCCTGCGGACTTACAGTGTGGGAGACCCGAGAAAGAGCATTAACTGGAAAGCAACAGCCAGATGCGACGACCTGATGGTAAATGTATATGAGCACACGGCAGAACAGAGGGTGAAGATACTTGTCTGCCTGGAGCCGAACACCATGATAAGAGTTCATTATATACAGGAAATGTGTATCAGTATAGCATCCACGGCAGCATCTTACTTTCTGGATAACCGGATTCCTGTCATGATACGGGCAAATGGATATGATCTGTTATCCGGTGAGGTGGAATGGGTGGATTTTGGTTCTTCCGGAGAACATCGATTTACGGTTGATAAATATCTGGCACGGATAACGGAAAATGCCGGAATTGATAGATTTGTTGAAGTCTTGAAGCAGGAAGTGACAGATGTAGACAGTAATACAACATATCTGATCGTATCTGCATACCATAAAAAGGATTTGCTGAATGAACTTGATCATATGGCTGAAAAAGGAAAGAATATTTATATGATAGTTCCATATCTGAATATACAGGGGTGCGATGATATCAGACCTTATCTTCATGGAATGGAGGTAGAGTTAAATGACACATAAGATATATTGGGCGGAGCGAGGATTACGTTATCTTTATGAGGTGGTAGCGGCGGAATTGTTCATGTATACATTCTGCATGATATTTATGAGACAAGATCCGCGGTTTACGGATGCCATTTGGATCGCAGGAATATTTCTGTTGTCCTATCTGATCAGAGATTTTGCACCGAATCATATATTACTTACCATTGGACATCTGGTGCTTGCGGGACTTTTAGTTATCTTGCCGGGCACAGTATGGATCCGAATGGTTACAGGGATTTATGATATCGGGTATCTGCTGCCATGTGCGGTTGCTTATGCAAAGAGAGGCTCCGGACTTACAGATATGAGCGAACCATGGCCATCGATCTTAGCAGGAATTATTATTTATTTTGCAAGTATCGGCATGAAACTGTCTGTTTTGTCGAACCTGTCTTATATTGCAGTTGCATTACTTATGGCTATATATATGATGATCCGGTATATACAGGGGTTGAAACGCTATATCTCACAGACAACAGAAATATCGGAGCAATCCATCCGGGATATCGCAGTTATAAATGGCAGGGTTGTATTATTCCTTGCAGTGCTTGTGTTGTTATTAATGGGAGCCTGTCGTTTCCTTGATCTGTCCGGGTTTGTAAATGTACTTGCGCGTGCATTTGCAAAGGTGGTTCAGACAGTATTTGGTGCGATCATGGTCATATGGGTATTTGTGCTGACGCTGCTTACGAAGGGAGGAACGGCAGCAACCGGTCTCGATTATCAGGATACCTTAAATGAATATTATCAGAACAGTGTAAAGGGATATGATGTATTTACCTTGATATTAAAGGTATTTGTAGTTCTTCTTCTGATATTCTTTCTGGTACGGATATTGTTGCAGGTGATTCGTTTCCTTTTGAAACCGAGAAGCCATGCAGATGATGTGATCGAGCTTATCGCCGAAGAACCGAGGCAATATAAAGAACGTATAACAGATAGACGCATAATGCACAGGTTGACAGCTGAAGAACGGGCAAGAAAAATTTATAAGAAGTCGATCCTGCGATATAAGGATGTGATCACACTTAACAAACGGATGACCTGTGAAGATATCAGGCAGGAGATAACAGAGACGGAGGTTGGAAATGTAGAGGGTATTTCTGTTATATATGAACAGATCCGATATGGAGCCGGAGAAGTGGACAGCCATGTTATACGAGAAATGAAAGCGGCATCAGGACAGAATAAAAGGGTGAATGAAAAAGGCAAATAAAAAGGGAGTAGTGCAAAAATGAACCAGAAGAAAAAGACGATTGTATTATGGGGAGTCATCATAGTACTTGCAGCGGCTGTTGTGGCACTGTCAGTTATACTGGTGACAAAAAGTCGGAAAAATAATTATCCGGACGGACAGAAGAATGCCGGAACAGAAGCTGTGATAGAGGGATCCGGGCAGGATACGGAGCAAAAGGCTGAGGATGGCGCTGATCAAAAGAAAGAAAAGGGTGCATCCGATACTCAGAAGTCGACAGATGACAAGAAGACCTTATATGCAGAAGTAACGGTTGGAAGTACATGGGAAAATAACGGGATGACAGCCGCTACAGAGACGGTCACGATCTATAATAAGACCGATAAAGCTGCAACGGATTGGAGCGTTGATCTGGAATTTTCCGGGAAAGTAACGATCGACCAGCTCTGGAATGGAAAGTATACGGCAGATGGATCGGTGGTTCATGTAACCGCAGAAAGCTATAATGAGGAGATACCGGCTGGTGGCAGCATTGATTTTGGATATAATTTGTCAGCATCGGATGTGAAGCCTGTTCGTTGTACATTGATGATCGCAGGAAAAGAAGTAACAACTGTCACCGGCGATGATCAGCAGAAAAATGATGAGAATGCAGCTCAGACAGATGGGCAGTCCGCTGACAGCGATAAAAAAGATCAGTCCGGCAGCGATAAGGTCACCGACAGCAAAATCGGTAAAAAAGAAGATGATCCGTATAAGGTACATGGAAAACTTGCAGTATCGGGAACGGATCTGGTGGATGCATCCGGCAGTAAATTCCGGTTAAAAGGTGTCAGTACACACGGACTTACCTGGTTTGCTGATTTTGTAAGTAAGGACACCTATCAGTATTTCAAAGATTCCTTTGGTATCAATCTGGTGCGTTTTGCGATGTATACAGATACAGGAGATTCCTATGGATATTGTTCCGGCGGAAATAAATCAGAGATCGAGGAGCTTCTTGGAAAAGGTGTTGATGCAGCAACGGATCTTGGACTGTATGCGATCATTGACTGGCATATTTTAAATGACAATGACCCGAATATGCATATAGATGATGCAAAGGATTTCTTTGATCGGATATCAAAGAAATATGCTTCTTACGGAAATGTGATCTATGAGATCGCAAATGAACCTAATGGGGGAACAACCTGGGATTCCGTAAAGAGCTATGCGGAAACGATCATCCCGATCATACGAAAAAATGCGCCGGATGCTATTATCATTGTCGGAACACCAACTTGGAGTCAGGATGTAGACGTGGCAGCTGCAGATCCGATCACAGATCAGACAAATCTGATGTATGCGGTTCATTTCTATGCCGCAACCCATAAGGATGATCTGAGAAATAAGGTTCAGTCTGCACTTGATTCCGGACTCCCGGTTTTTGTATCGGAGTTTGGCTTGTGTGATGCATCAGGAAACGGTTCGATTGATTATGATCAGTCCGATGCATGGTTTGATCTGATCGATGATAAGAATCTAAGCTATGCGGCATGGAATATTTCAAATAAAGCCGAGACATCGTCATTATTTGATTCCTCCTGTACAAAGAAAAGTGGCTTTACAGATGATGATCTGTCAGACAGCGGAAGGTATATTAAGGAAAAAATTGAGAGTTCCTATTGACAAAAGGGATGAAATATATACAATAAAAAAAGATTTTAACAACCTATGGGAGATCATGATTTATGAGAGTAATAGCGGGAACTGCCAGAAGTCTTCGTTTGGAAACGATCGACACGATGGATACCAGACCGACAACAGACCGGATCAAAGAGACCTTATTTAATATCATATCGAGAGAATTGCCGGATTGTACATTCCTGGATCTGTTCAGTGGAAGCGGGGCGATCGCGATCGAAGCATTGAGTCGTGGAGCAAAGCAGGCAGTCCTTGTAGAACAGAATCGGAAGGCAGTAGACTGCATTAACCGCAATCTGGAATTTACCGGATTAAAAGACAAGGCCAGGGTCATCACAGGAGACTGTGTTGCGGCGATTGACAGTCTGGAACGGTCAGGACTTGTGTTTGATATTATATTTATGGATCCTCCATATGGAAAATTATTAGAAAAACAGGTATTGAACCGTCTTGCGTCTTCAGGTATTGTTGATAAAAACACATGGATCATTGTTGAATCGGATCTGAATACAGAATATGATTATTTAACAGATATAGGATTCGAAATCGATCGTGTGAAGAAGTATAAGACGAATAAACATACATTTATACAGGAGATTTTATAAAATGAGTAGTGCAATTTATCCGGGAAGTTTTGACCCGGTCACATTGGGGCATTTGGATGTGATTAAACGCTCTGCGGAGATGTTTGATGAAGTGATCATCGGCGTTTTGAACAATACTTCAAAAACTCCATTGTTTTCTGTAAAAGAACGTGTTAATATGTTGTCTGAAGTGGTGTCAGATATACCGAATGTTCGTGTTGAGAGCTTTGGGGGACTGCTGATTGATTTTGCCAGACAGAATGGTGTAAAAACGATTATCAGAGGCTTAAGAGCTGTAACAGATTTTGAATATGAATTGCAGATTGCACAGAGTAATCGTAAAGTTGCACCGGAGATTGACACCGTATTTTTGACAACGAGTATTGAATATGCATATCTGAGTTCCAGTATCGTGAAGGAGTATGCAAGATATGGGGTAGATGTTACACAGTTTGTTCCAATAGAAGTTGTCGATCGTATAAAAGAAAAATATAACAGAGCATTTTAGGAGGAAATAAGTCATGGCAAAAAAAGGCATTGAGGAAATGATTTCTGAGATTGAGATTTTTATAGATAATTGTAAGTATCAGCCGTTATCATCCAGTAAGATCGTTGTTCCAAAGGATGATCTGGAACAGATGTTAAATGAACTGAAGTTAAAGCTTCCAAATGAGATTGAGCGTTGCAAAAAGATCATGCGTAATAAAGAAGCTATCCTTGCAGATGCAAGAACAAGAGCAGATTCTATTATCACAGAATCTGTTGCGGAGGCAAATAAGCTGGTAGATCAGAGCCAGATAGTTGAACTTGCAAATATCCGTGCAAATGAGATTTTAGATATGGCAAGAAGTCAGGCTGACCAGATTGTAAACGAAGCAAATGCAGATGCAAATGAGATCCGTCTGGGTTCTATGTATTACACTAAGGATAAGCTTACAGAGGTCAGCAATTATATTAATGCAACATTAGAGGCTGAAAAGGCAAATTACGATAACCTGATTCAGTCCTTACAGTCAAATCTGGATATTGTATTGAATAATACAAATGAGATTAATGGAGATATTGCAAATATGACCGGAGCAGCGCAGCAGGCTGCGGCTCCTGAGGATGATCCACAGGCAGTACCGGAAGAGAAAGTAACTGCAGAAGAGGATCGGAATTATAATGTATATGGTAAGACTGAGTATTCCGATGATGAAGAAGACGATGAAGATGATGATTTTGACGATGACTTTCTGGATGACTAGAGATTGTCGGATTTTAGCTTAAAAGTAACAAGATTATCAGATAACTAAACGTTGCGCAGATACATTTACCAAATGTATAGCATATAAAAGACAGCTTTGTACCTTTTAGGATATGCATGGATTGGCACAGGGAGGATATTCCGCCAAATGATGTAACAGAAAGGATCAAAGCTGTTTTTTGTACATGAGAAAGGGAGAGTGCAGATAATTCCGACAGTCCCTTTGTTATCTCAAGGTAACAGGCGAGAATATGAAGAATCGGTATGCCTCCGGTAAATGCGATTACAAGATCATATAGAACAGAGAAAATGGCAACATAGATTCCTATGATGGTGATAGTTGTTATACTGTTTTCGATAACAGAAGACATATAGTTATCATCCTGTGCCGTTGCATATTCGGACAGAGTGCCTGCAGTTTCAGAGAGATATATTCGGTGATTTGGTTGATCATCAGAAGAGAGATGAGCTGTTTTTTTGATTGGCTTAAAATGTAAAATAGATAACTGCTTTTTGGATAACAGATAGTACAGGATGGCATAGCAGATCTGTGGCAGATAGATGACTGCCAGAACAGTGATGGTATTTATCTGCCCGTTTAGATATCGGTTACAGACATATCCCATCAGAAACATAGGGCTGATGTTGTTGCAGAGGGGCATAATGGCATGGGCGAAATCTTTTGATATAACTTGATTTTTGTAGAGCCTGCCTATAGCGATTGCACCGACCGGGTAGCCGCAGAACAGACCGCATAAGAATAACAGGATCAGACAGCCTGCCCGGTTTGGATGCTCCCAGTCAATCATAGACAGGAAGAAACCTGAGATCAGAAGAAAAGGAAGCAGCAGAGGAACCAGATTGTTATACCACAGTACAAGACCCTCTGCAAAACTTTTGGAAACAAATGAAGAATTCAGACAGAGTGTGATAACAAGCAGGATGAAAGCAGGATATAAGCAGAATGAGCGGATAGATAAGGCAGGATGCTTCATAGGGAAAACTCCGGTTTATTTGTTCATCTGTATTTTATGAAAAAAGAGTAATTACTATGAATTATAAATTTCCTAATTTGCGTATAATATTTACAAACAAAAAACAGATAGATTAACAGGAGAAGCTCAGATAAGGTAAAGCATTTTCAGGTAAAATAGTTGAAAAAGAGAAGAAAACTGAGTATAGTTAAGCTGCTATTACAGGAGGTAGATAAAATGATCAAGGTGTGTTTTGAAAATGTAAAGGCGAAAACTCCGCTGGTGCATAATATCACGAATTATGTAACAGTAAATGATGTTGCAAATGTGCTTCTGGCATGTGGAGGAAGTCCGATCATGGCAGATGATATTGACGATGTGGAAGATATCACCGGTATCTGTGGTGGTTTAAATATTAATATTGGGACCTTAAATAAGAATACGATCCCATCCATGCTTGCTGCCGGCAAAAAGGCAAATGAGCTGGGACATGCCGTGCTGCTTGATCCGGTGGGCGCAGGAGCCAGCAGACTACGTACAGAGACAGCGATGAAGCTTTTAAATGAGATAAAATTTGATGTGATCCGTGGAAATATATCAGAAATCAAGACTCTTGCATTTGGTTCCGGCAGTACAAAAGGCGTAGATGCAGATGTGGCTGATGCAGTTACAGAAGATACTCTCGATCAGGCGGTTGATTTTGTGAAAAAATTTGCGGGAAAACTTGGCTGTATCATCGCTGTTACAGGAGCAATCGATCTGGTAGCAGATGCAGATACCTGTTATGTGATTCGGAACGGAAGACCGGAGATGGGTAAGATCACAGGAACCGGATGCCAGTTGTCCGGTCTTATGACAGCTTATCTGACAGCAAATCCGGATAACAAACTGGAAGCTGCTGCAACTGCCGTTATACTGATGGGAGTTGCCGGAGAAGTCGGATTTGCGAATATGGAGTCTACAGATGGCAATTCAACTTATAGAAACCGCATTATTGACGCAATCTATAATATGGATGCAGATAAGCTTTGCAGTATGGCAAAGTATGAGATCAGATAAGGAGTGAACGAGGCTATGAGTAAGCAGACACATATAAAGCCGGAGGAGCTTTTGCTATATGCAGTAACAGATAGACATTGGTTGAATGGGGCAACTCTGATCAGTCAGGTTGAGGCAGCATTAAAAGGCGGAGCAACCTTTATCCAGCTTCGTGAAAAAAATCTGGATGATAAAGCATTTTATCAGGAAGCTCTTGAGATCCAGAAATTATGCAAAGAATATAAGGTGCCGTTTGTAATCAATGATAATGTGGAGCTTGCAAAGAAGATTGGTGCAGATGGTGTGCATGTCGGACAGTCGGATATGGAAGCCTTAGATGTCAGAAAGGTGCTGGGAGACGATAAGATCATCGGAGTATCCGCACAGACAGTGGAACAGGCAGAACTGGCTGAAAAGCATGGAGCGGATTATCTGGGCGTTGGTGCGGTATTTCCAACCGGATCTAAGAATGATGCAACAGAAGTCAGTTTTGAGATGTTACAGGAAATCTGTGAGCATGTGCATATTCCGGTTATTGCAATCGGCGGCATAACCAGAGATAATGTTGTGGAATTAAGTCAAAGCGGAATTTGTGGTATCGCAGTTATCAGTGCGATCTTTGGTCAGACAGATATTGAGGCAGCTACGGCAGATTTAAAAAAACAGACAAAGAAGATGTTAGGAGAATAAGGATGATAAAAGGTGCGATCTTTGATATAGACGGAACACTGATCGATTCCATGGGAATGTGGGAGCATGCGGCAGAACGATATCTGGCAGAAATGAATATCAAGGCAGAACCACATCTTCAAAAAAAACTGTATACATTTACGATTACAGAATCTGCGGAATACCTAAAAAAGAATTACGGCTTGTCAAAAACGATTCCTGATATCATAGATGGAATCAATGAAACTATTGGAGCATTTTACAGAAATGAAGCAGAACCAAAGCCGGGGATCATAGAGTTCTTATCTGCCTTACAGGAGCGGAAAATTCCAATGACAGTAGCGACTGCGACAGACAGGGTTCATATCGAAGCCGTACTGAAGCATAATCATATGGATCATTTTTTCAAGAAGATCTTTACCTGCTCGGAGGTAGGAATCGGAAAAGAATATCCGGATATCTATATTCAGGCAGCAAAGTATATGCAGACGAACATTGCTGATACATGGGTGTTTGAGGACGCTTATCATGGAGCAAGAACGGCATTTGATGCAGGCTTCAAAGTATGTGGTATCTATGATGCTGCGAGTGCGGAGCATGTAAATGAGTTAAAAAAATACAGTACGCTGTATGTTGACAATACAAAGGAATTATATAATATTTTCTTCCTTTAAAGAAACCGGTATGACACAGAATGGATGAAAATGTACAGCAAACCGATAACTAAAGTATTTTTAAAAGTAAAGGAGACAAAGGGTTGAAGACAGTTCTTACAATAGCCGGAAGCGATTCCGGCGGCGGTGCGGGAATCCAGGCAGATATAAAGACCATTATGGCAAATGGTTGTTATGCCATGAGCGCAATCACCGCATTGACCGCCCAAAATACAATGGGAGTGACCGGGATTCAGGAGACAACGCCTGAGATG
The DNA here is from genome assembly GCF_000154245.1 of Clostridium sp. L2-50. Taxonomy (NCBI): domain Bacteria; kingdom Bacillati; phylum Bacillota; class Clostridia; order Eubacteriales; family Clostridiaceae; genus Clostridium; species Clostridium sp. L2-50. Next base: position 253,815 of record NZ_DS480316.1, on the reverse strand, counting down.
CTTGCTTTACAGCTTGACGCCGTATTTACGGATATCCTGCCGGATGCGATTAAGATCGGTATGGTCGCATCCGAGAAGTTGATCCGTGTGATCGCAGATAAGTTAAAAGAATATCAGGCAGAACATGTAGTTGTGGATACCGTTATGGTGTCAACCAGCGGACACCGGCTGATCGACGAGGATGCGATCGGTGCTTTAAAAGAATGTCTGCTTCCGATTGCAGAGGTTATTACTCCGAATATTCCGGAAGCAGAGGTATTGGCCGGAATGACGATCCGTGATGAACAGGATATGGTTTGTGCAGCTGAAAAAATATCAAAAGTCTATGGCTGCGCAGTCCTCTGCAAGGGAGGACACAGTATCAACGATGCAAATGATGTCTTATATTCAGACGGAAAAGTCAACTGGTATTATGGAAAACGAATCGATAATCCGAATACTCATGGAACCGGATGCACACTATCAAGTGCAATCGCATCAAATCTTGCAAAAGGGTATAAGATCGATGAAGCAATAAAGAACGCAAAAGACTATATATCCGGTGCGCTTGCAGATGGCATGGATCTGGGACATGGAAGCGGACCTATGAATCACGGCTTTGATCTGAAAAGCAGATTTGCAGAATCATGAAAAAAGTGGTTGCGAATCTCAAATGACTATGTTATTATGGACAAAGTTGGTGTAAAAGCGCATTTGACACCAGAACACTTGGAATGGAGGTGGCAATATGGTAAAGACAATTATCATGGTCGTATATGTAATTATATGTATAGCATTAACAATTATTGTCCTGTCACAGGAAGGTAAATCAGCCAGTCTGACAAGTTCAATTACCGGCGGTAATTATGATAATTCATACTGGGGCAAGAATAAAGGAAGTTCAAAAGATGCGGTTCTCAGAAAGATCACAACAGTGCTTGGTGTTCTTTTTATAGTAATTGCATTGCTTCTTGATTCTAAGCTGTTCTAGTTCATATACAGAATTTATCAGTGCTTACATATATCCTATATGTAAGCACTTTTTAGATATACGGAGAGGTATTTATGACAGAAGAATTAAAGAATGAAAGAAAAGAGAATATATATACCCTGATCAATGACGATGATTACAGACCATTGAAATTTAAAGAGCTTTGTTATCTGCTTCAGATCGGAGGACGTGATAAGGATGACCTGTTAGAAATCTTAAATGAGCTTGTCGATGAGGGCAGGATTGAGAAAACCTCCAAAGGTAAGTATCAGAAGCTTGGAAAGGGTGTCCTTGTCGGTACATTCATCAGCAATCAGAGAGGATTTGGATTTGTCCGTGTGGAAGGATATAAGGAAGATTTCTTTGTACCACAGAAGTATACGATGGGCGCATTCCATAATGATAAGGTGCTGATCCGTGTTGCATCCGGTAACCGGGGCAGATCAACGGAAGCACATGTAGAACGGATTCTGGAACGAGGCTTAAAGCAGTTGGTCGGAACCTATCAGAAGAACCGGAACTTTGGTTTTGTGATTCCGGATAATGGTAAATTAGACAGTGACATCTTTATACCGGAGAAGAAATCCATGGGAGCAGTAACCGGACATAAGGTTGTTGTGGAGATCACAAATTATGGAGAAAAGTCCAAATCTGCAGAGGGACGTGTTGTTGAGATACTTGGACATATCAATGATCCGGAGACGGATGTATTATCGGTTGTAAGAGATCTTGATATTCCGGTTGATTTTCCGGATGTTGTTATGGCAGAGGTGAAGAATATACCGGATGAGGTAACATCAAAAGAAATGGCAGGAAGAACCGATCTCAGACAGTTGCAGACCGTTACGATCGATGGAGAGGATGCAAAGGATCTGGATGATGCGATCACACTCTATGAGGAAAACGGGTTATATAAGCTTGGCGTTCATATTGCAGATGTTACACATTATGTAAGGGAGAATTCTCCGCTTGATAAAGAAGCATTGAAGCGTGGAACAAGCTGTTATCTGATCGATAAGGTCATACCGATGCTGCCGCATAAGCTGTCAAACGGTATCTGTTCACTGAACGAGGGGAAAGATCGTCTGACGCTTAGCTGCCTGATGGATATAGATGCAAACGGTAAGATCATCAATCATAAGATCTGTGAATCGGTGATCAATGTTGACCGCAGAATGTCATATACAAGTGTATCTGCAATCGTAGAGGATCATGATCCGGCAGAAACAGAAAAATATAAAGAACTGGTTCCTATGTTTGAATTAATGCTTCATGTGTCAGAGTTGTTAAGAACGATCCGACATGAGCGAGGTTCGATTGATTTTGATTTTGATGAGTCTAAGATTACAGTTGATGAAGACGGTCAGGTATCTTATATCGGAGTGTATGAGAGAAGACGTTCGAATCAGATTATTGAAGACTTTATGCTGGCTGCAAATGAGACGATCGCTGAAGACTATTTCTGGCAACAGATTCCATTTGAATATCGTATCCATGAGGCACCGGATACGGAGCGTGTAAAGCAGTTATCCATTCTGATCAGCAAGTTCGGATATTACTTTAAGGCATCCAAAGAGAATATTCATCCGAAGGAGTTCCAGAAGCTGTTATCAAAAATCGAGGGTGAGCCATGTGAGAATCTGATCAGCCGTATGACACTTCGTACGATGCGGCAGGCGAGATATTCGACGGAATGTGAAGGACATTTTGGATTGTCCTGTAAATATTACTGCCATTTTACATCGCCGATCCGAAGATATCCGGATCTTCAGATCCACAGGATCATTAAGGATAATATCCATGGAAGATTGGATGACAGAAGACTTTCGCATTATGATGCGATCCTTCCAAAGGTAAGCGATGATAATTCCAGAAAAGAACGCCGCGCGGAAGAAGCAGAACGTCAGGTCGAGCGTTTAAAGAAAGTGGAATACATGGAGCATCATATCGGAGAAGAATTTGAAGGTATCATATCAGGAGTCATCAACCGTGGTATCTTTGTAGAGCTTCCAAATACTATTGAGGGATTTGTAGATGTGTCGACACTTTATGACGATTTTTATGTGTATTCGCAGGATGAATATGCTATGATCGGAGAATCAACCGGAAAGAAATACTCGATCGGTGATACCGTTAAGGTAAAAGTAAAGCTTGCAGATAAACAGAGCAGACGGATCGAATTTGTGATCCGGTCAGATGCCAAAGAAGGAGATGAAGCAGGACATGGCAAAGGAAAGAGGAAACAAACTCATCGCAAATAACAAAAAGGCATATTTTGATTATTTCATAGAAGAAAAGTACGAGGCAGGGATTGCACTGACCGGAACAGAAGTGAAATCAGTCAGACAGGGACATTGTAGCATCAAAGAATCTTTTATCAGTATCGATAAAGGAGAAATCTACATTTATCGTATGAATATCAGCCCATATGAAAAAGGCAATATATTCAATAAAGACCCACTTCGTACCAGAAAGCTGTTGCTTCATAAGTATGAGATCAATAAACTGATGGGAGCCCAGCAGGTAAAAGGATATACGATCGTTCCATTAAAGGTCTATATCCGTGACGGCCTGGTCAAGATGGAGATCGGGCTGGCAAAGGGTAAGAAATTATACGACAAACGTCAGGACATCGCGAAGAAGGATGTCAAGCGAGAGAATGAGCGTGAGTTCAAGATCCGTAATTTGTAAGATCTGATAAAGAATTTCAGAAATATCCGAGTATGATAAACAGAATTATTCCCGATATTTTGTATGAAGTTTTAAAGATTTTGTGAAATGCTGGAATATTTCATGCAGATGTGATATACTCCAATAAGATTTTTACTGGGAGGTCAGGCAAGTGAGCCAGAGTAAAGTAGATAAAAGAAAATATGAGAAGAAGAACCGCGCAGCGATCATGAAGCGCGAAAAGAGAAAGAAAATCCTTGGATGGTGTATATTTGGCGTGTTAGTCGGATGCATTCTTGCAGCCACACTGGGCGTAAAGATATACAAGGCCATTCCAAAGTATGTAGAGGCTGAGAAGCTCGGTGCATATGTCAGCCAGACATGGGCAGAACAGGGATATGGAAGTATTTTCCCTGCAACTTCATCTGATGCATCAGACGGAGACAGTACGGATGTTGAAGATACTGACAGTGATACTTCTGAAGACACAGCTTCTGAAGCAGATACTACATCTGAAACGACAACTACAGCAGAGACTGATACCACAGAAGCTGCTGAGTAATATATGAAAGCACCTGATAACAGAGCTTTCCTTTATAAACCAGGGGTTGACTGGTTTCGACAGGGGTTTTGCAGTCATGGAAGCCATCCGTGGACTAGGACCACGTTAAAACTTAGACTAAATATAAACGCTAACGATAATTTAGCTTACGCTGCCTAATTAAAGGCAACTGCCAGCTTTAAGGTCCCCCGTACCTTTTAGATCTGGTATCATCCAACGGGAAACTCCGGTGCTTAAGCTTTGCGGTATCGGAAAATTCATGAAGCTACCGATGTATCCAGCCTGTCCGTAGGCGTGGTATTGAGGAAATGTTAAAATACGGAATGTGATGGGAGATGCCGTGATGAATGAGCTTTTGGACGTGGGTTCGAATCCCACCAGCTCCATAGCATGAACTATGGCAAAAAGAATGCAAGGTCATACATCCAAAAAGATGTAGATTTTTCTTGCATTCTTTTTATTTGTATGGTAAACTGAACGAGTTGTGAAAAAAATCGATGGTCCTCTGTACCGGTGTGGTAGTAAGAACATCTAAATATCAAGGAGGTCACACAAAATGAATAGCGATTACATTAAGAATCTTGAAGCTTCTCAGATGAAGGCAGAAGTTGCTGACTTTGCAGTAGGTGATACTGTTAAGGTACACAACAAGATCAAAGAAGGTAACAGAGAGAGAATCCAGATTTTCGAAGGAACTGTTATTAAGAGACAGGGTGGAAGCAACAGAGAGACTTTCACAGTCAGAAAGTTCTCAAATGGTGTTGGCGTAGAAAAGACATGGCCGGTACATTCACCATTTGTTGAGAAGATTGAAGTAGTTAGACATGGTAAAGTAAGACGAGCTAAGATTTACTACTTACGTTCAAGAGTTGGTAAAGCTTCAAAGGTTAAAGAGCTTGTTAAATAATTTTTACAGGTTACATGAAAAAGTGGCTGGGGTTAATAGCTCCAGCCATTTTTGCAATATGAGCATATTGGAGTAAGAATATGAGCGATAAAAGTGAACGCAGAAAGAGAATAAGACGGGAAAAGCGGCGGCAGAGAAGAAAAGAAAGAAGCTTTAAACGTATAGTCAGAACGATATTTGGCTGGTTGTTGTCTGTTTTGATTGCAATCGTACTGGGATATGGAATGGTATCTTATTGTTTTCAGACTGTGTATGTGGTTGGGGACTCGATGAGTCCGGTGTGCATAAATCAAGATAAGGTTACAGTAAATAAGTTATGTTACCTTCTTGGCTCTCCGGATCGATATGACATAGTAGCATATAGAAGTGTTGATACACCGGATGAATATTATGATATTAAACGTGTGATCGGTTTACCGGGAGAGACCGTGCAGATAAAGGATGGCAAGGTCTACATTAATGATAAAGAACTTACGGATACTCCGTTCAGTGATTATATCTTTACGGCAGGGCTTGCAGAGAACACGATCACACTTGCTGATGATGAATATTTTCTTCTTGGAGATAATGTGAATAACAGCGAAGATTCCCGTTTCTTAAAAGTGGGAAACGTGAAAAAAGCTGAGTTATTAGGAAGGATAAAGAAACGATGAATATACAGTGGTATCCGGGACATATGACAAAAGCAAAACGTATGATGCAGGAAGATATCAAGCTGATCGATGTTGTGATCGAGCTGATCGATGCCAGAGTGCCATACAGCAGTAAAAATCCTGATATTGATGCTTTAGCTGCGAATAAATACAGATTGATTTTATTGAATAAAACAGATCTGGCAGACGCAGCTGTGACCGCGGAATGGGAAGCATATTATAAGGAAAAAGGTTTTTTTGTTGCTAAGATCAATGCCAGATCCGGGGATGGAATGAAGAATATTAGCAATGTAGTAAAGGAAGCATGTAAAGAGAAAATTGAACGTGACAGAAAGCGTGGAATCATTAATCGTCCGCTTCGTGCCATGATCGTCGGTATTCCAAATGTCGGTAAGTCTACATTTATTAATTCTTATGCCAGAAAGGCGTGTACAAAGGTTGGCAACAAGCCGGGTGTTACAAAAGGAAAGCAATGGATACGTCTTGGAAAGGATATTGAATTATTGGATACCCCGGGAATATTATGGCCCAAATTTGATGATAAAGAGGTTGGATTACGACTTGCATTTATCGGATCGATCAATGATGAGATCTTAAGTATTACTGACCTTGCGTATGAATTGATCAAATTTTTACAATTAAACTATTGTCAGAGCCTTGCAGATAGGTATAATATTAATGATGATGACGACAGTGTTCATATTCTGGAACAGATTGCCGAGAAACGTGCGTGCATCAAAAAGGGTGGAGAATTAGACATTGATAAGGCGGCTGCGCTCCTGCTTGATGATTATCGTTCGGGCAAGTTGGGCAGAATCTCACTGGAACGTCCGAGTATGGTAAAGGATAAATAGTTATTATGAAAGAAGATAATGAACGCGTAGAAGCGTTAAATGCAATATTTGATGATGATCCCATGCGGAAAGAGCGTGAAAAAGAGATCAGAAAGCTTGAAAAGAAACGTGAAAAGCAGCTTGCGAAGCTGCAAAAAAAAGGGATCGATCCGGAACAGCAGAGATCAGAAGAAGCAGTAAAAGAGGCGGATGCAGATGAAAAGGAAGCATCTGATAAGGTTTTAAATGAGGATGGAGAAGCGATAACCAATTATTTCGCAGAATCCGATCCGGCATCGAACACTCATGTTCAGGATGAAGTTGATAAGCCGAAAAAAAAGAAGAAAAAAGAAAAGAAAAAGCAGGAGAAAGAGGAGATCAATATCGTAAAAGATTTAATTAGTCTTGCCATTTATATTCTTGCGATCGTTGCGGTATGCTGGCTGATTCTTACCTATGTGGGACAGCGTACAGAAGTAAGCGGAGATTCCATGAATGATACTCTGCATGATGGTGATAGTTTATGGATCGATAAGCTGTCTTATCGCTTTAAAGATCCTGAAAGATTTGATATTGTGGTATTTCCTTATGAGGAAGAGGATGAGACCTATTATATCAAACGAATCATCGGTCTTCCCGGCGAAACCGTTTATATTGATGAAGATGGTGTGATCTATATTAATGATGAGCCGTTAGAAGAAAATTATGGTAAAGAAGTGATCGAAGAAAATCATCGAGGACTTGCGGCAGAAGCGGTTACGCTCGGAGATGATGAGTATTTCGTAATGGGAGACAACCGGAATAACAGCCGGGACAGCAGATTGTCAGATGTCGGAAATATACATAAGGACAAGTTTGTTGGTAAAGCAGTATTCCGTTTTACCGGTGGATTCGGTTTTTTAAATAAAGAAGAACAATAAGTACAGATAAATGGCTGTCGTGTAAGAAACAACAGCCATTTATGCTTATATGAGGATGAGATGGAAAATAAAAGAAAAAGTATAACAGAGATTAAATCCGAATTTGCAAATGCAGATATTCATTCAGTCAGACAGGTGATGGAAAGATATGCAGAGGATGACAGAGAAGGTGTAAAAAAACTGATCCTTTCTGCTGAAAAGAAGCTTACAGCACATCAAAAAGAGCTTGACCGGATGGAGCATATGTTTGAATATGAGAGACAGCATGCGGACTGTCAGTATATCTGTGGAATTGATGAGGTAGGCCGTGGTCCGCTTGCAGGTCCGGTAGTAGCTGCGGCTGTCATTCTGCCGGAGAATTGCGATATTCTATACCTGAATGATTCCAAGCAGCTCTCTGAAAAGAAGCGTGAAGAATTATATGATGAGATTACAGAAAAAGCGGTTGCTTACGGAATCGGTATGGCAGATGAGAAGCTGATCGATCAGATCAATATTTTAAATGCGGATTATGAGGCCATGCGGATCGCGATACATAAGCTTGCCGTGAAGCCGGATCTGTTATTAAACGATGCGGTCAGAATACCGGAGGTAGAGATACCACAGGTATCGATCATTAAAGGAGATGCAAAGTCGGCTTCGATCGCCGCTGCCAGTATTATTGCAAAGGTAACGAGGGATCGGTTAATGGTCGCTTATGATGAGATCTATCCCGGGTATGGATTTGCAAAGAATAAAGGGTATGGTTCGAAAGAGCATATAGAAGCATTAAAAACAATTGGACCATGTGAGATCCACAGAAGATCATTTATTACACATTTCTGGAAAGAATAGTAGAAAGAAAAAGGGGAACAGTCAGTATCGAGCGTTATAATACGAGAAAAAAAGGAACAGAATATGAAGACATGGCTGCATTATATCTGAAAGATACAGGGTATCGGATATTTGCCAGAAATTATCGGATTTCTGCCGGAGAGATCGACCTGATCGCAGGAAAAGACGGGTATCTGATATTTGTAGAAGTAAAATACCGGAGCAACAGCAGACATGGTTCACCGGAATCAGCAGTAACGCCTGCCAAGCAGCGGCAGATCAGTAAGGTAGCTGTGTATTATATGAAACGATATGGATATGATCCGTATAACACACCGGTAAGATTTGATGTTATTGCTGTGACGGAAAATGAGATTCGTCATATTGAGGATGCGTTTCCTTATCAAGGATATTATTAAGGCTATGAGGTATGAAGATGTATAACATAATATATATCAATCAGGATAAAACTACAGAGATAAAAGTGAAGAACGGAGTTCCGTATATCGTATTCAAGAATCTGGAACTGCCCGGTATCGTGCATGGGTTTTCGACAAGGCTTGGAGGTGTCAGTGAGGGAATCTATTCTACGATGAACTTGAGCTTTCATCGTGGAGATGATATGGATGCGGTGATGGAGAACCATAGGAGACTGGCACAGGCAGTCGGATATGATCACAGAAGACTGGTATTTTCCGATCAGGTACATGAAACAGTGATCCGCAAAGTGACAGAGGAAGATGCCGGAAAAGGGATCACAAGAGAATCAGATATAACGGGGACAGATGGCCTGATGACGAATGTAAAGGATCTGCCGCTGATCACATTTTATGCAGACTGTGTACCGGTATTCTTCTACGATCCGGTAAAAGAAGTTGTAGCCATGAATCATTCCGGTTGGCGGGGAACAGTTAAGAATATCAGCCGGCATATGGTTGAAGCACTAAATAAAGAATATGGCTGTGAGGCTTCGGATCTGATCTGTGCGGTCGGACCGTCTATTTGTCAGAACTGTTATGAGGTAAGTGAGGATGTAGCTGAGGCATTTAAGGATGCTTATTTACCGGAACAGTACATGAAAATGACAAAAAATATTGGAAATGGTAAGTATTTGCTTGATTTACACCGGGCAAATTATTATAATCTGACTGGTGCAGGTATATTGCCTGAACATATAAATGTAACCGACATATGTACATGCTGCAATCCGGATTTCCTGTTTTCACACAGGGCGAGCCATGGAAAACGTGGCAATCTGGGAGCTGTTATCATGCTGAAATCGACAGCAGACGGAGGAAACGTAAATGAGTAAACCGATAGTAGCCATCGTTGGACGACCAAATGTAGGTAAATCTACCCTGTTCAATGCACTGGCAGGAGAGAAAATTTCAATTGTAAAAGATACGCCAGGCGTAACCAGAGACAGAATCTATGCAGATGTGAGCTGGCTCGATTATAATTTTACGATCATAGATACCGGTGGAATTGAGCCGGAAAGCGACAATATTATTTTAAAAAGTATGCGGGAGCAGGCAGAGATTGCCATTGAAACCGCGGATGTTATTATATTTATGACAGATGTCAGACAGGGACTTGTGGATGATGATCATAAGGTAGTCCAGATGCTCCGTAAATCCAAGAAGCCGGTGATCCTTGTGGTAAATAAGGTAGATAGCTTTGAGAAATATATGAATGATGTATACGAGTTCTATAATCTCGGACTGGGTGATCCTGTTCCGATATCCGGTGCATCCAGACTTGGAATCGGAGATATGTTAGATGAGGTTGTCTCTCATTTTGATGAAGATTCAAAAAATGAAGAGGAAGATGACAGACCTAGAATTGCCATTATCGGCAAGCCGAATGTAGGTAAGTCATCGATCATCAACAAGCTTCTCGGAGAGAATCGTGTGATCGTATCTGATATTGCCGGAACGACCAGAGATGCGATCGATACCGAAATCGTGAGAAATGGAACGGAATACGTATTTATTGATACTGCAGGACTTCGAAGAAAGAGCAAGATCAAGGAGGATATCGAGCGTTACAGTATCATTCGTACCGTATCGGCTGTTGAACGCTGTAATGTAGCTGTACTGGTTATTGATGCGACAGAGGGTGTCACGGATCAGGATGCAAAGATCGCAGGCATTGCTCATGAACGTGGAAAAGGAATGATCATTGTTGTAAATAAATGGGATGCGGTGGAGAAAGACGATAAGACTATTTATAAGTTTACAAAGGAGATCCGTGAGAAGCTGTCCTATATGCCATATGCAGAATTATTATTTGTGTCAGCAGCCACAGGTCAGAGACTTCCGAAATTATTCGAAACGATTGATGCCGTTATCGAGAACCATTCGCTCCGTGTTGCCACCGGTGTATTGAATGAGATCATGACAGAAGCAGTTGCTATGCAGCAGCCGCCTACAGATAAAGGAAAACGTTTGAAGCTGTTTTATATTACTCAGGTAGCGGTTAAACCTCCTACATTTGTAATATTTGTAAATGATAAAGAACTGATGCATTTCTCTTACACACGTTATATTGAAAATAAGATCAGAGAAGCATTTGGTTTCCGAGGTACACCTCTAAAATTCATTATCAGGGAGAGAAAAGAAAAATAATGTTAATCTTAGCAAGAATCATATGTCTGGTCGGAGGATATTTTTTCGGTATTATCCAGACAAGCTATATCTATGGTAAATTACACGGTATCGATATCCGTGAATATGGAAGCGGAAATGCAGGCACTACAAATGCACTTCGGGTTCTGGGAAAGAAAGCGGGAGCGGTTGTCTTTCTGGGAGATCTTTTCAAATCAGTTGTAGCCTGCAGTATCACACATATCATTATGAATGCACTTGGTATTGAGAATGTGTATTTGTTCGTGATCTACACAGCGGCAGGCGTTGTTCTTGGGCACAATTTCCCATTTTATATGCAGTTTAAAGGCGGTAAGGGAATTGCAGCGACTTCCGGTATTGCGATCGGTCTGCTTGACTGGAGAGTTGCGTTGATCGAGCTTGGATTGTTTGTATTTTGCGTAGTGGTAACAAAATATGTATCGGTAGGTTCTATTTGTCTGGTACTCGGACTGATGGTCTCCTATACGATATTTGCTTATACCGGTTCTTATGGTTTTACATCTGATTCCATGAAGCTTGAAAGCTGTATCGTATTAGGACTTATTACTCTGCTTGCTATTTACAGGCACAAACAGAATATTGTAAGACTTATAAAAGGTACAGAGAATAAGTTTTCATTAAAAGATAAAAGAAAAACAAAAGAAGAACAGGCATAGGATAATAATTTGTGGTTTAATCGACCATGAAGTTTTATAAGATGGAGAGGTATATAGTATGATAATTGGTATTTTAGGAGCAGGAAGCTGGGGGTCAGCACTTGCAAACCTGTTGGCTGGAAATGGACATGATGTAACAGTCTGGTCTATAGATGAAAAAGAAATCGAGATGTTGAATACATACAGGGAACAGAAGGATCGTCTGCCGGGTGTTCATTTGAACGATACAATTGTATTTACAACAGATCTGGAACAGACGATAGATGGTAAGAAAATGATCATTTGTGCGGTTCCATCTCCTTTTATCCGAAGCACTGCAAAAAAGATAGCACCTTATATTACAAACGAACAGCTGATCGTTAATGTCAGCAAGGGTATTGAGGAAGCAACTTTGACTCCGATCGTAGAGATTATCGAGAGTGAGATACCGGGGGCAAAGGTAGCAGTCCTTTCCGGTCCAAGCCATGCGGAGGAAGTCGGTATCGGTATTCCGACTACTGTTGTAGCAGGTGCACGTGATATGGATACGGCAAAGCTGATTCAGAATACATTTATGAATGATGTCTTCCGTGTCTATACAAGTACAGATGTGACGGGAATCGAGCTTGGAGGCTCGGTTAAGAATGTTATCGCACTGGCTGCCGGAATCACAGACGGACTAGGATTCGGAGATAATACAAAAGCAGCGTTAATGACCAGAGGCATGGCAGAAATAATAAGACTCGGTACTGCAATGGGCGCTCACGTTGAGACTCTTGCCGGTTTGTCAGGTATGGGAGATCTGATCGTGACATGTACGTCCAGACACAGTCGTAATAGGAATGCCGGTTATCTGATCGGACAGGGAAAGAGCTATAAAGAAGCAATGGCTGAGGTTAAAATGGTTGTAGAGGGAGTATACTCAGCAAAAGCAACCCTGAAGCTTGCGAAGAAATATGGTGTTGATATGCCAATCGTTGAAGAGGTAAACAAGGTTTTGTTCGAGGGAAAGCCTGCTCGTGAAGCAGTGGTAGATCTGCTTACCAGAGACAGAAAAGCAGAGATATCTGTAGAGGAATAATTTTCTGACATACTTATAAAAGTACATTCATATATTACTTATATGATAATCTTTACATAGGAAACAGATTTTGTATTTCGGGTTGGACACATATATTGCGGAATACAAAAACAGGAACGGAAAATGTGTAAGAAATGCAGGAGGTATATATGGAAGGCTTTAATGTGTATAATGACATCAATGCCAGAACAAACGGAGAGATCTATCTGGGTATTGTCGGACCTGTTCGGACAGGAAAATCAACATTTATCAAACGTTTTATGGAGATGATGGTTCTTCCGAACATAAAAGATGAGAATGACCGCGAAATTGCTCTGGATGAGATGCCGCAATCGGCATCCGGTAAGACAATCATGACGACAGAACCGAAATTCATTCCGAAAGAAGGGGTGGAAATCCGGGTAGATGATGAGATTGATATGAGGGTTCGTCTGATCGATTGTGTCGGATATGTGGTAGACGGAGCTGAAGGGCAGACGGAAGATGGAAAAGAGCGTATGGTTAAGACACCATGGTATGATTATGATATTCCATTTGCCAAGGCGGCAGAGATCGGAACGAAGAAGGTTATAAACAGTCATTCAACGGTCGGGATTGTGGTGACCTGTGATGGAAGCTTTGGCGATCTTGCCAGAGAGAGTTATATCGATGCAGAGGAAAAAACAATTGCAGAGTTAAAGTCAATCGGGAAACCCTTTGTTGTTATATTGAATTCGAATCGTCCGGGTGCAGCCGAGACAAAGGAACTGGCAGATTTGATGGTAGAAAAGTATGGAGTAGCTGTTCTTCCGGTTAACTGCGATCAACTGAACAGGAAGGATATCAATGAGATCTTTACTTCCATGTTATACAGTTTTCCGATCACATGTATTAATTTTGTAATTCCCAAATGGTTAGAAGTATCGGAAAATGAAAACAAGATCAAAAAGAGTGTCATCGAGAATGCCATGGATATACTGAATGGCAATCAGCATATCTATGACATGGTTCATTGTTCGTTCCCTGAAAACGAATATGTGGAAAAATATACATATAACAATATAAATCTGGCAGACGGTTCATTGAATGTACAGGTAACGATCTATAACAGATATTATTACGAGATGCTTTCCGATATGCTGGGAACAGATATTCATAATGAATATGATTTTATAACTGAAATAAAGGAAATGGCAGAAAAGAAGAAATTCTGCAATGGAGTCATGAATGCACTTGAAGGTGTAAAAAATGGCGGATACGGGCTTGTAATGCCCGAAAAAGAGGATATTACGCTTGAGACACCGGAGCTTATAAAATCCGGTAACAAATATGGTGTTAAGATCAAAGCAGAAGCGCCCTCCGTACATATGATCAAGGCGAATATCACAACGGAGATCGCACCTATCATTGGTACGAAGGAACAAGCAGAAGATCTGGTAGAGTATATTAAGACCAGTACCGGAGAAAACGGAGAAGATATCTGGGATGTTAATATATTTGGAAAATCGATCGAGCAGCTTGTAGAAGATGGATTAAATACTAAGACAAACAAGATGAATGTAGAAAGTAAGCAGAAGTTACAGGACACCATGGAAAAGATCGTGAATGACGGAAATGGTGGACTGGTCTGTATTATTATATAATCATACAAAGAACAGATGCAGAGACTTACATGGTATCTGTGAGTGATAAAGGGAGAAACTATGTCGGCAATCGATGTAAAACTTAACGTATTTGAAGGACCGCTTGATCTGCTCCTTCATCTGATCGAAAAGAATAAAGTAAATATCTATGATATACCGATTGTAACGATCACAGAACAGTATCTGGATTATGTGAATCATATGGAGGAGGAAGATCTGGATGTTATGAGTGAGTTCCTCGTAATGGCGGCAACTCTGATTCGTATTAAATCCAAAATGCTTCTTCCTAAAGTGACGGAAGATGACGAAGAGGAAGAAGATCCAAGAGACGAGCTTGTTCGAAGGCTGTTGGAATATAAGATGTACAAATATGCAGCAAGTGAGCTGAAGGATCTGGAGCTTGATGGCGCAAAGGCATTCTATAAAAAAGAAAGCATTCCTGCTGAGGTGAAGAATTTCAAGCCAGCAGTAGATACGGTTGCTTTGATCTCTGAATATGACATCAATCTGGAAAGGCTGAATGAGATTTTTAAGTCTGTGATGCGGAAACAGGTTGAAAAGGTAGATCCGATCCGTAGTAAGTTTAAGAACATTGAAAGAGAAGAAATCTCTCTGGAAGCTAAGATGGCTGAGATTCGGGAACAGGTTCGTGGACTTGCCGGAATCAACTTTCGGACGCTGCTTGAGATGCAGGCTTCAAGGTCGAACATTATAGTAACGTTTCTTGCAATCTTAGAGCTTATGAAAATCGGAGCGATCCAGATTCGGCAGGAAGAAATCTTTGGAGAGATCATCATTGATTCTCGGGATGACATTGAAACATATGAGTTGAACAGTTTTACTGTCAGCGCAGATAAAGAAGATACGAATGAGTCTGCTTCCGCAGAGGAAAAGCCGGACACGATTTAAGAGGCTGATAATGAAACGGATGAGACAGGACGAGGATAAAACAGGTATGGATAAGATAAAAGAGAACGAAGCAGCATATAATTTAAAAGAATATGACAGCGATAAGAGTAATGAGGAAGATGTATCCAGAACAGTTCAGGCAGATCTGTCAGATGCAGGTGAGCAAGATATGACGCCGGAGAATACAGAGAAACAGCCGGTTACTTATAAAGAATACAGTACAGAATATCTTGTATCTGCGGTTGAGGCTATACTGTTTTCCATCGGAGAATCTGTGTCGGTTGACAGATTGGCAAAGGCACTTGAGATGGAAATAAAAAAGCTGTCCAAACAGATGGAAGAGGTACTTGCGATCTACAATCAGTCAGATCGTGGCATCAAGATGGTAGAACTTGAAAACGCTTATCAATTATGTACCAGAAATGAATACTACGATGTACTTACAAAGGTTGTCTGTACACCTAAGAAGCCGAATCTGACAGATGTACTTCTTGAAACCTTATCAATCGTAGCTTATAAACAGCCAATCACCAGACCGGAGATAGAGGCTATTCGAGGAGTTTCCTGTGCACATGCGATCAATAAGCTTATGGAATATGGATTAGTAGATGAGGTTGGACGGTTGGATGCTCCGGGACGACCGATTCTTTTTGGAACAACAGAAGAGTTTCTGCGAAGCTTTGGTGTTGCATCCACGGAAGAACTTCCGATGATCAGCCCGGATAAGATTGAGGATTTCAAGAAAGAAGCTCAGGAAGAGGCAAACGAGATCACACTTGGTTTGGATAATGAGTCATAAAGCAGCCGGATACGGAATATAATTTTATGAATAAAGAATATATCCGGTGATGATATGACTGAAATATATAAAAAATATCATAAAAAAAGAAAGAAACCTGCGGGAAGAATGAAACAAAAAATTCCGGCAGGTTTTCTGTTTGCATGGTTTCTGACAGCAGCCGTGCTGCTTGGTTCCGTGATCCCTGTAAAAGCGTTAAATATGCCTGTATGCCAGATACCATATTATCGAACGGAGGGCATCAGGCAGGATAATAATACCGGTCGGACTGCTTCAGAAGTGAAGCTCTCGGACAATGACCTTCATGCTTTATCAGCTATCCTGTTGGATGGAAAAAATGGCAGGGTACTGTATGATAAAGCTGGTGAAGAGGTTCGGGCAAATGCCAGTACAACGAAGATTTTAACCTGTATCCTTGCGCTGGAATATGGTGATCCCGATGATATCGTTATAGTATCCTCTTATGCGGCAAAGATGCCGGATGTTCAGTTGAATATCAGAGAGGGTGAAGAATACCGGTTAAAAGATCTGCTTTATTCGCTGATGCTTGAAAGTCATAACGACAGTGCTGTTGCAATAGCTGAATATATTGGTGGAAGCGTTGAAGCATTTGCCGATCTGATGAATCGAAAAGCAATAGAAGTCGGCTGTACAAATACACATTTTATTACGCCTAATGGGCTGGATGCAAAGGATGAATATGGGATTCACGGAACGACCGCAGAGGATCTTGCCCGGATCATGCGGTATTGTATCAGAGAGTCACCGAAACGGGAACAGTTTCTTGCTATAACAAGAACAGCTACATATTCCTTTACAAATGTAGGGGGAACGAGAAGCTTTAGCTGTTCCAATCATAATGCTTTTCTGAATATGATGGATGGAGCTTTGACCGGAAAAACGGGATTTACCGGATCTGCAGGATATTGTTATGTCGGAGCGTTGGAGCGGGATGGAAAAATACTGATCGTTGCCCTTCTTGGCTGTGGGTGGCCGGGAAATAAGACCTATAAATGGGCAGATACAAAAAAATTAATGAATTACGGACTAGCAAATTATCAGGAGCATGTAATTACTGATGATATACTTCAAAAGAATAAGATACCGGTTCTTTCGGATTCTGTTTATGGAACAATAAAAGAAGATACAGAGACAGTTGGCTGGGAATGTCATTTTTCGGAAACTCTGCTTTTGCGGACAGATGAACAGATCTCGGTTAAGTATCTGCTGCCTGAGTATCTGAAATGCCCGATATATGCAGGAATGCAGGCAGGTTCTGTGGTGTTGTTAATTGGTGGGAAAGCATTTGCAATCTATTCGGTGACAATAACAGAAAATGTTCAAAGTGAATCTTTGTATGATTTCATGAAGGAATATGTAAAAGACTACATAGACAGGAATTTCTTCTGATTAGACTGTAATAATTCAGTAATCGGAAAGAGTATGATCTATAATAGATGACAGATGTAAGAAAGTCTATAAGGAGGATATAATTTGAGACAGTTTGTAATGATAGGCGGAGATATGCGTTGTCATTATCTGGCAGCATATTTAAAAGAACAGGGAGTATATGTTACAACATATAAAGTGCCAGACTGTGAGGATGAATACAGCAGCTGGCCAATGCTTTCTGAAACTTTCAGAAATGACAGTACTGTTGAAGAAAGGGTATTGTTATTACCTGTTCCGGTTGCAAAAGACGGAATCCATATCAATGGATGTACAGAGCTTGCGATAGAAAATATTGCAGGGAGTCTTACAGCTTTTGATTTTGTATGCGGGGGAGTGCTCCCATCCGGGCTGACAGATGCCTGTACAGCAGCCGGTGTACCATATTATGATTATATGAAGGATGATTGTGTGGCGTTAAAGAACGCAGTTGCTACGGCGGAGGGGGCTATAGCTGAAAGCTTTATGATGAGTGATATTAATATTGAGAACAGCAAATGTCTTGTCACCGGATATGGAAGATGTGGCCGTGTGCTTGCACAGAAGCTCCTTCGTATGGGCGCTGAGGTAACGGTTACAACCAGAAGTGTGGAAGCATGTTTTAAGGCGGCAATGGGAGACTGCCATACGATTCTATTAAATCAGCTTGGCTCAGACAATAAGCTTGATCAGTTTGATTTTTGTTATAATACCATACCTGCGCCTGTATTAAATCGAGATATATTATCAAAGTTCCGACAAAATATAGTGATCCTTGATATCGCATCGATGCCCGGTGGAACAGATTTTTCCTATCTGGATGAAAGAGGGATAAGATACCGACACAGTCTGGGTATTCCGGGACGCTATTCACCGAAGACTTCGGGCGAGATCCTTGGAGAGGCGGTTTTGGAGTATCTGCTTTTTTGAGTCACATGTCATGATGTTCTGCATAATCTATAATAAACATAAAATTTCTCTGCAAAGGTAATTGTTTTATGAGTTAATTAAATAAAAACCTGACTACCTGCCGGAATATTGATTTTATGGAGTTCATATAGCATGGAAAGGATTATAGATATGAGTTTATCAGGGTGCAATTGCGGCGTTGCAATAACCGGTTCTTTTTGTACTTTTGATAAAGTAAAGATAGAGATAGAGGAAATGACGAAAATGGGAATATCGGTGTATCCGATCTTTTCTGATCGTTCGGCGACATACGACACCAGATTTGGTAAAAGTGATGAATTTGTAAAAGACATTCAGAGGATTACAGGGAAGAAGGGAATATTTACGATTCAGGAGGCAGAACCGATCGGTCCTAAGGCATATCTGGATGTATTGGTGATCGCCCCATGTACCGGAAATACACTCGCAAAGCTGTGTAACGGTATAACGGATTCTCCTGTGCTGATGGCAGCAAAGGCACATATCAGGAATAATAAACCACTGATCATCAGCATATCGACAAATGATGCGATGGGAATGAATTTTAAGAATATCGGAATGCTTATGAATATGAAAAATATTTATTTTGTTCCTTTTTATCAGGATGATCCTGTAAAGAAACCGAATTCCCTGATCGGAAAACTGTCTATGATACCGGATACGATAGAGGAGGCTTTAAAGGGGAAGCAGATTCAGCCGGTGTTATGTGACAAATAAAAAGAATGAGAGCCTGTAACCTTAATTTCATTTGATGCCCTATATAATTACATGACTTGCTTCATTTCTATTCGACTCGCACGCGTATTTGTCAGCAGTCGCCCAAACTCACCCTAACGGGTTCAAACATGGGCTTGGTGCTGACAGCTGGTGCAAGTCTCATAACGAAATTACGCAAATGTTAGTAATTTATGTAGGGCATCATACTGAATTATAGGTTACATGCTCTTTATTTACTTTATAGGAGGTTTGTTTTTATAAGATAAATAATCTGCTGGAAAAGGGGCGATAGAGTATCGGGCATTTTGGAGTTCTGGTATATAAGATATAAACACCCACCGGCTGGTGGGTGTTATGATCAGAATTCGATGGAGATCTGGTATTCTTTCAGCCAGTAGTTGATCTGTAATAAGTACGCCATCATCTGTGGACCTGCCATCAACTGACCATACCAAGGCTTTCCGTAATCTTTCGGTGATTCCAGAAACTGCAGAACTGCTTTTTTTTCCAGAAATCGGTTGACAGGGCTTGTAGGATCATCGATCACTTCTCTTAAGCGGTCGGCAAGGATCGTTTCATAAAGCGGGTTATATGTCTTTGGATACGGGCTTTTCTTCCGGAACAGGATCTCATTTGGCACGAGATTCACGGCAGCATGGCGGAGCAGACTTTTTTCGGTCTGATTTCTGTATTTGTATTTCCACGGAACATTGAAGACATATTGCAGAAGATGAATATCCGCAAATGGTACTCTGGCTTCCAGACCATTATACATACTGGTACGATCCATACGGTCAAGCAGGGTCTGCATAAACATCCGGATGTTCATATAGCCAATCCGGCGGCGGGATTTCTCGATATCTGATTCTTCCGGCAGAACCGGAATCTCCGAGATGATCTGGTGGTAAAGATTTTTCACATAGTCATCCATCTGTAAGGCATCTGCAAACTCCGGATCTAACAGCTGCTTTCTCGGTGTGAGATCGATCATCCATGGAAATGTATCGGATGCAAGCAGATCTTCCCGGTAGAACCATGGATAACCACCGAATATCTCGTCTGCACATTCGCCGGTCAAAACAACCTTATTGTGTTCGGACACCCGTTTACAGAAATACAATAACGAAGAGTCGACATCTGCCATGGTTGGTTGATCCCTCGACAGAACCGAGTCATAGAGAAGATCGGCAAGTTCCTCCATATTACAGGTTAAGTAGTGATGGGAGGTTCCGAGATAGGATACCATCTGATCGACATAAGGACGATCCTGTTCCGGCTGAAAGGCATTTGATTTGAAATAACGCGCATTATCTGTAAAGTCAAAGGAATAGGTATCAAGCACCTGTCCGCGTTCTTTTAATTCATTTGCACAGACAGCACTTACGATCGAGGAATCGATACCTCCTGACAGGAAGGTACAGATTGGAACATCGGATACAATCTGTCGTTTGATCGCATTTTTAAGAAGATCGGCAGTCTTCTCGATCGTTGTTTTGTAATCGTCGGTATGAGGCATGCTCTTTATTCGGAAATAGCAGATCGTGGATTGACCGAAACGATCGTACCGCAGATAATATCCTGGCTTGATTTCATTTATTCCTTTAAATACGCCACAGCCCGGAGTTTTGGACGGCCCAATGGCGAAGATTTCACATAAGCCTTTTTTATCCAGTCTAGGAAATGTGCCGGGATAACAGAACAGTGCCTTTCGCTCTGAGGCAAATACCAGCGTTTCGTCAGACAGAAAAGTATAGTAAAGTGGTTTTACCCCGAACGGATCACGGTAAAGGAAGATGGACTGCTCCATATGGTCATAGATCGCAAATGCAAAAATACCATTTACCTTTTCTACAAAATCAGGTCCGTAGTATATGTAGGAGAGCAGCAGGACTTCGGTGTCCGATGTTGTGGTAAAACTGTATCCATGTGAGATAAGAGGCTGCTTTAATTTATCTGTATTATAGATCTCACCATTAAATACAATCGTAAAGCTTCTGCCTGCGACCGTACGGGTCATTGGTTGGATTCCGGCCTTGATATCACGGATGGATAATCTGGTATGCGACAGACCGCAGGTATCCGTCAGAAGGATACCGTCATCATCCGGCCCGCGGTGTTTTTGTTTTATGTTCATGTCAGATAGAATATTTTGAAAATGATTTTCTGCTTCGGTATATCTGCCATGTACATTATAGAATCCAGAGATAGAACACATAGCTAACTCACTTCATATTTTTCGTATAATTGTATGAGAAGTATTTGGTTATTATTCCTAAATAACACGTTGACTTTTTTCCTCATTTATGCTAAAGTAACAACAGTTTATATGTCAAATGCAATGACAAGGAGGAGTACATACAGGACCGGCTCCCAGAGAGAAGATGGTGGTGAGAATCTTCAGCTAGGATGTATGGAAGTAGCCTTCGAGCAGTGGACTGAAAAGCATAATTTCTTATGAAGTGCTAAGTAGGATTCAACGGATTTCCCCGTTACAGGAAAACGATATGACACAGGTAAAACTTGCAAGTATCGGATAAGAGCAGGAAGAACCTGAATTTAGGTGGTACCACGGATATGATTATTCGCCCTAAGCTGATATACGGCTTAGGGCTTTTTTAATGGATGTGAAAAAGCTCTTTTAGGAAATTTATATGAATGAAATTAAAGGAGGATATAGGTTATGGAGATTAATGGAGCACAGATGTTTGTAAAAGCATTACAGGAAGAACATGTTGATACACTGTTTGCCTATCCGGGTGGAACAGCGATCGACTTATTTGACGCATTATATGATGCGGAAGGAATCGATATGATCCTTCCAAGACATGAACAGGCACTTGTTCATGCGGCAGATGGATATGCAAGATCAACAGGGAAGGTTGGTGTATGCTTGGTTACCAGCGGTCCCGGTGCAACCAATCTGGTTACAGGAATTGCAACAGCAAACTATGACAGTGTTCCACTTGTATGTTTTACCGGACAGGTACCGATGAATCTGATCGGTAACGATGCCTTTCAGGAGGTTGACATCGTAGGTATCACGAGAAGTATTTGTAAGTATGCGGTAACAGTCAGAAAGAGAGAAGATCTGGCAAGGATTATCAAGAATGCATTCTATATCGCAAGAACAGGTAAGCCGGGTCCGGTACTGGTTGATATACCGAAGGATATCCAGTTGGCAATGGGGTCGGATGAATATCCGGATGAGGTAAATATCAGAGGATATAAGCCGTCTGAAGGCGTACATTCCGGTCAGCTTAAGAAGGCTCTGGCAGAATTAAATCGTGCCAAAAAACCGGTATTTTTGATCGGCGGTGGTGTAAATATCGCGCATGCAAGAAAAGAAATGCAGGAATTATGTGAATTGACAGGAATCCCTGTTGTTACTACGATCATGGGTAAGGGAGCAATTCCGACGGACCATCCTTTATATGTTGGTAATATCGGAATGCATGGAAATCTTGCATCCAATAAAGCAATCATGGAATGTGATGTCTTGTTCTCAATCGGAACCAGATTCAATGACCGTATCACCGGTACGATCGACACATTTGCAAAGAATGCAAAGATCATACATATCGATATCGACGCAGCATCAATCTCCAGAAATATCGAGGTAGACATCCCGATCGTAGCAGATGCAAAGCTTGCGATTACAAAGATGTTAAAATATGCAAAGAAATTAGATATAAGCGATTGGGTAGATGAGATCATGGAGGTGAAGAGACAGTATCCGATCAACATGAATTCTTATAAAGGTGTTACACCGGAGAAGATCATTAAGACCATTAATGAGATGTATGACAATCTCATCATTACAACCGATGTAGGGCAGAATCAGTTATGGACAACACAGTATATCGCACTTGGCGGAGAGAACCAGCTCTTAACCTCCGGTGGCCTTGGTACGATGGGATATGGACTTCCTGCTGCCATCGGTGCCAAGATTGGTAATCCGGATAAAAATGTTATCTGTATTTCCGGTGACGGTGGTGTGCAGATGAATATTCAGGAGATGGCGACTGCGGTTGCACAGGAGCTTCCGATCACAATCTGTATCTTAAATAACGGTTATCTTGGAAATGTACGTCAGTGGCAGGAGTTGTTCTTCAACAAGCGTTACAGCAGTACATGTCTGCGATACAGAAAGAGCTGTAATCATGACTGTCAGAATCCGGACAAATGCTGTCCGAAATATACACCGGATTTTGTAAAACTGGCGGAAAGCTATGAGGCACTTGGAATCCGTGTTACAAAGGAAGAAGAGATCAAGGCAGCATTTGAGCAGGCAAAGGCAAATACAAAGGGACCTACAGTTATAGAGTTCTATATTGATCCGACTGCAAATGTATTCCCGATGGTTCCGGGCGGCAAGTCATTAAATGATATGATCATGGATTGTTAAGGAGGATGGACATATGAGTGAAAAGAAAAGATGGATATGTTTATATGTTGAAAACGAAATAGGTGTACTTGCAAGGATTTCCGGCCTTTTTTCAGGCAAATCGTATAATCTGAACAGCCTGACAGTTGGTGAGACAGAGGATACGACTATATCCAGAATGACAATCAGTTTTACAAGCGATGATCGTATTTTTGAGCAGGTAAAGAAGCAGTTAAACCGTAGTGTGGAAGTAATCAAGGTGGTTGATTATACAGATATTCCGATTCATAATAAAGAGATTTTGTTTATTAAGGTCAAGGAATGTAATACGGATGATAAGGATGAGGTATTCCGCATTGCAAATGCATTTAATTTTAGAATTACCGACTACGATAAAAAGAATATTCTGGTAGAGTGTTTACAGACAGAGAATCAGAATAATGATGCGATCAAATTATTCAAACAGAGTTTTCCGAACCGAATCGAGGTCGTTCGAGGGGGAAGTGTTGCTGTAGAAGCAATCAGTATGTCAGAACGTTAAAGGGGAAAAAGATTATGAGATTTCTGATTCAAAGAGTGAATCATGCAAGTGTAACAGTAGATGATAAAGAGGTCGGAAAGATCGGAAAAGGTCTGCTGGTATTTGTAGGTGTATTCGAAGAAGATACAGAAGAAGTTGCAGATAAATTGATCCGTAAACTGCTGGGGCTTCGTATATTTGCAGACGAAAATGGCAAGACAAATCTTTCTCTTACAGATGTAAAAGGTGAGCTTCTGATCGTATCACAGTTTACTTTATGTGCAGA
Source organism: Clostridium sp. L2-50 (assembly GCF_000154245.1). Lineage (NCBI taxonomy): Bacteria > Bacillati > Bacillota > Clostridia > Eubacteriales > Clostridiaceae > Clostridium > Clostridium sp. L2-50. Next base: position 229,510 of record NZ_DS480316.1, on the reverse strand, counting down.
CTGCAGGAAAGGAAATCGTCCTTCTTTTACAAAGGCGGGTAACCCCGATAAGGCAAATAAGTTATATGAATATATCCTGTCTGCCTGTAGAGAGAAGAATACTGTTACGGAAAGCGGCGTTTTCGGTGCGGATATGAGAGTGGATCTGTCTAATGACGGACCGTTTACAATTCTGCTTGATAGTCAAGAAATGTAAAAGAATACATGAAAATAGCTTAGACTTGAATATCTTTCATGAAAAATTGTAAATTTTTTTAAAAACATACGATTATTTCTTGAAAAACATACAAAGAATTAATATAATTAAGTTTAGGTTATGTTAAAAAAACACGAAAAGGAGAAGCACTATAATGTTAACAAAGGAAAGCATTGAAGAAAAGACCTTTAAAAAGGGACTTTTTGGTTATAATAAAGATGAAGTAAATTCATTTATGAGAGAAGTATCGGATGAGTTTGCTTCATTACAGGCAAAATATGATGCAGCTGCAGCAGAAAATGAACTGGCTCAGAATTCTCTCAGAGAGAATAGCGTAAAGATCTATGAATTAGAGAAACAGTTGGAGCAGGCTGCTCCGGGTTCCAAAAAGGAACAGAATGCAGCAAACAATGAAGCCAACAGAATCATTAACGATGCAAAGAAGCGTGCAAATGAAGTTCTTTCAAATGCAAAGGCAGAGCTTGCAAAGTTAAAAGCAGAGATGGAAGAAATTAAGGCAAATGGTGGTGTTGCAACAGCAACAGCAGGTACTGCTTCATCCATTAATGAGGATGCATTAGAAGCTGATCCTATTACTAAGCTGAAGATGAAGTCTCAGACAACAAATGAACCTCAGAAGTTAAAGATGAAGCCAAAGGAAGAACCGAAAGAGGAAAGCAAACCACAGGCATTTGCAGGTAAGAGTGCTGTAACAGAGGATGAAGAAGATGAAGTAATTGTAGGAGAAATCGAAGAAGGCGTTAAGCGTAATCAGGTTCTGATCGGTGATGGCGACGAGGAAGACGATTTCGAGTTCTTATAAAGCGGGTTTGTTTATATGACATACAGGGAATGTCTTGATTATTTTAATGAATTATCCTTGCATAAGAATATAGATGGATTACAGGATGATACGTATTTCCAGTTTGATGTTATTGGACGTGATAGCGGGCATTTTTACATTCATTTGAAAGATGATACATTTGAGGTCTCTTTGGGGGAATATAAGCAACGAAATGTTCAGTTTATCGTTACAGTATCCTGCCTGGAGAAAGTAATAAATGGAGTGATGGATCCGATTTATGCATATGCAACCGGAAAATTGAATATTACCGGAGATGTGTCGTTAGGTAGAAATTTTCTATCACGCATCATAAAGGATTAAAAAAGGAACCTGCCAGTTGTTATTTGGCAGGTTCCTTTTTACCATACATATAATTGTTATTAAAAAGAAATTTCATATTCTTTTATCGTTTTTTATAACAGATCTGCAACTTCTTTTAAGAGACGTTCTGTCTTTTCCCATCCGAGACAAGGGTCTGTGATGGATTTGCCATAGCATCCTCCGCCAACCGGCTGATTACCATCTTCGATATAACTTTCAACCATAACACCTTTTACAAGTTCTTTGATATCAGGATCATAATTGCGGCTGTGGATAACCTCTTTTACGATTCTTGGCTGCTCATCGAATTTTTTGCCTGAATTGTTATGATTTGCATCAACGATACATGAATGATTTACCAGATTGAACTTCTGGTATGATTCATATAAAAGACGCAGATCTTCGTAGTGGTAGTTTGAGATGGAACGACCGTGTTTGTTTAATGCACCTCTTAAGATACAATGGGTCAGTGGGTTTCCGTCTGTGTGGGCTTCCCATCCGGAATATAAGAAAGTATGCGGATGCTGTCCGGCAAGACAAGAATTCATCATAACAGTATAATCACCACTGGTTGGATTCTTCATGCCAACCGGAATGTCCATTCCACTTGCCGTTAATCTGTGCTGCTGATCCTCAACGGAACGTGCACCGATCGCTACATAGGATAAGATGTCGTCAACATATTGCCAGTTCTCGGAATAGAGCATTTCGTCTGCTGCTGTGAGTCCGGTTTCTTTGATCGCGCGGATATGCATTTTACGAATCGCATATAAACCTTCTAACATATCAGACGCCTTATTCGGATCCGGCTGATGTAACATCCCTTTGTATCCATCACCCGTTGTTCTTGGTTTGTTCGTATATATACGTGGAATTACAAGAATTTTATCTTTGACCTGTTCTGCAACCTTTGCCAGTCTGTTCTGATAGTCGCATACAGCATCTTCGTTATCAGCGGAACATGGACCAATTATAAATATAAATCGCTTGTCTTCTCCGGTAAAAATTTTTCTGATCTCTTCGTCTCGTTTTGCTTTAATGTCTTTGAGTTCCTGTGAGAGAGGATATAATTCTTTGATCTCTTCACCGGTTGGTACTCGTTTAACCAATTTCATACTCATTGATTTTCCTCCTGTTATAATTTGTCCAGTTAATAAATGACGAAAGTGTCATTATTTATTAAATTACCGCATATTGCGCATAATTCTGTAGTATTATAGCAGAATATAATTAATTATGAAAGAAAAATATCAACACAAACATTCTTTATTCATTTTTTTAAGCATAAATTGTATAAATGAACAGATTAGAGGGATGTTATTGAAACGGGTTAAAATGGGAAAGAGGGTAGGCAGAGCATTTATAGGTATGGTTCTTGGAATAGCACTTGTAGTCGGACATACCGACCGATCGGTAATATATAGTGTTGCTGAGCCAGAGGTGGTAACTGAGGAAAACGTACAGGAAGAACCGCTTACAGATGAAGCCGTAACAAATGGAACTGTAACAGATAGAACAGCAACAGATGAAATAGCGACAGATCAGTCCGGACTTCAATTGGAATCACCATTCTGTATCCTTATGGAAGCAACAACAGGAACGGTATTATATGAGAAAAATGCAGACGAGGCAAGGAAACCTGCATCCGTCACAAAGGTAATGACGCTGCTTCTGGTTTTTGAGGCAATGAAGGCAGGCGATTATCAGATGTCTGATATTGTAACTGTGAGTGAACATGCAGCTTCTATGGGTGGTTCACAATGTTTCTTTGAAACCGGTGAACAGCAGACGGTTGAAGATATGATAAAATGTATCATTATTGCATCAGGAAACGATGCGGCAGTTGCTATGGCAGAATTCACGGCAGGAAGCGAGGAAGCCTTTGTTCAGAGAATGAATGACAGGGCAAAGGAACTTGGAATGGAGCATACACATTTTGTCAATGCCTGTGGACTGGATGCAGATGGACATGAGACATCGGCAAGAGACATTGCAATTATGTCCAGACAGTTAATTGATGAACATCCTGAGATCCTGAAATATTCCGGTATCTGGATGGATTCGATCATACATAAAACCGCAAGGGGCGAGTCAAGATTTGACCTTGCTAATACAAATAAATTCCTTAATATATACACTGGGGCGACCGGGCTTAAAACTGGATATACGGCGACAGCCAAATACTGTATGTCGGCGACGGCGAACAGAAACGGCATTACATTGATCGCAGTTATCATGGGAGCTGAAACAAAGGATATCAGAAATAAAGAGGTCTGCAAGCTATTCGATTATGGATATGCAAACTGCAATCTGTATAAAGATGAAAATGTACTTGACACCCGCAGCGTTTCTATAGAAAATGGTATCAGTGACGAACTGGCGATTGAAAGTGCATCGGACTTCTCATCCGTTCTGCTTCGCGGAGAAAAGGCAGATGATGTGAAGAAGACACCGATTCAGGAAGAGACGCTTACAGCACCGATCAACAAAGGAGACGTGATTGGAAAAATGGAATATTCGATCAATGGCCGTGTACTTGGTTCAGTTGAGATTGTTGCTGCAGAAAATATAAAGAAAATGACGTTTGGCTATAGTTTTAAAAAAGTATTATATCTTGCCTTTCGTTCCTAGAGGAAGAGGAAATGTTATTCAATATTATCAGTATCATCTGTATATTTGCGCTTATCTGTCTGTTCGCAGTTCTGATTGAAAGCAGACGGGAGAATCACATGCTTTCGGTATCTCATTATACGATCACGGATAAAAGAATCAAAAAGTCTGCTACATTTGCGATGATCGCAGATCTTCATAATGCGGAATTCGGAGATAAAAATGAGGAGCTCATAAAAGAGATAAAAAAGATTGCTCCTGATGCAGTTTTGATCGCAGGAGATGTTATAGTCGGAAAGAAAGATGTCGGTTCGGGTGTTGCGATAGACCTTCTGCAAAAGCTTGGAAGTGAATTCCCTGTTTATATTTCAAAGGGAAATCATGAGATGCGAACCAGTTTATATACAGAGCAGTATGGAGATATCTGGGAAAATCTATATGAACAGACAAAGGATTATGTTCAATGGCTTATAAATGAGGAAATGATTCTGACATCTGAAAATATCCGGGTGGTGGGGCTTGACATGGATGCGGCTTATTACAGAAGATTCCGGCTTCTGAAGATGGAGACGGACTATCTGGTGGAGCTTCTTCCGACGAGACATCAGGATGCATATACGATATTACTTGCGCATAACCCGGATTATTTTTCGGTTTATGCGGAATGGGGAGCAGATCTGGTGTTATCCGGTCATGTACACGGGGGCATGATCATACTTCCGTTTTTTGGGGGAGTGATATCACCGATGGTACGGCTGTTTCCGAAATATTACCGGGGTATGTATGAATATCGCAATAAAAAAATGATCTTAACAGGTGGACTTGGTGGTCATACTTTAAAGTTTCGGGTCAATAATAAACCGGAGATATGCGTGATCCATTTGGAAGGAGAATAACAGGGGAAGATTATGAGTGAGGAAAACAAAGAAGTAGAGCAGATAGAGAGCAAAGCCGTCAAAGATGCAGAACAAACAGAATGCGAAGCGGATAAAGAGGCAACACAAATAGAGACTAAAGAAGAGCAAACAGAAAACAGCGCAGACAAAGAAGAGAATGAGGCAGGCAAAGAGGCTGGGCAGATGGAGATTGAAACTGAAGCAGACCAAGAGACAGACCAGGCGGAGGCTGAAGAAATAGAAACAAAAGACCAGCCGGAGGTTGCTGCCACGGCTGCTGCTATACCATCGGATGTCTTTGTCGATAAGAGTGTCTATGAACAGATCGATAAACGAAAAAAAGGAAAAAAGATCGCTGCGATTATATCAATTTCTGTGGGCGGAGTTATTTTACTTTGTTATCTTACATTGTCGATCTGGTTTAGCTTCCATTTTAACAAGAATACATATATTGACGGACAGAATGTATCCTATCATACAGTAAAATCCGTAAAAAACACGATCGATACATATATGAGTGGATATACTTTAAGCGTAAACGGCAGAGAACATGCATCATTTGTGATCCGTCCGGAAGATATCGATATGACGATACAGGCAGTTTCCAATGAGAAAAGCATTAAGAAGAAGCAAAATGGCTTTCTGTGGTTTTTATATCTGAATAATAAGCGGAAAGATTATAAAACCAGTTATGAGGTAACCTATGATAAGGAAAAACTGTATCAATTTTTAAAAGATCAGGACTGTATGCAGGAAAAGAATATGGAAAAACCAAAGAATGCCTATGTAGCAGTTGATAAGAGCGAGGCGGTTATCATACCAGAGACAGAAGGCAGTTATCTGGATACAGATAAGGTTCATGAAGTGATAGAAACGGCGCTTGAACAGGTGAAAGCTACTACAGACCTTGATAAAGAAGCGTGTTACGAGAATGCAGAGATCACGGCAGACAGTAAGGAGATTGCAGACCGGAAAAAAGCACTGGAAACATATCTTACGGTTCAGATCGACTACAGCATTGATCGTGTATCATGGACGCTTGATGCATCAACATTTGGCAGCTGGCTCTATTATGATAACGGAAAATGGAAGTTCAAAAAGAAATCGGTTCAGGCATATGTGAGACAGCTTGCAGAGACATATGATACAGTCGGAACAACGAGAACCTTTCAGACTTATACAGGAAGATATGTAGAAGAAACAGGCAATCGTTATGGATGGGCAATTGATGTAGAAGCGGAGACAAAGGGCTTGCGGGAAGCACTTGCAAGTGGGAAATCACAGGAGCGTACACCGGAGTTTTCCCAGACGGGAGCAGCATATAACAAATACGGGGATATCGGTTATTCTTATGTAGAGGTCGATCTGTCGAACCAGCATGTATATTTGATCATAGATGGAAAATTGGTTGAAGATTCTCCCTGTGTAACAGGTTGTGTAAAGAAAGGACATGGTACACCGGATGGGTTATATTCGATCACATATAAAGAATCACCTTCTGTTTTAAGAGGAGAGGATTATGAGACAAAGGTCAATTTCTGGATGCCTTTTAATCGTGGAATCGGGCTTCATGATGCGACATGGCGTGATAAGTTCGGCGGAGACATTTATTATTCCAGCGGTTCGCATGGCTGCGTTAATCTGCCATATCAGAAAGCCGCGGTTATTTATGAGAATATCTATGCCGGGATGCCTGTAATCTGCTACTATTAGTTTTAAGTGTTACCATTGTATGACCATGCCCGGTGAAAAGGCATCAGAAAGTATCATAAAAAATAGTTGTATATTTTGTGTATTAATGGTATTATAGCAAAGTCATAGGAAAAAGGAGATATACCCAAGTGGCTGAAGGGTCCGCTCTCGAAAAGCGGTAGGTCGGGCAACCGGCGCGAGAGTTCAAATCTCTCTATCTCCGTTTTATGAAAATAAGCTGACATTCAGATGGGTGTCAGCTTTTTTACCATATGGATATATGGGAAAACTCAGAATTATGTATTTCAGAGACTGGGTACAGGTGAGCTGCAGCACCGGGATAAGGAGATGTTATTTATGTATGATGAGGCTGTTCGTTATATCACTGACAAAATAAAGATGAAGCCGGAGATAGGGATTGTACTTGGAAGCGGACTGGGCGATGCATTTACCATGGATGATCCTGTGTATGTTTATTATAAAGAGATTCCGGGTTTTCCTGTTTCGACGGTTGCCGGTCATAAGGGACGGTTTATATTTGGTTATTCCTGTGGAAAGCCGATTGTTGTCATGCAGGGAAGAGTTCATTACTATGAGGGATATTCCATGCAGGATGTCGTGAAGCCGATCCGGCTGATGGGGCTTCTAGGAATACGGTGGCTGATCCTTACCAATGCGGCGGGAGGAATCAGTGAAGAGCTGGCACCGGGAGATATCATGATCATTTCGGATCAGATATCAAGCTTTGTTCCATCTCCGTTGATTGGAAGAAATATAGATGAGTTTGGCGTCAGATTCCCGGATATGAGCCATATATATGATAAAGAAAAAATACAGATAAGCAGGAAAGTATTTGAGCAGATTGGACTTCATGTTGTGGAAGGAACCTACATTCAGGCGACCGGTCCGCAATATGAAACACCGGCTGAGATAAGGATGTTTCAGTTGCTCGGCGCAGATGCGGTCGGCATGAGTACAGCATGTGAGGCAATCGCGGCCTGCCATATGGGAATCCGTGTATCCGGTTTTTCGGCAATTTCAAATAAAGCGGCAGGACTTGGTGCTGAATTAAAGCATGAGGATATTCTGGATCGCAGTAAGGAGATGTCTGATAAAATGAGCAGACTCCTTACAGAATTGATCGAAAGTTATAGTGATGGCACAGAATAAAATATTCCGATCATTTGATGAAAAGTGATAATCAGTCATTTATAAGCGGATATGGATTAATTAGAATGGATATGAGGTGCGAAAAGAATGGATGTAAAGATATATACAGATGGTGCAGCGAGAGGTAATCCGGACGGACCGGGCGGATATGGTACGGTTATCCAGTTTATTGATGGAAAAGGAACGCTCCATGAACGGGAATTTTCACAGGGCTATAATAAGACTACAAATAACCGCATGGAGCTTATGGCAGCTATTGTTGGTTTAGAAGCATTGATAAAACCCTGTAATGTGGAATTATATTCAGATTCCCAGTATCTTGTAAAGGCATTTAATGAAGGCTGGATATGGGGCTGGATCAAGAAGGGCTGGAAACGTGGCAAGAATGAACCGGTAAAGAACCGGGATCTGTGGGAACGACTGTTAAAAGCAAAAGAACCGCATACAGTAACCTTTCACTGGGTAAAGGGACATGCAGGACATCCGATGAATGAACGATGTGATATGCTTGCAACGACAGCGGCAGACGGAGATAACAAAATAGACGACGAAGGTGTGATAACGAATGAATAAACACGAATTTAGACAACTGTTCGATGAGAAAATACTGATCTTAGATGGAGCAACCGGAACAAATCTGATGAATGCAGGCATGCCGCTTGGTGTATGTCCGGAAAAATACATACTGGAGCACAAAGAAGTTATGCTGGAACTTCAGACGTCGTATCTGAATGCAGGCACAGATATCTTATATGCTCCGACATTTACCTGTAATCGTTTAAAGCTTCGTGAATATGGACTGGAGAATAATCTCTATCAGATGAATATGGATCTGGTAGCTCTGTCAAAGCAGGCTGTTGCTGAGTGCGGGCATGGTTATGTCGCAGGCGATCTTACCATGACAGGTGAGATGCTATATCCGATGGGAAAACTTCAGTTTGAAGAGTTGGTTGATATCTATAAAGAACAGATCAAAGTTCTTGTTGAGGCGGGCTGTGATCTTCTGGTTGTAGAAACTATGATGAGCCTTGCCGAAACCAGAGCTGCTGTGATCGCTGCAAATGAGATCTGTGATCTCCCTGTCATGGCGAGCCTTACATTTAACGAGGACGGAAGAACCTTATATGGAACGGATCCGGTAACCGCGGTCAATGTATTACAGAATCTTGGCGTGGACGCGATAGGTGTAAACTGTTCCACAGGACCGGACAAGATGACAGAGCTTGTGGCTGCCATGAAAGAGGTAGCATTTGTTCCCGTATTTGCGAAGCCGAATGCCGGTATGCCTGAACTTGTGGATGGTAAAAGTGTATATGCCATGACACCGGAAACCTTTGCAGAAGATATGAAGATGATCATAGAAGCGGGAGCCGGTATGGTCGGCGGCTGCTGCGGAACAACTCCTGCCCATATCAAAGCACTTTCTGATATGGCAAAGACAATGGATATTCCTGAGATATCAGACAAGAAAGAACGTTTGCTATCATCAGAACGCATGACAAGACAGATCAGTCTGGATGGTCCTTTTATGGTGGTCGGAGAACGTATCAATCCAACCGGTAAGAAGAAACTGCAGGCAGAGCTTCGGGAGGGAGTTCTCGATACTGTTATGACGATGGCGGAAGAACAGATGGAAAAGGGTGCATCAATCCTTGATATCAATGTCGGCATGAATGGTATTGATGAGAAAGAAATGATGGTAAGGGTTGTATATGAGGTGTCACAGGCAGTGAATCTTCCGTTATGTATTGATTCCAGTAACCCTGCTGTTATCGAAGCGGCACTTCGTATCTATCCGGGACGTGCACTTGTGAATTCTGTATCTCTGGAAAAGGTAAAAATGCAGGAGATCCTTCCGTTGGTCAGTAAATATGGTGCGATGTTCATTCTGCTTCCGCTTTCTGATGAGGGACTTCCGAAAGACAGTGATGAAAAAGAAAACATTATACATACAGTTCTGGATGCTGCTTATAAGATGGGCTTTCAGAAAGAGGATGTTGTGGTCGATGGTCTGGTTGCAACAGTCGGAGCAGAGAAAGCTGCTGCTGTCAACTGCCTGAAAACAATCCGTTATTGTCATGATATGGGGCTTGCTACGATATGCGGACTTTCGAATATCTCATTTGGATTGCCGGAGCGTATGTTTGTAAATGCAGCTTTTCTTACGATGGCGATCCAGAATGGTCTTACGATGGCAATTGCAAATCCGTCACAGACTATGCTTATGAATATGGCATATGCATCGGATATGCTTCTTAACAAAGACGAAGGAGATATCCGGTATATCCAGAATGTAAAACCTCTCGGGATCACAACGGCTGCACCTGTACAGAATGGAGGCAGTCAGGAGGATGAAAAAGAAAAAAGTGTTATCTACACAGATGTTGTAAAAGGAAATAAAAGAAATATTTCAGAAGATGTCAAAAAAGAACTGGAACAGGGGATAGATCCGCAGAAGATTATTGATGATGAGCTGATTCCGGCAATTAACCGTGTTGGAAAATTATTTGAACAGAAAAAATACTTTCTGCCACAGTTAATCGCAAGCGCAGAGACGATGGAGCTTGCGATCAATCAGATCACACCACTTATCGTACGAGAGGATGATGGAAAGGCAATGCCTGCGATCGTGGTTGCTACCGTAGAGGGAGATATCCATGATATTGGAAAGAATCTGGTTGTCTTGATGCTACGAAACTACGGATTCCCGGTTATCGATCTTGGAAAGGATGTACCTGCGGATGTGATCGTAGATGCAGCCATAGAAAATGATGCCAAGGTCATCGGACTTTCGGCACTGATGACAACAACCATGATGAAAATGGTGGATGTCGTGGAACTGGTAAAAGAAAAAAATCTGGATATTAAGGTCGTTATCGGCGGAGCCGTTATCACGGAGAGCTTTGCCGAGGAGATCCATGCAGACGGTTATTCAGAGGATGCGGCAGAATGTGTTCAGGTTGTAAAAAGATTGCTTGATATTGAGTAATTCTTCGTTGACAATAATTGACAAGATAACTATAATAAAACAAGGATTTGTGCTGTATTGATTATACAGCCGTTTCATAGGTTTGAAAGGTGGTACTTATTGATGGATAATATAGTTTTGTCACTTCTTGTAGATAATACATCAGGTGTACTGAGCAGAGTTTCAGGTTTATTCAGCCGCAGAGGTTATAATATCGACAGCGTTACGGTAGGTGTTACGGAGAATCCTGCATATTCCAGAATGACTGTAGCAGTAAGCGGAGATAATGCAAGTCTGAGCCAGATCAAGAAACAGTTGAATAAGCTCGAGGACGTCGTAGAGATCGTTGAACTGGAGCCGGGCAAATCAGTATGCAGAGAGCTTGTACTCGTAAAGGTGAGAAGTGATAAGGATACCCGTCAGGATATCATGTCCATTGCAAATATATTCCGAGCAAACATCGTTGATGTTTCAAAAGGTTCCATGATCATTGAGCTAACAGGCGCAACCTCGAAGTGTGAAGCATTTCTCGGACTGTTAGATGGATTTGAGATCATTGAACTGGTTCGTACCGGCCTGACAGGACTGGTGAGAGGTCAGCGTCAGGATTAATCATGCGCACCTTGTTTAACTATTGATAGATTGATTGCAGTTATGCAGTTAATTATTATAAAGAAGTCATTTATATCAGGAGGACAAAATAATGGCAGAAGCAAAAATTTATTATCAGGAAGACTGTAATTTATCATTACTGGACGGACAGACAATCGCTATTATCGGTTATGGTTCACAGGGACATGCACATGCCCTTAACTTAAAGGAATCAGGCTGTAACGTAATTATCGGTCTTTATGAAGGAAGTAAGTCTTGGGCAAAGGCTGAAGCACAGGGATTTGAAGTATATACAGCTGCAGAAGCTGCTAAGAAAGCAGACATTATCATGATTCTTATTAATGATGAGTTACAGGCTGATATGTACAAGAACGATATCGAGCCAAACCTTGAAGAAGGCAATATGTTAATGTTTGCGCATGGTTTCAATATCCACTTCGGAACAATCGTTCCACCTAAGAATGTTGATGTAACTATGATCGCTCCTAAGGCACCTGGTCACACAGTACGTTCTGAGTATCAGGCAGGAAAGGGTACACCTTGTCTTGTAGCTGTAGAGCAGGATTACACAGGAAAGGCTCTTGACAGAGCATTAGCTTATGCACTTGGTATCGGCGGAGCTCGTGCCGGCGTTCTTGAGACAACATTCAGAACAGAGACTGAGACAGACCTCTTTGGTGAGCAGGCAGTTCTTTGCGGTGGTGTATGTGCACTTATGCAGGCTGGTTTCGAGACACTTTGCGAAGCTGGTTACGATCCAAGAAATGCATACTTTGAATGTATCCATGAGATGAAGCTGATCGTAGATCTGATCTACCAGTCAGGCTTCAAGGGAATGAGATATTCTATCTCAAATACTGCTGAGTATGGTGATTATGTAACAGGCCCTAAGATCATTACAGAAGATACAAAGAAGGCTATGAAGAAAGTCCTTTCTGATATTCAGGATGGTACATTTGCTAAGGAATTCTTACTTGATATGTCACCTGCAGGACGTCAGGTTCACTTCAAGGCTATGAGAAAGAAAGCTGCTGAGCATCCATCAGAGATCGTTGGCGAAAGCATCAGAAAGCTGTACAGCTGGAATGGTGAAGACAAGCTCATCAACAACTAATCTGAAGTAAATATATTTTATTTCATATAATAACAGAAGCAGATTTTATGTTTTCGGACGTAAGATCTGCTTTTGTTGTATCCAAAAATGTTTTGTGCTATACTGTTAGCAAAAATGTGAACAGGGTGGTTGGTTTAATGTTTAATCAGTTAACAGAATCTGACATCAAGAAGATGGAAGAAGAAATCGAATATAGAAAAGTCGTAGTTCGTAAAGAAAAGTTGGAAGCTGTGAAGGAAGCAAGAGCACAGGGAGATCTGAGTGAGAATTTTGAATATTATGCTGCGAAGAAGGATAAGAATGCGAATGAAAAGAGAATCCGTTATCTGGATCGTATGGTAAGAACTGCTGAGATCATAAAGGATGAATCAGCAGATGATGAAGTTGGCTTGAATAATACCGTTCGTGTTTATTTTGAAGAGGATGAAGAAGAAGATACTTATCGTATTGTGACGACAGTACGTGAAGATGTATTAAACGGCATTATCAGTAATATATCTCCAATGGGGAAAGCATTACTTGGACATAAAGTCGGTGACCGTGTAGAGGTGGTTCCGGGAAAGGGGGACCCGTTTCATATTGTGATACGGGAGATTGTTAAGACAACCGATGAATCCCGGGATCATATTCGATAGACGATAAAAAATACGGACAGGATGAAGAAGGTGACAGTCAGATGACATGTTTGGAAGCACAATCGAAGATCATGGCATTTATAGAGAATAAGCTCCCGGATGACGAGTTAAAGGAGTTTATTAAGCATGTCAAAAACTGTGATAATTGTTCAGAGGAACTGGAAATCTATTACACCCTGATCGTTGGGATGAAAGAGTTGGATAATGAAGAGAATCTTTCAACTAACTTTAAAAAGGAACTGGATGATAAGCTGAATGAAGAAATGACACGTATGACAGCTGTAAAACGAATTGCAACATCTACGATTGTTCTCGTTCTTGCGGCTATTATCACAGGGCTTTTGTGGGTATACAGTGGCGTACTTGAAAAGGTTTATCATTATGAACAGAATTCCAAGCAGAAATCACAGACAGAATATTATTACAGCGATACATTCGGCGAAAAGCTGTTATTCGGTAATAAGTATATGATTGAATATCTAGAAAATATTTTATATAAAGATGAGGATCTTCCGGGAAACAGTGATAAGAATGTACAGTTTATGGATAAAATAAAGAAATATAACCAGACACATAAAAATTATCTGGAAGTCGCCGAGGAAACGGCAGAGAAGGACGATATAGAAAATGAATAAAATATTATTAATTGATGGACACAGTATATTAAACCGTGCATTCTATGGTCTGCCGGATCTTACAAACTATGAAGGACTGCATACAAATGCAGTTCTTGGTTTTCTTAACATTATATTTAAGATCATGGACGAAGAAAAGCCGGATCATATGTGCGTAGCATTTGATGTGCATGAACCGACATTCCGCCATCTGAAATACAGTGCTTATAAAGGAACCAGAAAACCAATGCCGGAGGAGCTTCGGGAACAGGTTCCGCTTATGAAAGAAGTGCTTACAGCCATGCATGTCACGATCGTGGAAAAAGGCGGATATGAGGCAGATGATATTATCGGTACGATATCAAGAATGGCAGAACGGGATGGTTATGCAACTGTTATTGTATCGGGTGACAGAGATCTTCTACAGCTTGCAACGGATACAATACTTGTGCGTATCCCAAAGACAAAAGCAACCGGAACAACGATAGAAAATTATTATGCAAAGGATGTTGTTGAGGCATATGGCGTTACACCGGTTCAGTTTATAGATATGAAGGGACTTATGGGAGATACTTCAGATAATATTCCGGGAGTTCCGGGAATCGGAGAAAAGACAGCGGCAAAGCTGATGATCGAATACGGAAGCATGGAGAATATTCTGGATCATCTGGATACGGTAAAGCCTCCGCGTGTTCAGAAGAATCTGACAGAGAATATGGATCTTGCAGTTATGTCAAAGGATCTTGCAACGATCAAACTGGACTGCAAGCTGGATGTCTCTCTGGATGAAATGACGATCGAATCATTATTTAATGAAGATTCATATAAGATTTTTAAAAGATTAGGCTTTAACAGTCTGTTAAAAAAGTTTGACACAGTGACTGAGGCGGCGGAGATCGATCCGGTTATCACCTTGCTTGAAACAACAGAGCAGATAGACGGATTCTTTGCTGATAAGATGAAAAATACACATAAGATCGGTTTATATCCGATCCGAAAGGATGGAACCTTATTCGGGCTGGCTGCCGCCATATCCGATAAAGATGTCTTTATTTTGTCGAATCTGAATGGAATGGAGCATGACAGACTGACAGAGAATATAGTGTCAGTCACCAGGGATGGTATGCAGATTGATATTCTGGATTTAAAGGAAGCATTGTCAGTCTTTCCGTTTGATGAGAGTGATACAAAGGTGCATGATATCGGTGTAGCGGCATATCTCTTAAATCCGATGGAGGATGTATATTCCTATGATGCGATCGCAAGAGATTATCTTGGCGCAACACTGCCATCCGAAAAAGAATTGGTTGGAAAAGATGAACTGAATCTGTTCTCTTTTACAAATGAGACCTTCCGGAAATTATTTGCATATAAGGCGTTGATCCCATATCTTGCAGGTGATCTTCTAATGGAACGTCTGGAAAAACAGGAGATGTTCACTCTCTATAATGAGATCGAGATGCCGACGGTATATACGCTTTATGATATGGAGCATCGGGGAATCCGGGTTGACCGAAAAGCCTTGGATGATTACAGCGTAAAGCTGCAGAGCAGGATTGACGAACTGCATACCGAGATCATCGGTTATGCAGGAAAAGAGTTTAATATCAATTCACCGAAACAGTTAGGCGTTATTTTATTTGAAGATATGGGACTTTCCGGTGGCAAGAAGACCAAGACCGGATACAGCACCAGCGTTGATGTACTGGAAAAGATAAAGAATGACCATCCGATCATACCTGCGATACTGGAATATCGTCAGCTTACAAAGCTGAATTCCACTTATGCGCAGGGCTTGACGGCATATATATCAGAAGATGGCAGAATTCACGGAACCTTTAACCAGACGATCACAGCGACCGGTCGTATCAGTTCGACTGATCCGAACCTCCAGAATATTCCGATGAAGTTGGAACTTGGCAGACTGATTCGAAAGGCATTTATTCCGGAGGATGGATATGTATTTGTGGATGCTGATTATTCTCAGATTGAACTTCGTGTACTTGCTCATCTGTCCGAAGATCAGGTCATGCAGAATGCCTTTTTGAATCATGTAGATATCCATGCAACGACAGCTTCCGAGGTGTTCGATGTTCCGATCGATCAGGTAACATCCTTGCAGAGAAGAAATGCAAAGGCAGTTAACTTCGGTATTGTTTATGGAATCAGTGCATTTGGCTTGTCGGAGGATCTTGGAATATCCAGAAAAGAAGCGGCTGATTATATTGAGAAATATTTTGCAACCTATAAGAATATAAAGTCATTCCTTGACCGTCAGGTGGAAGAAGCAAAAGCAGATGGTGTTGTACGGACGATGTTCGGTCGTATCCGTCCTGTACCGGAGCTTCGGTCTTCAAACTTCATGACCAGAAGCTTTGGTGAACGTGTTGCAATGAATTCGCCGATTCAGGGAACGGCGGCAGATATTATTAAGATTGCTATGTTCCGTGTGAATATGGAACTGAAAAAACGAGGACTGAAATCCCGCCTGATCTTACAGATCCATGATGAACTTCTGGTAGAGACCGCAAAGGATGAGGTTGATATTGTAAAAGAGATCATGGAAAAGGAAATGATGGGTGCAGCCGACATGGCAGTACCGCTTGAGATCGGTATCAGTGAAGGAGATAATTGGTATGATGCAAAATAAAGACGACATGCTGATCCTTGGACTGACCGGAGGCATCGGTTCCGGAAAGACAGCAGTTCTTACAATATTAAAGGAAGAATATGATGCATATATAATAGAAGCAGACCATCTGGCACATGAGCTGATGAATCCAGGAAGAACGGTTTATCAGGGAATTGTGGATGCATTTGGTACGGAGATTTTGGCAGATACTGACATAGATACATCTGTATCTGACGAAGAAAATGTAGCGACAGACAACGATCAATCAACAGTTAGCCGCTCGATTGACAGAAAGAAGCTTGGAGATATCGTATTCCACGATAAAGATAAACTGGCTTTGCTGAACAGTATCTCACATCCGTTAGTGAAAGAAGAAATCCTGCGCCGGATTGAGGAACAGAAGAATGTCGGAAAAAAGCTGTTCGTGATTGAAGCTGCTTTGCTGATTCAGGATGGATATAAGAGTATCTGTGATAAGATGTGCTATGTCTATGCAGACTTGGATGTCCGGATATCCAGACTCTGCGAATATCGTGGCTTTACCAGAGAACGAGCACAGGCGGTTATTGATTCACAGGAGTCGGAAGCTTTTTATCTGGAAGCCTGCGACTATAAGATTGATAATTCCGGGTCGCTTGAAAATACGAAAAAAGACTTGAAGCACATATTAGATGAATGTAGAATATAAAGTGTTGTCTGAGAAATAAAGTTTAAGTCTTGAAGAAAAGAGATCGAAAATTAAAGGTCAAAGAATAAAGCAGATAACTGTATAAATAAATTATGTTATATTCGACAGGCTTTGTGCCAGTCAGAACAAAATATATAAAGTGAGGATATTTAATATGAAGGTTTTAGTTATTAACTGTGGCAGTTCATCATTGAAGTATCAGTTGATCGATTCTGATACAGAAGAACTTCTTGCAAAGGGCTTATGTGAACGTATCGCTGTAGATGGAAGACTTACCCATACAACGACAGGAAAAGAGAAATATACAAAGGATCTTCCTATGCCGGATCATAATGCAGCAGTCAGCTATGTATTAGAAGCATTAACAGATAAAGAGACAGGCGCGATCGCTGATCTGTCCGAGATCGATGCGGTAGGTCACAGAATCGTACATGGTGGTGAGAAATTTGCTAAGTCTGTTGTGATTACAGATGAAGTAATTGCTGCGATTGAAGAATGTAACGATCTTGCGCCATTACATAATCCGGCAAACCTGATTGGTATTCGTGCATGCCGGAAGCTGATGCCGGGTGTTCCGAATGTCGGTGTATTTGATACAGCGTTTCATCAGACAATGCCGGATAAAGCATATATCTATGGTATTCCTTATGAATATTATACAGACTATAAGATCAGAAGATATGGTTTCCACGGCACAAGCCACAGTTTCGTATCAAAGAGAACAGCAGAGCTTCTTGGAAAAAATATCGAAGATACAAAGATTATCGTGTGTCATCTTGGCAATGGTTCCAGTATTACAGCGGTTAAGGGTGGAAAATCAGTAGATACGACCATGGGTCTGACACCGCTTGCAGGTGTGATCATGGGAACAAGATCCGGCGATATCGATCCTGCCATTATCGAATTCCTTGCAAACAAGACAGGAAAGAATATCGAAGAGATCAATACGATCTTAAATAAAAAGTCCGGTGTTTATGGTCTGTCCGGCGGATTTAGTGATTTCAGAGATCTTGGCAAGGGTATGGAAGAAGGAAATGACAGATGTCGCCTTGCGCTTGATGTATTTGCATATGGTGTCAAGAAGTATATCGGTGCATATGCCGCAGCCATGGGTGGCGTAGATGCGATTGCATTTACAGCCGGTATCGGTGAGAACAATCCATATGTCAGAAATCTTGCAATGACAGATATGGAATACATGGGTATTACGATCGATCAGGAAGCAAATAAGGTTATGGGAGATGAAAAGCTGATCTCTACACCGGATTCAAAAGTAAAGGTATTCGTAGTTCCTACAAATGAGGAGCTTGCGATTGCCAGAGAGACTGTTGCTTTAGTGTAACGAAAAAGAAAAATATGGCAAAAAATATGTGATTTTATCGTTGACAAAGAGTGTTCAAATATGTATAATAACCAATGTGCGATTTTTAGGAGATATTATGTTAATTGATTTATCAGAGATTTTATCGACAGAAGGGCAGGTAAAAGACTACGATGTTACATCTGAATTGAAGGAATTTTCTTTCAACGGAAATGTATATGTAGTCGATAATGTAAAGGATTTTCATCTTACCGCCAGAAATGAAGGAAAGAGAAAAGCAAGTCTTAAGGGTGGCTGTGTTGTTACACTTAAGATGTTATGTGACCGTTGTCTGGATGAAATTACAGAAGATTTTGAAGTGGACATAGACGAGATGATCGATATGGCTATCTTTGAAACAGATAAAGTTGATGAGATCGAGGAATTAGATTATCTGGAAGATCACATTATTAATATGGACATGCTTTTACAGAAGGAACTAATGACTTTAGTCCCGATGCAGATATTATGCAAAGATGATTGCAAAGGTCTGTGCAAAGTGTGTGGAGCAAATCTGAATCATGAAACATGTGATTGTGATGATTTTGTTCCGGATCCAAGATTATCAGTTTTTGCAAACATCTTGAAAGGTTGAGGAGGTGTGATTAATGTCAATTTGTCCAAAGAATAAGAGTTCAAAGGCCAGAAGAGATAAGCGTAGAGCTAACTGGAAGATGACTGCTCCTGCATTAGTAAAGTGCAGCAAGTGTGGCGAATTAATGGTTCCACATAGAGTATGTAAGAATTGTGGTTCATACAACAAGAAAGAGATTATCTCAGTAGGTGAGTAATTATAAATAGAGCTTTCCGAGCGATCGGAAGGCTTTATTTTTTTGCACCGATATCCCCTGTTGACTTTAAGAAAGGCAAAATATATAATAGCTTTGTGTATTTATACGGTCAGAGCAGAGTCCTATTCTGACAAACCCTGGGGTTGGTCTGCGTAGGAGTCTGGACTCCGATTCGTATAATAAGAAATATGGAAACACCGGAAAAGTTCCGGTGTAGAAAGGAAACAGGAATAAGATGAGCGAAGTAACAAGAGTAGTCGTAGATGCCATGGGTGGAGATTACGCACCGGAGTGGATCATAAGAGGTGCCGTAGAAGCAATCAATGAAGGCGCAAAGGCACAGGTAATACTGACCGGTAAAGAAGATGTAATAAAAAAGGAACTTGCAAAATATACTTACGATCAGTCAAAGATCGAGGTTGTAAATGCAACAGAGGAGATCACCTGTCATGAAGCCCCGGTACAGGCTGTCAGAAGCAAGAAGGATTCTTCACTGGTGGTTGGTCTGAATATGGTAAAAAACGGAGAAGCTGATGCGATCATTTCAGCCGGAAGCTCAGGTGCGATCCTTGCAGGAGGTCAGTTAGTAGTCGGACGTTCCAAAGGTGTAAAACGTTCACCGCTTGCTCCATTACTTCCTACATCAAAGGGGTATTCTCTTCTGATCGATTGTGGAGCGAATGTCGACGCGAGACCGGAGCATCTGTTACAGTTTGCAAAGATGGGATCTATCTATATGGAGAATATTGAGCATGTAAAGAATCCAAGAGTTGCGATCGTAAATATCGGTGATGAAGAAGAAAAGGGAAATGCTCTAGTAAAAGAGACATATCCATTATTAAAAGAATGCAAGGACATTAATTTTGTCGGCAGTATCGAGGCAAGAGAGATTCCAAATGGTGCAGCGGATGTCATTGTCTGTGAAGCCTTTGTCGGAAATGTTATCTTAAAATTATATGAAGGTCTTGCAAAGATGCTCCTAGGTGAGATTAAGAATACGATCATGTCATCACTTAAGACCAAGATCGGAGGCCTTCTGATCAAGAGTTCATTAAATGGCTTAAAAGAGCGTTTTAATGCAAAGAACAAAGGTGGCGCACCTTTGCTTGGCTTAAAGGGCCTTGTTGTAAAGATCCATGGTAATTCTCATAACGAAGAGGTTAAGAGCGCTATTTTCCAGTGTATCGATTTCAAGGAAAATGGTGTAAATGAAAAAATTGCCGAGAATATTGGAAAAGAAGTGGCGAAGTAATTATGAATACAGAACGATTTCATAATATAGAAGATATCATTGGGTATACCTTTCGTGATCTGGATCTGCTTGTAACGGCATTAACACATAAGTCATATGCAAATGAACGCAAGATCAATAAGGTAGAATCCTATGAACGATCGGAATTCCTTGGAGATGCGATCCTGGAATTCGTTGTCAGTGAATATCTTTATCAGAATTATCCGGAATATCCGGAAGGAAAATTAACAAAGCTCCGAGCAAGTCTGGTATGTGAATTTACCTTATCCCAGATATCCAAGGAGCTAAAGTTTGGACATTATGTCCTGCTCAGCAAGGGAGAAGATCTGACCGGAGGGAGAAATCGGAACTCGATCATGTGTGATCTGTTTGAGGCGGTTCTCGGTGCAATCTATCTGGATGGCGGATTAGATGAAGCAAAGAAATTTGTCCACCGGTTTCTACTTGATGATGTAGAGACTCATTCACTGTTTTATGATGCCAAGTCAACCTTGCAGGAGCTTGCGCAGAAAGAAGAAAAAACCCTTACTTATGCCTTGTTAGAGGAGAAGGGACCGGATCATAATAAATCTTATGTATCCGAGGTGTGCATTAACGGGGAGCATGTTGCGACAGGTGAAGGAGCATCCAGAAAGGCTTCGGAGCAGACGGCAGCATATAATGCACTGTTACAAATAAAGAAAAAGCAGGGTTAATATATGTATTTAAAAAGTATTGAAGTAAACGGCTTCAAATCATTTGCAAATAAAATCGTATTCAAATTCAATCATGGAATAACCTGTATCGTTGGACCGAATGGTTCGGGAAAGAGTAACGTGGCGGATGCTGTCCGCTGGGTACTTGGTGAACAGAGCGCAAAGAGTCTCCGAGGCTCTAAGATGGAGGATGTAATCTTCTCCGGTACACAGCTTCGTAAGCCACAGGGTTCTGCTTATGTAGCGATCACGTTAGATAACAGTGATCATCATCTGCCGATTGATTATAATGAAGTAACGGTTGCCAGACGTGTGTATCGTTCGGGAGAGAGTGAATATCTTATTAATGGAACAGTCAGTCGTTTAAAGGATGTAAATTCGCTGTTCTTTGATACCGGTATCGGTAAAGAGGGATATTCCATTATCGGACAGGGTCAGATTGAGAAGATCTTAAATGGTAAACCGGAGGAACGACGGGAACTGTTCGATGAAGCGGCAGGAATCGTAAAATTTAAAAAGAACAAAGCGGCAGCCGAGAAATCATTAGAAGCAGAGCGTGACAATCTAAGTCGTGTCAATGATATTTTATATGAGTTGGAAAAGCAGGTCGGTCCATTACAGAAGCAGTCAGAAACAGCGAGAAAATATCTGCTGTTTAAGGACGAACTGAAGAAACTGGATATCAATGCCTTTTTCCTTGAAATGGAGCATTTAAAAGAGATTCTTGATAAAGATACAGAGAATCGGGAAATCTTAAATAATGATCTCACGCAGAATAAAGAAGAACTGGAGCATACAAAGGAAGAATATGAGCGTATTGAGCAGGCATTAGAGGAGATCAATCAGGCAATCGATGCATCCAAGAATCAGGTGCATGAGCTCCGGTTAAAGAATGAACGTTTGGAAGGTGAGATCAATGTTATCAACCAGCAGATCTTGAACTCCCGACAGAATGATAAGAATATACAGGAACAGATCGACAGGATCAACCGTCAGCGGGAAACTGACCGGAAAGAGATGGAGAATTATCAAGGACAAAAGGATGCCCTTGGAGATCAGGTTTCAACCATTTCCGGTTCTCTGGATACTGCAAAAGGAGAAAGCAGCCGCTTGGATGCCTATATCCATGAATGTCAGGATAAGATCGAAGAATGTAAATCCGACATCATCGAATATATCCATGAGAGTGGAAATCTTCAAGCGAAGGTCGGAAGATATGATGCGATGCTTGAGAACATCAACTTCCGTAAGACCCAGTTAAATCAGAGATATCTGCAATTTAAAAGTGATGATAATAACGACCGGAAGGAACATGATGAGTTACAGGTAAAGCTATCTGTATTGGATCAGAATGTATCCGGCATTATCAAGGAACTCGAAACTGCAGAAAAGGATCTGGAAGAAAATCAGAGCAGAAATAAGGTCAATCGTGAGCGGATACATAATACAAACGAAGAATTATCAGCGACCAGATCCAAGATGGAAGCACTCCGGAATATTACAGAACGCTATGATGGCTATGGCAACAGCATCCGTCGTGTTATGGAGCAGAAAAAGAACAATCCGGGCATTATCGGAGTTGTTGCTGATATAATCGATGTCGATAAGAAGTTTGAGGTTGCTGTCGAGACAGCACTTGGCGGAAGTATTCAGAATATTGTTACAGAGGATGACAGCACGGCAAAGAAGATCATTCAGTTCTTAAAACAGAACAAATATGGTCGTGCAACATTCCTTCCGTTGAATACGATCACAGACCGTGGTCAGGTTCGAAATGAAGTTCTGTCAGAACAGGGTGTGATCGGTATCGCATCTTCTCTGGTAAAGGCTGATGCGAAGTTTGACCGTCTTGTTAAGAACCTGCTTGGCAGGATCGTGGTTGTAGATAATATCGATCATGCACTTGCAGTTGCGAGAAAATATAATCAGTCTCTGAGACTGGTTACGATCGAAGGTGAACTGATCAATCCGGGCGGATCAATGACAGGTGGTGCGTTCCGTAATTCCAGTAATCTTCTTGGACGAAAGAGAGAATTGGATGAGATCAGGGAAAAGATCGATGAGTTAAATCTGATCGCAAAGGATGCAGCCGGACTGGATGAAGAATTAAAGACATCAAGAGATGCACTTCGTGCGCAGATTGAGACCTTAAATACAAGACTTCAGCAGGCATATCTTGAGAAGAATACATTGTCTTTAAATATGGAGCAGGTAGCATCCAAGCTTGCAGAATCCGAGAAAGCATTTGCATCGATCCAGAAAGAAATCAATGAGTTGAACAGTCAGATAGCGGAGATCAATACAAATAAAGATCAGATTGCTGATAATAATAAGAAGCATGAAGCTGCCAAGGTTCAGTGTGAAGAAATGATCAAGGAACTGGAAAGCAAGTCTATCGAAGCACAGAGTAAGCTTGCAGCAGCAAATACAAAGGTATCTGAATTGTTGATCGAATATAACTCGGTAAAACAGAAGGATGACTTTATTCAGGAGAATATAAGACGTATCCGGCAGGATGATGAGAAATTACAGGAAGAACTGGCATCCTATATAACACAGGTACAGGCGACAGGCACAGATATCACGAAGTTAGAAGAACAGGCAGAGGCGATCCGCAAGACGATCGAGGAAGATTCCGATGAAGTATCTGATCAGGAAGAACAACTGGCAGCATATCATAAAGAACGGGATGATATGACAGCCAGTCATAAAGAATTCTTTGCAATCCGGGAAGAATTATCCGAGAAGATCGCAGGTCTGGAAAAGGCAGTATTCAAGCTTGATTCAGCGATTGAGAAGAATACAGAGAAGTCGGATGAACTGTCGAATTATATGTGGGCAGAATATGAATTGACATTAAATATGGCGGCAGAGTTCCGGGATGAGGAATTAAACGATCTTTCATCTTTAAAGAAAGAGATTACTGCAGTAAAAGCAAAGATCAAATCACTTGGTGATGTCAATGTCAATGCGATCGAGGACTATAAAGAAGTATCAGAACGATATGAGTTCTTAAAGGGACAGCATGATGATATCGTTCTTGCAGAGAAGAATCTGTTAGATGTGATCGAGAAATTGAATGTATCCATGCAGGAACAGTTCAATACGAAGTTCAAAGAGATCCAGGTTATGTTCGACAAGGTCTTTAAAGAGCTGTTCGGTGGTGGACGAGGCGCACTGGAACTGGTCGACGATACCAATCTGTTAGAGACCGGTATCCGTATCATTGCACAGCCGCCGGGAAAAAAATTACAGAACATGATGCAGCTTTCCGGTGGTGAAAAGTCACTGACTGCGATTGCACTGTTATTTGCGATCCAGAGTCTGAAACCATCACCATTCTGTCTGCTGGACGAGATCGAAGCAGCACTGGATGATTCAAATGTAAGACGATTTGCACAGTATCTGAACCGACTGACAAAGGACACACAGTTTATTGTCATTTCACATAGAAAGGGAACCATGGAAGCAGCCGATATCCTGTATGGTATTACGATGCAGGAAAAGGGTGTATCCACTCTGGTATCCGTAAATCTGATCGAGAACGATCTGGACAAATAAGGAGGTACAAGCTATGGCTGAGGAAAAGAAGGGATTTTTCAAACGATTAAAAGAAGGACTCAGTAAGACAAGAAATAGTATCGTAGACAGTTTTTCTTCCGTGTTCGGAGCATCCCATATTGATGATGATTTTTATGAAGAACTGGAAGAGACATTCATCATGGCTGATATGGGATATGAGACAACGGAAAAGGTGATCGAGAACCTGAAAGAACGTGTCAAGGAGGCCAGGATCAAAGAACCTGCGGCATGCAAGGAACTGATCATCAATATCATAAGAGATCAGATGATGGTGGATGAAAGTGCATATGATTTTGAAAAGAAAAAATCAGTTATACTTGTGATCGGTGTAAATGGTGTCGGTAAGACAACTACGATCGGTAAGCTGGCGGCCCAGTATAAGAAGAGCGGTAAAAAGGTTCTGATCGCAGCCGCTGATACATTCCGTGCAGCCGCAATCGATCAGTTAAAGACCTGGGCGGATCGTGCAGGTGTAGAGATGATCTCTCATAATGAGGGTGCAGATCCTGCGGCAGTTGTATACGATGCGGTATCTGCTGCAAAGGCAAGAAATACCGATATCTTATTGATCGATACAGCCGGAAGACTTCATAATAAAAAGAACCTGATGGATGAGCTGGCTAAGATGCGCCGCATCATTTCCAGAGATTATCCGGATGCAAATGTAGAATCCCTGATCGTGTTAGATGGAACGACCGGACAGAATGCATTAGAGCAGGCAAGACAGTTCAGCAATGTAACGGAGATTGATGGTATCGTGATCACAAAGTTAGACGGTACAGCCAAGGGTGGTATCGCGATTGCAATTCAGGCAGAATTGAATGTTCCGGTTAAATTTATCGGAATCGGTGAGAAGATTGACGACTTACAGCGTTTTGATCCGTCCGCATATGTGGAAGCACTGTTCTCAGGCTTTGACGAAGACCGAAGCGAGCTTGACATTCTTATGGATGGAGCTGATCTATAATTATGAAAATAGTGCAGTTTATTATAGTAGCTGTTTGGAAATAAAAAAGATATGACAATGGTGGATGATAACTGTCTGAATATGAAATACAGAAAAAGGAGACTGACAATGGCAGAAGAACTTACATTAGAGAAATTTGAAGAGGCATATAATATAATTAAAAAAGTTGTTTTACCAACAAAGCTGGTAGAGAGCGAATATTACAGCAACCTGACAGGAAATAAAGTATTTTTTAAACCGGAAAATATGCAGCTTACCGGAGCATATAAAATCCGTGGAGCATATTACAAGATCAGTACGCTGACAGACGAAGAAAGGCAGAAGGGTCTGATCACTGCATCAGCCGGAAATCATGCACAGGGTGTTGCATATGCAGCAAAAGCATATGGGGTAAAAGCAACAATCGTTATGCCATCGTCAACTCCTCTAATCAAAGTAAACCGAACCAAATCATATGGAGCAGAGGTTATCTTATATGGAGATGTATACGATGAATCCTGCGCATATGCATTAGAGCTTGCAGAAGATAAGGGTTATACCTTTATTCATCCATTCGATGATCTGGATGTTGCGACCGGACAGGGCTCTGTTGCAATGGAGATCATCAAGGAGCTTCCGTTTGTAGATTATATTCTTGTTCCGATCGGTGGTGGCGGACTGGCTACCGGTGTATCTACACTTGCCAAGATGATGAATCCGAATATCAAAGTGATCGGTGTAGAACCCGCAGGTGCAAATTGTATGCAGGTTTCTTTGAAAAATAAGAAAGTAACGACACTTCCAATGGTAGACACGATCGCAGATGGTACGGCAGTTAAGACTCCGGGATCAAAGATCTTCCCATACATTCAGAAGAATCTGGATGGCATCATCACCGTAGAGGATAATGAGCTGATCGTCTGCTTCCTTGATATGCTTGAAAATCATAAGATGTTGGTTGAGAACTCCGGCCTGCTTACCGTTGCGGCCTTAAAGCATCTGAATGTGAAAGGACAGAAGGTTGTCAGCATCTTAAGTGGCGGTAATATGGATATGATCACATTTGCATCCTTAGTACAGCACGGATTGATTGCCAGAAGCCGTATCTTCACAGTTTCAACCTTGCTTCCGGATAAGCCGGGCGCGTTGATGAATATTTCCAAGATCATTGCAGATTTACAGGGAAATATCATCAAACTGGAGCATAACCAGTTCGTATCGATCAACCGTAATTCGGCAGTTGAACTTGTGATCACACTGGAAGCATTTGGTCCGGAACATAAGCAGCTGATCATTAATACGCTTGCAGAACATGGTTACAGACCAAAGGAAAAAATGACAACAGGAATTTATAATTAATGATAAATGTAACTGTAAACGGAACAGAACAGATCAAATGTAATAAAGGAGATAATTTGTATCAGGTATTGACTGCGGCAGGACATGTCTTTGCAGGAAACTGCGGCATGAAAGGACGCTGTAACCGGTGTCTGGTATGGAATCAGGATACTGGCAGTTTTGTAAAAAGCTGCCAGTACATTGTAGATAGGGATATCTCGATACGGCTGGAGGAAGAACAGCTTACCGGTATCACAGGGCATAAGATGAATCTGCCAACCGAACAGAGAAAGAAGTCTGTTACTTCCGCATATGGCATTGCCATTGACATCGGTACGACTACGATCGGTATGGAGCTTGTGGATCTGAACGAGAAAGCGGTTAAATGCTCATTCAGTACGCTTAACTCACAAATTGCGACAGGTGCTGATGTCGTAGCGAGGATTCAGGCGGCAGATACAAAGGAAGGTCTGGAGCATCTGCGGTCACTTTTGTTTTCGGATATTCAAAAGGGTGTTGACCATATGCTTATAAATACGCCGAAAGCTGTAGATCATATCCGCAGATATGTTCTGGCAGGAAATGCAACGATGCTTTCGATCGCAGAAGGGCTTACGACAGAGAATCTGTTTGGATACCCGTTTACACTTAAGAATTCGGATATCCGGGTGATAGAACAGAATGACTTTATCGCTTCTCCATCTTTTGAGAATGCGGCTTCGGATGTTATCTGTCTGCCGAATATTGCGGCATTTTCCGGCGCAGATATTGCAGCAGGCGCAGTTGCCGCAGAGATTGATCGGGATTTCTCATATCGTATGCTGATCGATCTTGGAACAAACGGGGAGATCATTCTCTGTAATAAGGAATACGGAGTGGCGACCTCTGCTGCCTGTGGTTCGGCGTTTGAAGGATGTTTTCGAACAGCAAATATATTCGGATCGAATATATTTGACATGCTGGCATTACTGTTAAAACGGGGACAGATGGATGCAGATGGAGTGCTTGCGGAACCATATTTTGAATCCGGTATCTCGATGGGTAACAATATGAAGATCGACATGGAGACGATCCGGGCATTTCAGCTTGGAAAATCAGCGATCCTTTCAGGAATTCTGATGCTTGTAAGAGAGATCGGTATTGAATTTTCCGATATCGCTGAAGTCTGTATTGCGGGAGGTTTTGGATTTCATCTGAATCTGACAAATGCAGTTACACTGGGACTATTTCCGCAGAGCTTTCAGGGAAAAATGAAGGTTCTTGGTAATACTTCACTTGAGGGTGCATATTTGTCCTTGATTGAACCGGGTTTTATTGATACAATAAACAGGTTTAAAGAGAAGATACGTTATGTGGATCTGAGTAATCGTTCGGATTTTAATACAATATATATCGAGCATCTGCCGTTTCGGACATATTAGACCGGAATATGTATGGAAGATAGAATAAGCTGATATCCTGAAAGCTTTTTCATACATTTTGGAGAT
Organism: Clostridium sp. L2-50; assembly: GCF_000154245.1. Taxonomy (NCBI): domain Bacteria; kingdom Bacillati; phylum Bacillota; class Clostridia; order Eubacteriales; family Clostridiaceae; genus Clostridium; species Clostridium sp. L2-50. Next base: position 201,067 of record NZ_DS480316.1, on the reverse strand, counting down.
GTAGAGTTGAGGCGTAGAATATGGATTTACTGAGTATCGCCAGCGGTAGCAGCGGGAACTGCTATTATGTAGGCAGCGAAGAGACACATCTGCTTGTAGATGCAGGTGTGAGTGGTAAGAAAATTGAATCAGCGTTAAATGAGATCGACCGAAAGCCTTCGGATCTGAATGGAATCCTTGTGACACATGAGCATATCGATCATGTGAAAGGACTGGGCGTTATGGCGAGGAAGCATGGCATACCGATCTATACAACTGGGGGAACGATCTCAGAGATTAAGAAAATGTCATCCGTTGGAACGATTGATGACAGCTTGTTCCATGAGATCGAACCGGATGAACCATTCTTTATCAACGATCTGTCGATCGATGCATCAGCGATCTGGCACGATGCTGCTGATCCGGTATGTTACAGTATCAGTGACGGAAAAAGTAAATTTTCCATTGCAACAGATATGGGGAATTATGATGAATATGTTGTAAATAAATTAAAGAATTCCGATATCATGGTGATCGAAGCAAATCATGATATACGGATGCTTCAGGCGGGACCGTATCCGTATTATCTGAAGCAACGTATTCTGGGAAACCGCGGACATCTGTCTAACGAGCGTTCCGGGCAGTTGATAAAGGCGTTGTTAAACAGCCATATCAAAGCAATCCTGCTTGGTCACCTGAGTAAGGAAAATAATTTTGAAGAGCTGGCATATGAAACGGTAAAGCTTGAGCTTTCAGATAATGAATATGCATCGGATGTCAGGGAATTCGGTCTAGAGGTAGCGAGGCGCGACCGGCCCGGTGCTTTGCTCACAGTCGGAAATTAATAATAATGAATTGTTTTTCAGTCAAAAATACTATTTGAAGAAGATTCTTTTGCATATCAAAAGAATTAATTATAAAACCAAATAAATGGTGATATATAGGAGGATACATACATCATGAAAAAAAGAATTATTACAGTAGTTGGTAAAGACAGCATCGGAATCACAGCAAAGGTCTGTGTATACCTTGCAGAGAACAGTGTCAATATCCTTGATATTGCACAGACAATTGTAGGCGGGTACTTCAATATGATGATGGTCGTTGATATACAGGAATCTTCAAAGTCAACAGAAATTATCGCAAATGAGCTGAAAGAGATCGGTGATGAGATCGGTGTACAGATTAAGGTACAGCATGAGAAGATCTTTGAAACCATGCACAGAATCTAAGATTTAGAATAGAAATAGGCGAAAAGAGGTCACACTATGATTAGTATAAATGAAGTAATTGAAACCAATGCCATGATCAGCAAGATGAATCTGGATGTCAGAACGATCACAATGGGTATCAGCCTGTTAGACTGCGTTGGTGCGGATGTAGGAGAAACCTGTGAGAAGATCTACACCAAGATCACAACAAAGGCAAAGGATCTTGTATTTATCGGAAATGATATCGGAAGAAAATATGGTATTCCGATCGTAAATAAAAGAATCTCGATCACACCGATCGCATTGATCGGAAGCTCTGTTTGTAAGTCAACAGATGATTATGTAACGATCGCAAAGACCTTGGATAAGGCTGCAGATGCCGTAGGCGTAAACTTTATCGGTGGTTATTCCGCTCTTGTATGTAAGGGCATGACTCCATCCGATGAGCTTCTTATCCGTTCCATTCCGGAAGCACTTGCATGTACCGGTAAGGTATGCAGTTCTGTAAATGTTGGTTCTACAAAGACCGGTATCGATATGGATGCTGTAAAACTGATCGGTGAAATGGTAAAAGAGACAGCAGAGCTTACAAAAGAGGAAGATTCCCTTGGATGCTGTAAGTTCGTAGTATTCTGTAATGCACCGGATGATAACCCGTTTATGGCTGGTGCATTCCACGGTGTTACTGAGGGCGATTGCGTTATCAATGTCGGCGTCAGCGGTCCCGGTGTTGTTAAGAGTGCATTGGAAGAAGTTCGTGGTGAGAACTTTGAGGTTCTTTGTGAAACGATCAAGAAGACAGCATTTAAAGTTACAAGAGTTGGACAGCTTGTTGCAAAGGAAGCATCCGAGCGTCTCGGTGTTCCGTTTGGTATCGTAGATCTGTCACTTGCACCTACACCTGCAATCGGAGACAGTGTCGGTGAGATCCTTGAGGAGATCGGTCTGGAATATGCCGGTGCTCCGGGAACTACAGCAGCACTTGCCTTATTAAATGATCAGGTAAAGAAGGGCGGTGTTATGGCTTCTTCTTATGTTGGTGGTTTAAGCGGTGCATTTATCCCTGTCAGCGAAGATCAGCGTATGATAGATGCTGTATCAGCAGGAGCACTTTCCCTTGAGAAATTAGAGGCAATGACCTGTGTATGTTCAGTTGGACTTGATATGATCGCAATTCCCGGTGATACATCAGCAGCTACCATTTCCGGTATCATTGCAGATGAGATGGCACTCGGTATGATCAATCAGAAGACAACGGCTGTACGTCTGATCCCTGTTATCGGTAAGGGTGTTGGTGATCAGGCTGAATTTGGTGGACTGCTTGGCTATGCGCCGATCATGCCGGTCAACCGGTTTTCATGTGAAAAATTTATTAACCGTGGAGGCAGAATCCCTGCGCCTATCCACAGTTTCAAGAACTAATATAAATAACGGAGAACAAAATGAGAAAGCTTGCATTATCAGATGAGATTTTAATGAGTATCGAAAAACCTGCCAGATATATCGGAGGGGAATATAACAGTGTCATGAAGGACAAGGAACAAGTCGATGTCAGATTTTGCATGTGTTTCCCGGATGTGTACGAGATCGGAATGTCCCATCTCGGCATCCAGATTTTATATGACATGTTCAACCGGAGAGAAGATACCTGGTGTGAACGTGTCTATTCTCCGTGGCCGGATCTGCATAAAGTTATGAAAGAACAGCACATTCCGTTATTTGCCCTGGAATCTCAAGATCCTTTAAAAGAGTTTGATTTTCTTGGAATCACTCTTCAGTATGAGATGTGTTATACGAATATTTTACAGGTGCTTGATCTGGCTGAGATACCGATCTGGTCGAAGGACCGGAAAAAAGGGGATCCGATCGTGATCGGAGGAGGTCCCTGTTCTTACAATCCGGAACCGATCGCTGATTTCTTTGATATTTTTTATATCGGAGAGGGCGAGACGGTGTATGGTGATCTGATCGAATTATATAAGATCTATAAACATTCCGATATGACAAGAGAAGAATTCCTGATCAAGGTGTCACAGATTCCGGGGCTTTATGTGCCGGCTCTTTATGATGTCACTTATCATGAGGATGGAACGATCGCATCCTTTGGACCAAAATACGAAGAGGTTCCAAAGACGATCCTTAAGCAGGTAGTTACGGATATGTCATCTGCTGTCTATCCGGAGAAGCCGGTTGTTTCTTATATGAAGGTTACACAGGACCGTGTTGTATTAGAGATCATGCGTGGCTGTATCCGTGGATGTCGGTTCTGTCAGGCGGGTATGATCTATCGTCCGACCAGACCGAAGGATGTAAACGTACTGAAGCATTATGCAGAGGCTATGTTAGACAATACCGGTCAGGAGGAGATTACCTTCAGTTCGCTTAGTTCCAGTGATTATCAGTCACTTCCTGAGCTTACGGACTGTCTGATCGAGAAGATGGACAACAATCATGTCAATATCTCCCTGCCATCTCTCAGAATCGATGCATTTTCCCTTGATGTTATGCAAAAGATTCAGGATATCAAGAAGAATTCCCTGACATTTGCACCGGAAGCCGGAACACAACGATTAAGAAATGTTATAAATAAAGGTCTGACGAAAGAGAATATATTAAACGGTTCGTTACAGGCGTTCCTTGGCGGCTGGAATAAGGTCAAACTGTATTTTATGATGGGACTTCCGACAGAGACTTATGACGATATTACAGGTATTGCTGATCTATCAGAGGAGATCAGTGAGCTGTATTTTGCAAATATACCAAAGGAGAAGCGGGATGGCCGTGTCATGGTATCGGCTTCCGCATCTTATTTCGTACCAAAACCATTTACACCATTCCAGTGGGCGCCGATGATAACACCGGAGGAATTCCAGAAGCGTGCGTATTTTGTAAAAGATAAATTCCGCGAAGCAAAGAACCACAAGAGTCTGAAATTCGCATATCATGAGGCGGATATTACGATTCTTGAAGGACTGCTTGCCAGAGGTGACCGCAAGCTCTGTCAGGTGATCTACGATGTCTATCAGTCAGGACAGATCTTTGATGCGTGGACGGAATATTTTGATAAATCAAATTGGGACAATGCGCTTGAAAAAAATCATATTGATATCGGCTTCTATACCTATCGTGACAGAAGTGTAGATGAGATCCTTCCGTGGGATTTCATAGATATCGGAGTGACAAGAAAGTTTATGGAAAAGGAATGGGAGCGCGCACAAGCAGAGGTCGTTACACCAAACTGCCGGATGCAGTGTTCCGGCTGCGGCGCAGCAAAGTTTGGAGGAGGTGTTTGTTTTGAAAATAAGAATTAAATACTCCAAGCTTGGGAATCTGAAATTTATCGGTCATCTGGATGTCATGCGATATTTCCAGAAGGAGATCCGTCGGGCGAAGCTGGATATCAGTTATTCCAAAGGTTATTCCCCGCATCAGATCATTTCATTTGCAGCTCCGCTTGCACTTGGAATTACATCGGATGGTGAATATTTTGACGCGGAATTTAATTCTGTGACAACTTCGACTGAGATGATTGAAGCTTTAAATGCGGTATCCGTTGATGAGATACATGTTACGAAATGTGTGCAGATCCCGGAGGATGCAAAGAATGCTATGTCGATTGTTGCTGCATCGGATTATGAGATCACATTTCGGGAGCAGAATGATCTAAGCGAAAAGCTGCTTGCTTCTGTGGATGAACTGAATAAACAGGACGAGATCATTGTATTAAAGAAAACAAAAAAGAGTGAAAAAGAAGAAAATATCCGTCCGGGTATTTTAAAGCTGGAACGGAGAGGTGACGGTATCTATATGCTGTTACAGACCGGAAGCGTCTATAACCTGAAACCGGAATTGGTGATAAAGGCATTATATGACCTTTGCGGTGAGACCTATGATTTCTTCCAGATTTATATTCACCGTCTGGAAACCTATTATGACAAAGACGGCTCATTACAGCCGCTTTATATGGCAGGTGAAGAATTCTGATGAATAAGCTTGTAATAACAAATTATGAAGATCATATACTGGAAGCTGTTTATTCAGATGGGAAGCTGTCTGATCTGATGTTATTTGACCGCCAGTCCATTTTATCGAATATCTATGTCGGCAAGGTGGAAAATATCGTGGCCAATATTGACGCTGCTTTTGTCGATATCGGCACAGGGCTTCCATGCTATTACAGCATCAGTGATAATAAACATATATTTTTAAATGCAAAAAAAAATTCTGTGTTAAAAGCCGGAGATGAGATCCTTGTGCAGGTGAGCAAGGACGCGATCAAGACAAAGAATCCGGTCGCCACATCAGAGATCGAGTTAAAGACAGAAAATCTGCTTGTAAATACATCAGGCAGGATCGGTATATCCGGAAAGATCCGAAAGAAAGAGACAAGAGATCATCTGCACCAACTGGCGAAGAGAGTATTGCCGGATGGATTTGGCTGTATCTTGCGGACAGTATGTCAGGAACTGCCGGATGAAACAATATTGTCTGATTTAAGCGAACTATCCAAACAATTAAAACAGATCATACAGACAGCAAAGACCAGAACCTGTTATTCCTGTCTGTATAAGAATGATGCAGAATATCTCGATTATTTTATATTAAAGCATAATGCCGGACTTCAAGAGATCGTAACAGATCAGAAGCTGGTGTTTGATGAATTTGCAATGTATCTGTCGGAAAAACAGATCACGGATGTGAAGCTTACCATGTATAATGATAAGAATTGTAATCTGTTGACTTTATATAATCTACCAAGAGATCTGGAAAACTTGAAAAAAGAACGGGTCTGGATGAAGTCGGGTGCCTACCTGGTGATCGAACAGACGGAGGCAATGGTCGTGATCGATGTAAATACCGGTAAATCGGTCGATAAACATTCCTTTGAGGAGCATCTGCTCCGTATCAATTCTGAAGCGGCAGTAGAGGTGTGCAGACAGTTAAGACTGCGAAATCTGTCGGGGATCATCGTAGTTGATTTTATAAATATGAAGCAGCCGGGCTCGATGGATGTTATAAAAGATATTCTCGAACAGGAGCTTGCAAAGGATTCTGTTCCTGCAGCATTTGTGGATGTTACTAAGCTTTCCCTGGTGGAACTGACCCGAAAAAAAATTCGCAAATCGTTGAAAGAACAGTTGACAAAATAAAACCAAAATGGTAAAGTGTACTAGTGTGCCGCACAGTGAGGTATAAGTTTGCATATTTTTATGCGACACCATAACTGGCGAGTTTGATTAAGGAGGTAAACCCTATGTACGCAATTATAGCAACAGGCGGTAAGCAGTACAAGGTAGCTGAAGGAGACGTAATCAGAGTTGAGAAGCTTGGAGCAGAAGCTGGCAGCGAAGTAACATTTGACGACGTTATTTTAGTAAGTACTGATTCAGACGTTAAATGTGGTGATGCAGTTGCAAACGCAACCGTTACAGCATCTGTAATTGGTGATGGCAAGGCTAAGAAGGTAGTTGTTTACAAGTACAAGAGAAAGACTGGCTATCATAAGAAGAATGGTCACAGACAGGCTTATACACAGGTTGAGATCAAGTCAATCAACGCATAATCTGTTATGATAAAGGTAACCATTTATAAAAACGCTAATTCAGACACAATGGGATTTTATGTATCCGGTCATGCAGGATATGCAGATTCAGGATCTGATATCGTATGCAGTGCTGTATCGGCACTTGCGATCACAGTTGTGAATTCTGTTGAACGCTTTTGTGAGGAAGCATTTCATGTAGACAGCGATCAGAAAAACGGAGATATGAAGTTTCTGTTTGATGAACAGCCGGGACATGATGCCTTACTGATCATAGGAGTGTTTGAGACAGGTATTACGGATATCAGTGAATCCTATAGTGATTTTGTTTGTATAACCTTTAAGGAGGTGTAATTGAAATGATGAAGATGGAACTTCAGTTTTTTGCTCATAAAAAAGGTGTTGGTTCTACTAAGAACGGCAGAGATTCCGAGTCTAAGAGATTAGGAGCTAAGCGCGCTGACGGTCAGTTCGTTAAGGCTGGAAACATCCTTTACAGACAGCGTGGAACAAAGATTCATCCAGGTCTTAACGTTGGTATCGGCGGAGATGATACATTATTCGCTACAGCTGATGGTATCGTTAGATTTGAGAGAAAGGGTAGAGATAAGAAGCAGGTTTCTATTTACCCTGTAGTAAATGAGTAATATTACTTAGTTTATGCATGTTATTAGCCGGAGTAAATATAGTTTATTCCGGCTTTTTCTTTACATACGGATGTATGTATAAAGGAGGAAAGCAATGTTTGCAGACAGAGCCAGAATATTTATCAGAGCAGGAAAAGGCGGAGACGGACATGTATCCTTCCGTCGGGAGAAATACGTGCCGGACGGAGGTCCGGATGGCGGAGATGGCGGCAAAGGTGGAGACGTGATCTTTGTAGTAGATGAAGGTTTGAACACCCTGACTGATTTCAGACATATAACAAAGTACAGAGCACAGGATGGCGAACCGGGCGGTAAGAGAAACTGTCATGGCGCAAATGGTGCAGATGTTGTATTAAAAGTTCCACCTGGAACTGTCATTAAGGATTCTGAGACAGGGAAAGTGATCCTTGATATGGCAGATAAGAAAGAGCCGGTCGTACTGTTAAAGGGTGGACGAGGCGGACGAGGTAACCGTAATTATGTTACGTCAACCATGCAGGCTCCAAAGTATGCACAGCCGGGACAGCCGGCAAAAGAATTGATCGTTGATCTGGAACTTAAGTGTATCGCAGATGTCGGTCTTGTTGGTTTCCCAAGCGTAGGAAAATCAACATTTCTTGCAAGAGTTACAAATGCAAGACCAAAGATCGCAGAATACCATTTTACGACACTGACACCGAATCTTGGCGTAGTAGATCTCGGAGAGCATAACGGATTTGTTATTGCAGATATTCCGGGAATCATCGAAGGTGCAGCAGAGGGTGTCGGACTTGGTCTGGAATTCCTGCGTCATATCGAACGTACAAAGGTGATCATCCACATTGTCGACGCAGCTTCGATCGATGGCAGAGATCCGGTGAATGATGTAAAGATCATTAATGAAGAATTGAAAAAATATAATAAAGATATCGAAAGCCGTCCAACGGTTATAGCTGCAAATAAGATCGATGCCTTAGACGAGATCGGTTATGAGACCGTGATCGAGATGTTAAAGGAAGAATTTGAAAAAGATGGTGTAAAGATATTCCCGATCTCAGCAGTATCCGGCAAGGGTATTTCCGAGCTTTTATGGTATGTCAACGATCTTGTAAAGAATGCACCGGATGATGTAGTCGAATTCGAACCGGAGGTTGATCTCGATTTCCATGATAATCCGGATCTTCCTTTTGAGGTCAGCTACAATGAAGAAGATGACGTATATGTGATCGAGGGACCTCGTATTGAACGTATGCTTGGATATACGAATCTGGAATCAGAAAAAGGATTTGAGTTCTTCCAGAAATTCTTAAAGACAAACGGTATCTTAGGCCAGCTGGAAGCGCTTGGAATCGGCGAAGGTGATACTGTTCGTATGTATGGACTGGAATTTGACTATTATAAATAAAGATAAATGTGATAACAAACCGGCAGGCGATCCTGCCGGTTACAGGATATAAGTTAGGAGTATACTATGACAAGTAAGCAGAGAGCATATTTAAAAGGACTGGCAATGAATATCGATCCAATCTTAAACATCGGTAAGAGTTCCCTGACACCGGAATTTACACAGTCTGTAAATGAAGCGTTAGAGGCAAGAGAGCTGGTTAAGATCTCAGTATTAAAGAATTGTCTGGATGATCCGAGAGAAATGGCTGCCATGATCGCAGAACGTACCAAATCAGAAGTCGTTCAGGTTATCGGCCGTAAGATCGTATTCTATCGTCCATCCAAAGAGCATAAGAAGATTGAACTTCCAAAATAATATGAAAGATCAGAATATGAAGATTGGAATTTTAGGCGGCAGCTTTAATCCGGTTCATAACGGCCATCTGGAGCTTGCAAAACAGGCTCTGGAGCAGTTTGCACTGGATCAGATCTGGCTGATGCCGAATCATATCCCGGCATACAAGAAGTGGGACAGATCGGTTACAAATGAAGACAGACTCCATATGGTAGAACTTGCAGTAAAGGATCATGACGGACTTCGTTGTTCGGATCTGGAATTACAGCGTGGCGGAGTTACCTATACCGTTGATACACTGGCACAGCTACATGAACAGTATCCGGATACGGAATGGTATTTTATCATGGGTGGGGATTCGATCCTTGCATTTGACAGCTGGAGAGAGCCGGGCAGGATTCTTTCTCTCTCTAAATTGATCGTTACAACGAGAGATCAGATCCAGGCGGAAGATGTCGATGCTAAGATCCGGCATTTAAAGAAAATATATGCAGATGCGGATATCAGACAGATGCAGATCCATCCGGTTGATGTGTCATCGTCCGGCATCCGGGAAGCTGTTAAAACCGGACAGGATATATCAGGAGCTGTACCAATGGCTGTATGCCGCTATATTAAGGAATATGGTCTATATCAGACGGATGAAAACCTTGATTAAATCCTTGATCAACAGACAAATAATTGACGCAGATTGGTAAAACAGTATAATATAGTGCAGGAATAGTTTACAGGAGAAGGGGCAGAACAATGAACAGACAGGAAATGAGAGAGAAACTTCAGAAGAAACTGACAGATCGAAGATTTGAACATTCATTAGGAGTAGAATATGTATCTGGCTGTCTGGCTATGGTACATGGTGTAAATGTAGAAAAAGCACTGACTGCCGGACTGTTACATGATTGTGCAAAGTGCCTTTCACCAGAAGAAAAGATCGAGCGTTGTACGAAGAATAATCTTCCAATCAGCGAATGTGAATATAATAATCCTGAACTCCTACATGCCAAGCTTGGGGCATTTTATGCAAGGGAAAAATATGACGTAAAGGATCCTGATATCCTGTCTGCGATTGCATGTCATACCACAGGAAAACCGGCAATGAACATGCTTGAGAAGATCCTGTTTGTTGCAGATTATATAGAGCCGAACCGGAAACCATTAAAGGAGATCGAGGAGATCCGGAAGGAAGCATTTGCCGATATTGACAAATGTATCGTTCATATCCTGAAAAATACTTTATCGTATCTTGATACTACAACGGATGATACCGATCCGATGTCGATCGATACCTATAATTATTATGTTGCTCACCAGGCGGTAGCGGATAAGCTGAAAGAAGTCGATATTTAAACAGGCAACAATAAATAAACGAATGGGATACAATATTAAAACCAATATACAGAGCAGGAGGAGCGTCATATATGAATACAGCACAGGAAATGGCAGCAATTGTTTATAAAGCCCTGGATGATAAAAAAGCCTTTGATATTAAGATCCTTGATATTAAAAAGATCTCTGCTGTAGCTGATTATTTTGTTATTGCAGACGGAACAAACAAGAATCAGGTACAGGCGATGTGTGACAGTGTGGAAGAAGAAATGCACAAAGCCGGATATTCTTTAAAAAGTGTGGAAGGATATTCACAGGGAGGATGGATTTTGTTAGATTATTATGATATAATTGTTCATATCTTTTCGGATGAGGCACGCAGATTCTATGATATAGAACGTATCTGGAATGATGCAGCCGATGTAACAAAGAATTTACTTTCATAGATATGTTTTTGGGGTAGGTATGAACGATAACAGATTATTAAAAGACAATTATATAAAGATCAATCATATAGCAGCGAAGTGTATGCGTTTTTTTGTTGCACTGGTAGTTGCGTTATGGGCATTCGCATTTTTCAGCAGAGAATGTAACCTTGTGGTGGTTACGATATGTATGGTTCTCTGCTGTATTTTTTCGCTTATTCCGACGCTTGTTATTGACTTTTTCAAGCATGACAGGAATGAGGCGATCAAGTATGTAGTTATATGTATCGCAGTTTTTAACTGTATGATATTGAGCTCTGTATTTTCCCATATGGCATTAGTTGTCTGGATCTTCCCGATTCTGCTGACATCTTTATATTATAATAAGACGCTGGTTGTATTTACCGCGCTGATGTCTACTGTCGGTGTTATTCTTGCAGATTTTATCAATCTTACATACTGTGATTTCATGGTTGCGCCGATTTATATGGACTATACAGACAGCATGGTCTTGTCGGTATTTCCATGTGTGATCACAATCCTGATCCTGTCACTTGTTGCATATTTCATTGTATCCAGAAACTCTACGATGCTGAATTCTGTAATTGATAACGCAGAAGAAGTAAAGAGCAATCAGAAAGAGCTGATATTTGCATTTGCTGAATTATCCGAGAGTAAATCCAAATATACAGGAGAACATATCAAGCGTGTAGCAGATTACATGCGGGTGCTCGGAAAGGCATCCGGTTTTGATGATGATTACGTGGATAAACTGTCAACGGCTGCCATGATGCATGACATCGGAAAGCTTATGATCAGTGAGGAGATCCTGGATAAGCCCGGTAAACTGACAGATGAAGAATATGCGATCATGAAAAGCCATGTTCTCTATGGTGATGCACTTCTGGAGCATTGTCCGGGTGAGATCATGCAGATTGCAAGAACGATTGCAAAGGAGCATCATGAACGCTGGGACGGAACAGGATATCTAGGTATGAAGGGTGAGGAGATTGCCTATATCAGCCGTTTAATGGCGGTATGTGACGTTTTTGATGCGCTTACCTCTGAACGGTACTACAAGCGTGGATGGTCCGTAGAAGAGACGTATAATGAGATCGTAAGTCTATCCGGAAAACATTTTGATCCGCAGGTTGTAGAGCTGTTCAAGCAGAACTTTGATGCATTCAAGGAGATCGCAGAGAGACAGCCGGATAAACAGGTATATTAAGAGAGAGAGGGACTTTATGAGAGGATTTAAAAGGATTGTTAGTTTATTAATTGTTATATGTGTGATGATCACATGTTGTTCTGTGAACACGAATACTGCTGAAGCTGCTGCAATTACAGTTAAAAAAGGCAGCGATATTTCGGAAATAAAAATTAATGAAACAACTCAAAAGGTTACTGCAAAGGAAACAAACCATAAAGCCGGCTGGTATAAAAAGTCAGGTGTGCAGTATTATTTTAATAAGAATAAAACGACGGCGTCTTATAAATGGGAGAATAAGACTCTTTATCAGTGGAAAAACGGTAGTTTTAAAAAATATAATGGTATCTGTAAGCTAAGTGATGGTAAATATTATTACTTTAAAAAAGGTAAGAAAACAGCATATTCTGTAAAAAGTAATAAATGGAAAAAAGATAAGAAATCAGGACAGCAGTATTTCTTTTATAAAAATTCAAAATCTGCTTCTTATTTATATGATTCAAATAAAAAGACTGTTAAGAAGTGGAATAAATCTAAAAAGCAATATGCCCTGTGTACCGGATATGTAACATTAAGCGACGGTAAACGCTATAAGTTTACCAATGGTAAAAAAGATGTAACGAAAGTTACTCCAGTGAAACAGTACAATGGTCCAGGTCCTGCAAGTAATATTTTAAATAGTGGAAGATGGTATAGGTCTATATATGATGGAAGTGGTAAAATAAGATGTTATACTGATAATTATGGGTATATTTATGATTCTAATGGTAATTATACAGGTGAAAGTACTTTTTAATTATTAAAAAGGGAAAATGTTCATGATTTATGATAAAATAGAAAATATACAAGAAAATATTTATAATTAATAAATTGTAAAAGGTTTTAATTAAAGATTTTGAATGTTGATAAATAGGAAATATTTATTCGGATGTATTGAAAGAATATTAAAGATTAAATAGTTTTATCGAAAGCTAAAATTCATTTTTGAAAGCCATTATTAGAATTTATATAAATGTCTAGACCTTTTATAAATATCTGAATCTCTGTTATAAATAATATGAATAGTTTAAATATTATATCTGATGTGGATTTGAGGTGAATAAAATGCGGAATAATCATATAGATCCGGCAGATTTAATTAATGAGAACAATCCTAATCTATGGGATTTTGAAATCCTAGATGGCGTCAGTTTTATGAATTGTAACCGGATTCACCCTTTAAAGCAAAAAGAAATCCAGAAATTAGTAAATAGCTGTGCCGAGGATAACGGACTTGATGCGTTAATTATATTTGGTAGTTCGGTTGAATTTCGTTGTAACTCAAAAAGTGATATAGACATGGTAGTTATACGAAATGATGGTTATAAAAAAGTACCGAATGATTTTTTTGAAATAAATAGTGACGTCGATATTTTGTTTGATATTGGTGAACGTTTAAAAAAGATTTTGTGGGAGCACGGTGTATTAGTTTACAGGAGGGGATAGTATGTGTGATATTCGATATTTCAGAATGGCACGACATCATTTTATATCAGCAAAAGAAGCATTAAAATGTTTCAGTTGGGATGAACTATTTATTAATGATACTGCTTACAAACTTCAACAGTGTGTGGAATTTACATTAAAAGCCTTTTTGGAATGTAAAGGTGTAACAGTGCCGGAAACTCATCAGCTAAATAAACTGATTCGTATGTCGAAGGATAACGGATTGGCATCAGCTAGATGATTATATGCATAAACGCGGTATCGAACATATCTTTTATGAAACCACAGGCGGTCATCAGACGGTAGTATGGCAGAATGCCTTATATAATTATGCAAAGAAGCTGTTTGTAAATCAATAAAATGCACCTCTGAAATGATCAGGCATTTATTATGCCGGTCATATTGAGGTGCATTTTTGATGTGCAAAATATATTTTTGTACTAATCGTTTTTATCCGGAAAGCACTTATCTAAATCAGATCAGATAAAATTACGGAACAGACCGATCACACGACCTAGGATCTCGCAATGTTCGACAAGGATCGGATCCATATAATCATTTTCCGGCTGTAAACGAATATAACCGTTTTCTTTATAAAAGGTCTTAACTGTTGCAGAATCCTCGATCAATGCAACGACGATCTCGCCATTTCTGGCAGAAGAGCACTGCTCAACAATTACAAGATCCTTTTCATAAATACCTACATTGATCATACTGTCACCCTTTACACGAAGCATAAAGGTCTGGTTATTCGTATTATGAATATATTCCGGTGGAACAGGGAAATAGTCTTCGATGTTCTGTTCAGCAAGGATAGGCTGACCACAGGAAACCGTTCCAACGATAGGGATGTTTACCAGTTCCCGTTTGGTAAGTGAAAAATCATCGTCTATGATCTCAATTGAGCGGGACTTTGTCAGATCCCTTCTGATATAGCCCTTTGCCTCTAATGATGATAACTGAGCATGTACAGAAGAAGTAGACTTCAGATCAACAGCCTGACAGATCTCTCTGATTGATGGCGGATACCCCTTTGCAAGAATCTCATGACGTATATATTCAAGGATCTGAGTTTGCTTATCCGTGAGCTTTTCTTTTCCCATATGTAAATCCTCCTAAATGTATTAAAAAAACTTATATGAATAATAGTAGCACATAATTGTTCGTTTTGCAAACAAATGTTCTCTTTCTTGTGTGCGCTTTTTTACTCATCCATACTGGTATTATAAAGAAGTCATCGGGATATGACGAATATATTTTCGAATAATCCATACAAATGTTCGGAAATATATTGACAAATGAACAACTGTTCGATATAATTTATTCAAACATTTGTTCAGAATATTACATTACATATAGATTTTAATTCTAAGGAGGAAGAGAACATGAAGAACGTAGTAAGATTTATCAGTACAAAAAAGATTTTCATTATAGCAGGTATTATCCTGGTTACAGTATTATATATCCTTATATCCCATAAGGATTCACCGGCAACCAGCGCATCGAACGCAAGTAAGAAATATTATAAATGTATCACCATAGAAGAAGGAGATACCCTGTGGGATATCGCAAATGAATATAAGACAGAAGAGTATGCTTCCACACAGGCTTATATCGATGAAGTGCTTGCGATGAATAATCTGAATACAGATGTCATCGTAGATGGAACTAATTTACTGATTCCATATTATAAAGTAAATGATTACGAATAAATAATAAAAAGTATCTGTTATAAAATGTTATATGGTTTATCTGTTTAAAACAGATTTGCCTTATAAGAGGATAAAAACAGATACTTTTTTATTCAAAATATAACTATATATATTTATAATACACAGAATTCGTGGTATAAAGAATCATAATTATCGAATTACATAATAGAATGTGCTTATTTGGCATCTTTATTGTAAAGTCTTGGATTGTCGATCTTTACAGGCCAGCCATCCGGAGTTCCCCGTTCGATAGCGGAAAAAATCCGCTGCTTGCAGCCGGGAGTTTCCTTTTCCAACTTCGCCAGAGTTTGTTTTGCATATTCACGTTTCGTATATCCATCGGCAGGACAAGGACTCTTGATAACAGGAAGCTGCATATCATTCTTAAAAGAGATAATTTCACCTTCGTTTATATACATAAGAGGGCGAATAACCATCAATTCACTTTTATCCAGATATGTTTTAGGTGAGAATGTATGGATTCTGCCTTCATATAATAATGACATAAGGAAGGTTTCAATAAAATCATCCTTATGATGCGCATAAGCAATCTTGTTACATCCAAGATCATTTAATTTCTGATTTAATGCGCCTTTTCGCATTTTAGCGCATAAAGAACATGGATTTTTCTCTTTTCGGACATTGAATACAATATCATATATTTCTGTATCTACAATATAATAAGGAACATCCAGTTCTTTACATAATTGTTCGATCTTTGCAGTATCAAAATTATCAAAGCCGAGATTAACTGTAATAGCGATCAGATCAAATTTTTTTGGATAGAATCGTCGTAATTCAGCCAGAGCATAGAGTAAAGTCAGGCTGTCCTTACCACCGGAAATACCAACTGCAATTTTATCACCATTATCGATCATTTCATATGAATCGATGGCGCGTCTTGTATAACTTAATAACTTTTGTAATTTCATATAATTACCTCAAAATGATAAGATTTGTTTCATAACCGTGTATATTATACTTATAAAAGGAATTGGTTTCAAGAAAATATTGATGAAAGAATTGCACTCAGAGGCAGAGTGTGATATAACTAATTTAGCAGATATAACTTTTCGCAAAACTAAGGTTTTACGAAAAAACATAATTAAATATACACCACATTTAAATGATATTCTGCAATTACATCAATTTTTGATATACATTTAACAGATATTATATATAAAAACATACACGGAATCAATAAATAATATGTAAATATATTGTTAGTAGAAAGGAAAAAGGTAATTTCAAATGGCAAACGAATATACAAATGACATCAATATAAAAAATACAATTCTTCTACGAAATATTCTAGCAGAGCTTCCTTCATATGTTAAGATTGTTTTTCGTGGGATTGAAAATCGAACTTCATCCAGAACACGGCTTGGATATGCCAGAGATATAAAAACATTTTATAACTTTTTATGCAGCGAATGCCCACAGTTTCGAGGACGAAAACCGATTGATATCACATTGGAGGATATATCAGCCCTCGAAGCTGAAGATATTGAAGAATATCTGGAATATCTTAAGTATTATGAAAAGGATGGAAAGGTCTATACGAACGCTGAACGGGCTATTAAACGCAAATTATCTGCATTAAGGGTATTCTATGCATATTTGTATAAAAACGACCGTATAAAGTCAAATCCGGCTGAAAAAGTGGATATGCCAAAGATTCATGGTAAAACAATAACCAGACTGGATACAAATGAGGTCGCAGATTTCTTAGATGCTGTTGAATATGGTGATCATTTAACCAAACACCAACAGGCATATCATGCAAAGACAAAGGTTCGTGATCTTGCAATTTTGACTCTCATGCTTGGAACAGGTATCCGTGTATCTGAATGTGTTGGAATCGATCTTAAAGATGTGGATTTTAATAACAGCCGCGTAAAAGTTACCAGAAAAGGCGGTTATGAATCTTATGTTTATTTTGGTGATGAAGTTACAGACGCATTAACAGATTATCTTGAGGAACGCAAACATATAGAGCCGGTATCAGGATATGAAAATGCTCTCTTCCTCTCCAGCCAAAAAAAACGAATGTCTGTTCGGTCTGTTGAAATGCTGGTAAAAAAATATTCAGAAGGCGTTATCCCTTTGAAGCATATTACTCCGCATAAATTAAGAAGCACCTATGGCACAGAATTGTATCGAGAAACCGGTGATATTTATCTGGTTGCGGATGTTCTTGGTCACAGCGATGTAAATACAACAAGAAAACATTATGCAGATATGGATGAGGACAGGCGGCGAAGTGCCAGGAATCGTGTTCAATTACGAGAAAAACGTGATGATTAAATCAGTTGTAACTCCCCTATGCAATAAAGTATAAATGTTATTAGAATAAAGAACATTCTTTGAAAATTAATAAAAGAATAATATTAAGTATTTGATATGAAAAATGCGCCGGGAAATATCTCTCAGCGCATTTTTTCATTATGTAATATCGTGAGCATAACTCACTCAATGCATTCGAAAAATCGTCCCTTGCAAGCAAGCGATTTTTCATCATTATATCATGTGCTTCGCACATTCTATGCATTTCGCAAAATCAGCATCCTTGCGAGCAAATAATTTTGCGTTCATTATATCATGGTCTAATACTTTGTAACGGCATCGTATAACATATCTACACAATTATCAATTCCAAACTGGCTGGAATTCAGGCAGATGTCATAGCCTTTCATCTCACCCCAACGCTTGGACGTGTAATAATTGTAATAGGATGCTCTTGATTTGTCTTCTTTGCGGATCAAATCCTTTGCTTTCGCATCTGTAAGTTCGTATTTCTTTGCAATACGTTTTATACGATCATCAATATCTGCATATATAAATGCATTTACAACGTTAGAATAATCTCTTAAGGCATAATCTGCACAACGACCTACAAATACACAGGTACCATCTTTTTCAGCAATAGATTTGATAGTGTCAAATGCAGCCAGAAAAACTTTATGATTTAATGGCAATTCACCGGATGTTCCGAATCCTAATGAATATGGATCCATAACTAATGTATAGAGAAAACTGTTTGTTGGTTTCTCGTCAAAGTTCTCAAATAATTCTTCGCAGATACCACTGTCTCTTGCTGCGATCTTTAAAAGTTCCTTATCATAAAACGGAATACCAAGTTTTTCAGCAAGTTTCTGTCCAACTTCTCTTCCGCCGCTTCCAAACTGTCGTCCTATTGTTATAATTTTATTGCAAGCCATAATAAAAGCCCCCTTTGCAAGTATGATTTTTATTTGCTGTAAAAAACAAACTACGGTTTTCTGTATAAAAACCATAAAATTGTTTATTTTTTATAATAAAAATTATAACATTTCCACAAAAAAATGTAAATCAAAAAATTCGTTTTATATCTAAAAATAATATAAAACGAATTTAATAAATTAATGGAAGAATATTCAAACGAATATCTTTTTAGAAATGAAATTTTACAATCCTCAGACATTTAAAGCTCCAACTGTTTTAACAACTTTTGGAAATACTCAGGAAGTTCACTTGAAAATTCTACATATTCTTTTGTGGATGGATGAATAAAACCAAGTACACCGGCATGAAGTGTCTGTCCCTGCAGATGATATGGCTGATTTTTAGGTCCATATATGGCATCTCCTAACAACGGATGCTTAATATATGACATATGAACACGAATCTGATGCGTTCTTCCTGTCTCTAACTGACATTCAATCAGGCAGAAATTGTTTTTTAGTTTTTTCAGAACTTTATAGTGAGTTACTGCATTTCTACCATTTTTATAGTTGACTGCCATTTTTTTTCGATCTGTCGGATGTCTTCCGATAGGCAGATCA
Organism: Clostridium sp. L2-50; assembly: GCF_000154245.1. Taxonomy (NCBI): domain Bacteria; kingdom Bacillati; phylum Bacillota; class Clostridia; order Eubacteriales; family Clostridiaceae; genus Clostridium; species Clostridium sp. L2-50. Next base: position 181,989 of record NZ_DS480316.1, on the reverse strand, counting down.
ACGATACCTTCATCTTCTGTAAAATAATTAAAACAGATTGCATAATATTTTCTTGTGATTGAATGGACAGCAAGCTGTTCTGACAGAAAATTATGAGCAGCATCATTTTTACAGACAACAAGGAGCCCGGTTGTATCCATATCTATTCGATGGACAATACCGGGGCGAAGTTCTCCGTTGATCCCTGACAGAGAATCTTTAAAATGATACATTAAGCCATTCACAAGTGTACCGGAATAATGCCCGGGAGCCGGATGAACAACCATTCCCTTTGGTTTATTTACAATAATAATATCCTCATCTTCATATACGATATCAAGTGGAATATTCTCCGGTTCAATCTCAACGGATGCAATACTCGGAATCGTAATGTCTATTCTGTCACCGGACGCGATTTTCAGACTTGGTTTTGCTTTTTTATCATTCACCAGTATATTCCCATCATCTAACAGCTTTTTCAGAAAAGAGCGTGAATAATTGTCAAAATAATCGGCTAATCCCTTGTCAACTCGCTTATCTGTCCAGTTTTCATCTGCTTCTATATTATAAGTTTCCATATATTTATTCTTGATCAGAGCCCTTTTTAGACCCTCCAAACAAATCTTCCAGTTCATTATCCTTATATTTAAACAAGATAAGGATAAGCAGAATGATCATACTACAAGTTACATAGATATCGGCAACATTAAAGACAGGAAAATTAATCAGACGGAAATCAAACATATCTATAACGTAACCAAGGCGGATGCGATCGATCATATTGCCAACTGCGCCCGAAAATACAAATAAAAACAGAATCCTGAGATCTTTATATTTATCCATCTTTAACATTTTAATATAAAAGTATACGAGGAATATCAGTACAAGCAGTGTAACAGCTAATAGCAAGATACGTTTTCCCTGTAAACTACCCCATGCTGCTCCACGATTCTGGATATAGGTGATGTGAAATACATTTTTTATGACTGGTATTGTATCGGATAACGCCATATGGCTTGTGATCAGGAATTTTACAAGCTGATCCAGACCAATCAGTAAGAATACACTTACGATTGCAAATATACTGTTTTTTTTCATTCTGATTTCCTTTCTATGATTTTTTGCATTTATCAGTAAAATCCCTGTCTGAAACAATATTCAGGCAGGGAATCTTTATTTGTTATTTGATTTTAGATTTACTGGTTTTTATATTTGAACGGATCTACGAAAGAACCGCCACCAAGATTCTTTGTATATACTGAAGAATCACTTGAAAGATTACCTCCGGATGATCCGCCAAGTGTGGAATCTCCCATACCGGAACCTCCTCCTCCGCCAAGTGTAGATTCTTCACGTCCCTGCGGATCGCCACTGAAAGTAGAAAAACTGCCTGAACCTGCCCCCTCGCCATCAGAACCTGCAGGAGCATATGCTGCAGCATTTCCATTAAAATACTTGGCATCCTTCATAATTTCGTCAAAATCAACACCTAATTCTTCGTTGATCGGATTCGTTGCAAGAAATTGAAGATGTGAATCCATCAGATTTTTAAATGCCATCGTGTAATCTCTGTATTGTTGCTTAATGCCCTCAATACTGTCTTCAATTCTTTCCAACTCTTCTCTTGCCTGATGAACAATATTATTTGCCTTGATTTTTGCATCGTTCTCAATAATCTTGGCCTTGTCATTTGCATTCTTTGTAGCTTCTTCTGCGTTCTTCTCTGCAAGCATAAGTGATTTCTGAAGCTTTGATTCTGTAGTCCTGTAATGCACCAGACTATCTGTAAGTGTCTTGACCTGATTGGTCAGTTCAGCATTTGATTTATACAACTCTGTATAACTCAAAATAACAATATCAAAAAATGAATCAACATCTTTTTTGGTATACCCCATACCATGCTGAAATTTCTTTTGTTGTAAATCAACAGGTGTAAGCATTTGTAATCCTCCCTTAACATTCCTTCAGAATCTGCAAGTGCAGATCATTATTTAGTCATTTATTAATACTTGCTTAATTCTGGAGACAAAAATGCATCATTCAATAATTCTTCTCTGAGGTCACCGGATACATAGATATCTGCCGGAGCTGCAATGAAGATATTACCGGAAATTGCCTGTAACGATCCATCAAGGGAATAACATGCACCGGCAATAAAGTCGATAATTCGCTGTGCTGTAGACAGCTCCATTCCCTCCATATTGATCACGATCGCCTGTCCGCCTTTTAAATGGTCGATGATCATCTGTGCATCATCAAATTCATCCGGTTTAATAACAAATACCTGCTGGGAACCGCCCTGACTTCTGTTGTTAAATGAAACAAGTTTTGTATTATTGGAAGCTGTAGCTGTATTCTTTGCCGGTTTTACAAATTTTGATTTTTTAGCAGCAGCGCCGGCACTCTGTGTAGCAGCTGCTGTATATGTAGATGCAGATGATCTTCCATTTACAGCCTTTGGCTTTGGCTCATATTCTTCATCAAAATCATCTTCATCGTCATCATATTCATCATCATCAAATAAATCATCTTCATATTCATCGCTGGAGTCATTTATTTTAAAATAATCCAGAAAGCTTTTTTTTCCATTCTTTGCCATAATGGTTCTCCTTTAAATATTATAGTTTCTTGCACCAAAAATTCCTGTACCCACTCTGACCATAGTGGCACCCTCCTCAACGGCAACTTCATAGTCATTTGTCATGCCCATCGAGAGGACATTCATATGGACATTATCAATGTTTTTAGAATTGATGTCAAGTAATAATTCTCTCAGGCGTCGGAAATGAACCCGATTATCCTCAGGATCATCAACAAACGGCGCGATCGTCATCAGACCTTCTATCTGTATATGAGGAAAATCCTTGATCTGCATAATAAGATCTTCTGTTTCTTCAACAGAAACACCGAATTTGCTCTCTTCTCCGGCGACATTTACCTCAATCAATACCTTAACTATAACATCGTGCTTTGCAGCTTCTTTTTCAATCGTTTTAGCTAGATTTACCGAATCAACAGAATGAATCAGACAGACCTTATCAACGATGTATTTTACTTTATTTGTCTGTAAATGACCGATCATGTGCCAGTTTACTTTGCGGGAAACGGTTTCATACTTATCAACCAGTTCCTGTACTTTGTTCTCGCCAAAATCTATAGCGTCTGTCTCTGCAAGCAGTTCTTCAATATCACTTAAAGGCTTTGTTTTGCTGACTGCGATCAGTGTAACATCTTTTCTGTCTCTGCCTGCCCGTTTGCAGGCTTCTGTAATCTTCTGATCTACTAACTCATAGTTTTCTTTTAACATTTTTCTATCACTCCTAATATATGATCTGGTTTTCCTTTACAGATGTACCATCCAGTACAATACGATCATATGCTGATATTCCATATGCTGTATTAGGATCGATTATTGAATAATCATCTCCATTTACGGTTATATCGATCTGTTTGAACAGCGCTGTTCCCTGTGTGATACAGTAAACACCTTTTAGCTTATAGATTCCCGCTGTTGATACATTAAAGGTGATATCCGATTCATTTGCGGCGAGAACCGCATCTTCTTTGATATCTGCCGGATCAACATAGCAGAAATGATCATCTGTAAAATATATAGTAGGGGATATCTGTACAACCGAAGTTGAGCCATCCTCTGTTAATACGATCTGGTTAAAATATTTCTTTTCCGTCGTTCCGCTTCCGCCGGACAGATATCCGACCGGTATCATAAGAACATCTTTTTCAACAATCGCTGAATTTGGGATCTTAAGTCCTTTTGTTTCGGAGAAGATAAATGTAAGATTCAGATAACGTTCTGAAACATATTCAGCAAGATATCTGCTCATGTCAATGATAATAAAATAATTCCATCCTTTTCAATTGTCTCGTATTTGGCTGAAATCTTTTTACTTGAGTCATTGATTCGAAATCGAACATGTTCATCTTTTTTTACTTTGCTGTATTCTTCTTTTGTAAGCATGACAGCAATCTTCCAGTCCTCATCATCAATAATCTTATATACAGGTTTTCCGGATTCAACAATATCGCTTTTTTTTAACAATTCTTTTGAATACTTGGTTTTATCAAAATCATCAGCCGATAAATTGTTGATATCAAAGTCTTCGTAACCATCCATATAATAGGATACAATTCCACTGGCCGATGATTTAACCGCTGTAAATGTCGAATCAAATGATTTGTCTGAGGATAACTGTTCTAAAGCCATATCCTCATACATTTCAAGAACCTTATTATCAATTGTATTTTTAAATTCATATACTTCTGAAAAATCAGAAGTCGAAAATCCAGTTTTGAAAATCTGTATCTGTTTACTCAGATCATTATAATCGTTTGCTGATAACGAAGTATTGTTACTGTTCTGTACTTCATAAAGTGCATCATACATAGAACCTGTCTCATCAACAGAATATACACTGGATCCTTTTGCTACTTTTTCGCCATCCCGGATATAATAACAGATATAGCCGGAGGTTGAACTGTAGTTCAATGTCTCTTTTCGAACAGCAAGCCCCGGAACAGTAAAGTTAGTATCATAGCTGCTTTCTTCTACCTGAAATACACTCAGGTCGTGATCATTCATTGATATAATGATACGGATCAGCATATATATAAACATGATCGCAAAAATGATAAACCCGAAACTGATCTTGACAGGCTGTCGTTTCCTGACTTTTCTTTTTATGGAAGTCATATATATCTCCTTTAGTCTGTGTACTGATCCTGAATCAGAGACACAGTACCCTTCGCAGGTATATTTTTATTATAATGCGGCAATGATATTGTCCTTATATGTATCAGGAACTTCGGAGCTGTCTGTTGCAAAACAGAGAACGATACCGATGTTATATTTTTCACTGATCTTGTTCATGAGATCAAGAGCATAGCTGATCTGCTCCGGCTTTACATATGTTACAGATGTAAAGTTGTCAATATAAATCTTTTCAATATCTTTATTCTGAGAAATAATACCAAGAATAAAGCCTGCAAACATTTCCAGATTATCCACTTCGTAGTTTGTACAGTTAATCATTCTGACGCGATTACTGAGCTCATATAAATGCTTGTTATTATTATCAATAAAGACAACAGAACCTGTTACAACTTTTACCTCATTGTTAACCTTGTCAATCAGAACCTTTGTTTTTCCTTTACCCTTATCACCTGTAATAATCTGAATCATAATAAAACCTCCTGAATTATATTAAAACAGTTATATATTTTGAGTGGACAAAATGTCCACTCAGATAGCTGTTTATTTTGCAGTATTAATTAACATAGTCATATCATTATATAACGTATCCCTGTCTTCTGCTCCGGCAATAACAGCAACATATTTATCACCTGTATCATCTTTTACAAATTCAAGGATCAGACAGTTGCCGGCTGCTGTGGTCGTACCGGATTTCCAGGAACCTAACGAATACCCCTCCGGGAATTTAAACTCACCGGATATATAACCATTTGTTGCCTGTAATGTGACACTTTTCTCTGCACCTGTTTCATCTGTATATGTAAAATCATATGAATCGAGTGAATCAATCAGATATGCCATGTCATGTTTTATGAATTCTGAAAAGATCAGATAGAGATCATATGCAGTCGTATAATGATCGTCTGAATGTAATCCATGGCAGTTCACAAAATGCGTATTTGTAGCACCTAATTCAAATGCTTTTTCATTCATTTTCTCAACAAATGCATCCTCACTTCCTGCAATCTTTTCTGCAAGCAGAACACCGCAGTCGTTGTATGAACGAATCAAAAGGCCATATAACAGATTCTTTACTGTTACAGAGCATCCTTTTGTAAGATCGCTCACACCTACATTATCTTCCTGAAATGTAACAGTATGTGATAATGTAATCGTGTCATCTAAAGATAAAGTTCCGTCTTCGATACTTTCCATAACAAGAAGACCTGTCATTAATTTAGTCATGCTTGCAGGGTAAATACGATCATGTGCGTTATGTACAACTAAAGCCTCTTTTGTTGAGTCATTTATCAAAACTGCCGACTTAACCGCGCTGTAGTTCTCATCAGCAAGAGCCTCTCCATCGGGTATGACTGTATACTGGTCACCAAAGCTGTCAGAGCTGTATAAAGGCAGATTCTCAGATATTCCAAGTGCAAGTTGATTGCTTGTATCATAACTTCTTTTTGTGCATCCGGATAAAACAAGAATGGGAATCAGCATGACTGCCATCCATTTTGTCAATTTTTTCATCTTTATATCTCCAAATTATTTATAAAATTCCCGCCAGTCGAGATCTCCTCGGTCTAAAGCTTTGATCAGGAGCTCTGCAGTTGCAAGATTTGTTGCAAGCGGAATATTATGCATATCACATAATAAAAAGATATTGTTGATATCCGGTTCATGTGCCTTTGGATGCAAAGGATCCCGGAGAAAAATAACCATATCAATATCATTGTTCTCAATCTGTGAACCTAACTGCTGTTCACCACCCAAATGTCCCGCAATATATTTATGAACGTTCAGATTGGTAACCTCCTCAATCAATCGTCCCGTTGTTCCTGTCGCATATAAATCATTTTTACTTAAAATTCCTCTGTAAGCAATACAGAAGTTCTGCATCAGTTTTTTTTTCGCATCGTGTGCTATTAACCCTATATTCATAACTCTCCTCCTAGTATTTCTTCTTTTGCAGATTTATATTTAATACCAATCCAATACCGGCACTCATACTTACAAGAGAACTAAGTCCGTAACTGATAAACGGAAGCGGAAGGCCTGTATTCGGTAATAACGCAGTTGCAACTCCGATATTAATGAATGTCTGAAAAGCAACCAGTGAACCGATTCCCGCTGCTATATACATACCCTTTTTGTCCTTTGCGTGCCTAGCAACCCGAATACATTGTAACACTATCAGGCATAAAATTGCAATAATAATCACACTTCCAATAAAACCTAATTCTTCACCTACTGCCGAGAAGATAAAGTCTGTCTGCTGCTCAGATATCAGGTTCGTATCCTTAACGGTTGCTACGGTTGAGTTATTAATACCCTTACCGGATAACTGACCGGAACCGATCGCCATAACTGAATTATCCTGTTGATCGGAGGATGCACCATATTCACTTCCGTATATATGTCCCAGAATACGATTAATCTGATAAGTTTTCAAAAACTGAGGCAGATTATCCTGTTGGATATACCAGATAAATCCACCAAAACATGGAACAAGAATCAGGATCATAATACCTATGAGTTTCAAACTGAGTCCTGCTACAAATATAACAATAAATAGTGTGACCATAATACAGATCGAGGTAGACAAATCGGGTTCTGCCACGATCAGACCAACAGGAACAGCCAAAAATACCGCAAGCTTTGCAAGTACCTTTGGCGTGTTCAAATCTTCGTAGTTTTTTTCCAGAAAAACTGCTGTACAAATGATCAAAATAATTTTAGCAAATTCTGATGGCTGTATTGTGAAAGAGTCTGATATATAGAACCAACGGCGAACGCCCTGATCTCCTCCTCCGGAACCGACCAACAGAACTAGCAGAAGCAAAAGTATATTTCCCGCATAAAGGATCATATAATATTTGCATATAAAATTGTAATCGATCAATGATACAATGATCATTCCAATTACACATGCGCCTACACCGATCAACTGTTTCGTCTGAAAATCCGGTCGAACGCTGCAGATTGTGATTGTTCCCATAATCATAGCTGCGATCACAAATAATACAAGCTTAAAATTATAGTTGATCAGACTGTATTTTTTTTCCGTTGACATGTCCATCTGTTTCATGTGTTTCATCTTTTTCTTTGTCCTTTTTCATATGTATTCCTACAACCGGGATTCGTGCAATGATAAATGAATCCGAAAGCTGTACTGTCATATTTGCTGAATCGATATTAACATAGGCCGCAACGCATTTTCGCATATCATCCCGAATTCTTGTTACGACATCCGGAGTACAACCTATTCGATCAGCCATTAATATATTTTTTAATCGTTCTCTGGCATAATGCCCGGAATTATAGCTTATCACATTCGATACTGCTCTGTTTTCTTTCATAATATTAAACTTCACCCCTTTATGCATGTTTTTTTCTGAATAAACGCTTAAAAGGTTTTCGTTTAAAAACATTAAAATCTGTAAGAGGAATGCTGTCACCAAGTATCCGTCTGCAAATATCGATATAAGCATTTCCTGATATGGTATTACTTCCCGCGAGTGGTTCTCCTTTATTCGTTGAAATAACAATCTGCTCATCATCCGGGATAACCCCAAGCAAGTTTACTGCAAGGATATCGACAACATCATCTACAGACATCATATCACCTTTTTTCACCATATCATAACGGATACGATTTATGATAAGGTCGATCTTGTCTATTTCATTTGCTTCTAATAATCCTATAACACGATCCGCGTCACGAATTGCAGATACCTCCGGTGTAGTAACTACGATGGCACGATCTGCTGCGGCAATAGCATTTTTAAATCCCTGTTCGATTCCGGCCGGACAGTCGATAATAATATAATCAAAATCAGCCCGCATTTCGTCGACAAGCTTTATAATCTGTTCCGGTGAAACTGCAGTCTTGTCTCTTGTCTGTGCGCATGGCATCAGAAAAAGATCCGGGTTGTTCCGATCCTTGATCAAAGCCTGTTTATACCGACAGTTTCCTTCTACAACATCAACAAGGTTATATACAATCCGGTTTTCCAGTCCAAGGACAATATCCAGATTTCTGAGACCGATATCGGTATCTATCATAACGACTCTCTTTTTCAACCCTGCCAGTCCGGTTCCGATGTTGGCTGATGTAGTTGTCTTGCCAACTCCTCCCTTTCCTGATGTAACAACAATTACTTCACTCATAAAACACCTCCGTCAATATCTTTTCCTGTTTTAAAATATGCTTTGAAATTTTATCTTAAAGTGAAGTCTGTGACAGCGCCTGAAAAAGAAGTTGTCCATTTTCGCAGCTTGCCATCATCGCATCATCTGTATGAAATTGTTTTCGGTTCTGTTTTGTTTTATTATAAACAGCTGAACCGATCTTTATATGAACCGGCTCCATCTGAAGAGCCAGAACAAATCTGTTTTTTAGGTGATCCTGTCCGGCAATCACGTTTCCTGAAAGTTTTCCGAGAACAATGACATTTCCATTCGAAATAATCGTTGCTTTTTTCTCTATATTTCCGAGTATGATTATACTCTTTTTTACCTCCAACGTCTGACCTTTTCGTAAATTTCCGCAAAAAAACTGAATCGTATCATTCTTAAATATATCCGGTGGTAATGCTTTTTTTTCTGTTGTTGAAAACTGTTTGTCAGACAATTTCTTTTGAACATTTTTTTTGACCTGTTTTTTTTCAGGTGGACTCTTTGCTCTGTGAGGTGGAATATCGATCTGACTACACAGATCCTGTTTGGAAGCTTCCAGACAGAAATCCACTTCGGTATTTGGAAGATGATTCAATTCATATAGGATCTGTTCCTCTTCTCCGGAGGATAACAGTCTCCCTTCAAATGTAACCGGTACTCTTCCGCTTTTTTTCAAAAATACTTCCTGACTGTATAATTTCTCTCTGATATCAGAAAGAATCTGTTCCATTGAATTATCTTCATTCAGAATGATACGTATTCCATGGCTGTTTGCCTTCATAACAACGTCGGTATTCATATTCAATCCCTCATCATAATAAAATGCCTGCAAACCAAGGCTCTTTTATCTGGTGTATCTGATATCCAAATTGTTATATTCAATCAGGAATTTAATCGGAAAGTGCATTGTTACCGGTAATAGTTGTATTCTCAAGAACATCAGGATCATACAAATATGCATATACGAGACCTGAAAGCTCGACTGCATTACCGGAAGAATATCCAAATGGTATTACACTTGTAACCGTTACCTCAGGATTTTCATATGGTGCAAATGATACAAATAACGCATGGTTCGGTCTGGCTTCGCTCTGCTGGGCAGTACCTGTTTTGCCTGCTACTGCGACATTGATCTGATTGATCAGTGCACTGCTGCTTGTATGAACGGAAACAACCTGTCGCATACCCTGTCTTACAACATTCCATTGTTCTACAGGAAAATCAAGTTGGTTTTGAACCTTATGCTCATTTTTATATACAACATTGCCATCAATATCCTTTATTTCCGAAACAAGGCTTAAGTCATAACATGTGCCGCTGTTTGCAAGGGTTGTAACATACCGGGCAAGCTGAGTTGCAGTGAAGTTATTCGTACCCTGTCCAATCGCAGTACGGATTGAATCCGCATCTGATATCTGAGGTTTACTTTCAGGCAGTTCAATGCCTGATGTGCTGTCAAATCCAAACATACCTGCATATTTCTGAAGCCGTTCCACACCGGTGATATCGCTGTAGGTTCCTGTATCTTTTGTTGCCATCCGATATCCAAGTTCATAGAAGAAATAGTTACAGGATTCCTCAATTGCCTTAGATATACCGATTGTTCCATGTGCAGACGGATAAATCCAACATTTAGCAGGTGTCTCTGTTTTATCAAAGTATCCTTTGGTCTGGATCACATCGTTGACCCCGATAACGCCCTCATTCATACCGGCAAATGCGGTGATCATTTTGAATGTAGAACCGGGCGCTGTCTGCTGCATAGTTGCCCTACTGTACATTGGTGTTGTTTTGTCTGTCGTAATTTTCGAATAATAATCTGCATCAATCATATTGGTAAGACGATTATTATCATAGCTTGGATAACTTGTCATTGCTTTAACTGTCCCATTATTCGGATTCGTAACGACAATTGAACCGGAGCAAGGATCAAGTGCCAGCATTGCCGGAGTAATCTCAAGATTTTTAATTTTTTTACATATGAAGTCATAGCTTCCCATAACACCGGCTTTATAATCGGAATAATCTGCGTCTGTTGCCATATTAAGGATACCCTGGTCATATAACAGGTTAATTACCTGACTTCCTGTAAGTTCTCCTGATATTATCATATATTTAAAAACAAGTTTGTCGAAACTGGTATTATTTTCAAATTCTTTTAAGATATATTCTGTCAGTACGTTGTAAATCTCATCTGTATCATAATAATCGCTCTTTGTTGATATGCCGGAGATGTCGATGGCGCCCTGGCTGATCGCATATTTCAGATATTCGCACAGCGAAATACTGTTGTTTATATACGAAACATAAGCAGCATCAGATTTGTCAATCTTGCTCGGGTTGTAAATTCCCATCTCACTTAACTGTTCACAGATAAATTCCATATAATCCTGATACTGTAATGTCAGATCATGTAATGGAGTATGACTGACGTTTAATATATCATCCAGTCTTGAAAGTGTATTTTGTTTTGCGGACTGGAAGTAAGAATTAACGGACTGTTCCAGCTCAGATGCATCTTTTGCCGCAAGGTCATCAATGCTTATAACATTATTATCAAATAAAGCAAAATATACATCGGTGATCGGAATATCATCCTTATCCGTGGATGTCGTTACATTCTTTATATGGGCAAGAAGAATGGATGCAATTTCTGTTTCAAGCGCATTATAACAATATTTTTGCAGATCGGAATCAATTGTCAAATAGATATCATTACCTGCGACAGGATCTTTGGAATCGATCACTTCTATTACCTTACCCATATTATCGACATACATCTTCTGATATCCATCTTTGCCGCGCAGATAAGATTCAAACTCACTTTCAAGTCCCATTTTACCGACCATATCATTTGCACTGTATTTTTCTGAATCATCCAGAGTTTCATTATATTTTTCCAGTTCCTCATTGGAGATATTTCCGATGTAACCTATGATCTGAGCAAAATATACAGAATCATTATATACACGATGTGATTCAACACTTACCTCCATGCCGAGAAGTTCATCCGAATTTTCTTTGATTGCTGCATAGCTTTCTTCACTGATACCATCAGCAAGCTGAACAGACATATACTGCTGGTAACGATTCAGCCATATCTCATATCGTACCGCGAGGATCTTTAATGCCGCCTCATCGGAATATGTTTCGGAGATATTGAATAAATCTTTTCCACGCATATATTTAAATATATCATCGGCAGTTGAAGACGCCTGCTCTTCTGTCAGACTGTCGACAGAGCTTGCACCATATACATTCATTAAAAAAGTATTTAACGTATTTCCGGATACAGTAAATTCAAAGCCCTTCGAGGTTAACTTCAGAGGAAGACTCACTGACATCTTATCTCCGTTTTGTTCAAGGATCAGAATAGTTTTATATACTATGTCATTACGCAATTCATTCGAAGTCGTTTCCTTTGCGGCAGCCGCTTCCGTCAGGTCCGTTCCACTTATATAAGATAAAGTATAGGATGCTTCGTTATAAGCCAGAAGCTTTCCGTTACAATCGTATATATTTCCCCTGGTCGCTTTTACCGCTACTGTCTTTACGGATTTATAAGTAAAACTCTCCTGATATTTTTCACCATTTACGATCTGCAGATCGAACAAACGATATATAAGTATTCCAAATAGAACCAGAAACAAGACCGTTACAACAAACAGACGATGCTTGACATGTTCAATTATTGATTCTTTTATCAAACTGAAAAATTCTTTAAACATTCTTACGTTCCTTTCACGATCATATAATCAGACAATTGCCGGATCATTCACTTGCTTTTTCCATTTTTTTCAATGCCTTATTTACAAATGCAAAAAACTTGAATACGATCAACGTGATAAGTGCTGTGTAGATCATTTCGGGTAATATGATATCTTTTAAATAAGTTGCGAACTCCAGTCTGTTCCGCATAAGGAAGAAAATTACATAGGTTGCAAAATTAAAAATAAGATCATCAACTAAGATTATAATTATTGGAAGAAGAACATCTTCTACCAGATAAAGTCTGTGGAAAAAACCGTTACAATAGCCAAGAATCATATATAAGATCATAAATGGTCCGATGGCATATCCAAAATATACATCATATAAAAAACCACAGAAAAACCCAACCAGCATACCTTCTTTTCTTCCCCGCATCAGTCCGAAGGAAACAGTAAGGATCAGCATAAGATCCGGTGCAATACCTGCTATTTCAAGAAACGGGAAAAGGGCAGTCTGCAAAACAAAACATATTGTTATTAATATTCCAAGTATTATTACTCTTTTCAATGTTACACTTCTTTCTGTTAATCCGTGATATTTTTCTTAGTCTGTAAAATTACGAGTACTTCTTCGATGTTTGAGAAGTCTGCAGCAGGTATAATATAGGCAGTCTTCGTCAGATTGTTGGAATCACTCTCAACCTTTGACACATAACCAATATTAATACCTGAAAGATATTTGTTTGAGACATAGGATGTTACAACCTGATCTCCTTCCGATATTTCGGCATCTTTATCAATATTTTCAGCAATCATATATCCGTCTGCGTAATTCGTCAGACTTCCTGACACATTACAGATGGATCTGCTTGGAAGGATCATGGCATTAACATTTGATGTATCATCAATAATCGTACGAACTTTTGCATAGGATTCACCGATTTCTGTTATGATACCACAGAGTCCGTTACCATACAGGACATTACATCCAACAGATAAGCCATCCTTTGTACCTTTATCGATATAAAAGACATCAAACCAGTTGCCGGTATCCTTTGAGATTACGCGGGCTCCGGTCTTTTCATAATCTGTATAAAGAGCATCTAATTCATATAATTTCTGAAGCCGGTCAAGCTCATAGGAATCCTGCTGATACTGTGCAAGCTTTGTTTCGTAGGAAGATATCTTCTCCTTAAGCTGTTCATTTTCAGTTACTACACTCTCGTAATTGTGGAAGGCTTCTACCTTGGATTCAACCCATGTACCTACTGTATTAACTCCCTTTTGCATCGGTACAATAAAAGTATTAGTTACATTTCTGACGGATGACATCATTCCGTCAAAAAATAAAGAAGTAACCATCAGCACCACACACAAGATTGTAAGTGCCAGCAAAAAATATTTTGGTGTAATTTCTATTCTTTTACGATTACGTCGTCTCATTCTATGATTCCTCTTTCTGCCAGGCTGACAAAACAATTATTCCCTAATATAATATGATCCGATAAACGTATCCCCAGTGTTTTTCCCGCTTCCTCCACACGCTTGGTCAGAAGAATATCCGGGTTGCTGGGTTCCGGATTCCCTGAGGGATGATTATGCAATAGTACGATATATACAGCCTGATATTTTAATGCATCAATAAAAATATCCCTCGGCGATACAACTGCATGATCGACCGTTCCCTCTGACAGTCGACACTCTTTTAACAAATGATGGCTCGAATCAAACATTAATACATATACCTGTTCTTTGCACAAATATTTGGTGCGCTCCATATAATAGTCTGCAATACTTTTCGGATTACCAAAGGTAACTCCTGACCGGTGTTCTGATCTTGCCATTCTTCTGGACAACTCAGCGATACACTGCATCTGAATTGCTTTTACTTTTCCGATACCATCAACATTCATAAGATCATCAACCGACAGATAATTCAATCCGATGATCCCTTTATGAACCGGGTGTGCAGCTAATATTTTCTGCGCAGTCAACAAAGCATTCCCATGTCTGCTTCCACATCGAAGTATGACTGCCAGAAGTTCCGCATCTGATAAGACGGCTGCACCTTCCAACAGACATTTCTCATATGGGCGTTCACATTCCGCCATATCTTTCATTGTAAATTCTGATCTCATTTTTCCTCCTTCGTCTCCGTCTCTCCACGAATCGGTAAGGAGTATTTACCGTTTTTTCTTTTCGGCTTTTGTTCTAAAATAATCTACCACACTATAAGGTTATTTTCTACCATTTTTTGCAATGTCATTACAATTCCAAATTTTGCATGCTGATAGGTAAGTCCTCCCTGAAAATATACAGCATACGGTTCTCTCATAGGGGCATCCGCACTAAGTTCAATTGAAGAACCGGATACAAATGCACCGGCCGCCATGATGACAGGAGAATCATATCCCGGCATATCCCATGGTACAGGCTTTACATAGCTGTCAACCGGTGCAGCCGCCTGAATCCCTTCACAGAAAGCAACTACACGTTCCGGTGTCTGAAGTTCAACTGCCTGTATGATATCAAAACGATCCTCTGTCTTATTCGGAACTGTCTTAAAACCAAGATTTTCATATACATTTGCAGCAAAGATCGCACCCTTTAAAGCACTTGCCGTAACCGATGGAGCCATGAATAAGCCCTGTGCAAAAGCCTTTGTATTATTTAAAGATGCACCAACCTCTTTGCCAAGTCCCGGAGTTGTAAGACGATATGCGGCATTTTCCACATATTCCTTCTTACCACAGATATAACCACCGATCGGAGCCAGTCCGCCACCCGGATTCTTGATCAGGGAACCTGCGATCAGATCTGCGCCATAGTCTGTTGGTTCTTTATCTTGCACAAATTCGCCATAACAGTTATCTACCATACAGATGATGTCCGGACGGATACTCTTTACAAATGCGATTGCTTCTCCGATCTTCTCACAGGATAAAGTCGGACGTACGGCATAACCCTTGGAACGCTGGATCTCTACAAGCTTTGTGTGTTCATTGATCGCATTTCGGATTCCGTCAAAATCAAACTCTCCTTCCGGTGTCAGATCTACCTGGGCGTATGTAACACCATATTCTGCCAAAGAACCCGGTGAAGGGCGAAGTCCGATGATCTCATCCATCGTATCATATGGTTTTCCTGAAATTGCAAGCAGTTCATCTCCCGGTCTTAAGTTACCAAATAACGCCGTACAGATCGCATGTGTTCCACAGGTGATCTGAGAACGGACCAGCGCATCTTCCGTATGGAATACATCTGCATAGATCCGTTCGAGTGCATCTCGTCCGTCATCGGTATAACCATATCCGGAGGAACCTGCAAAATGCGCTTCTGCCAGACGATTATCCTGCATGGCTTTGATGACCTTCATCTGGTTGATTTCACAAATGGCATCGATCGCTGCAAAACGGTCCTTTAAGCTGTCTTCAATCTTCTGACAGTAATCAAATACCCGTTCATCAATGTGTAAGGATGTATAATAATCTTTTAATAATGTGTTCATTTTATCTGCTCCATTTTATTTTATGAAATAATTCCCTTTGACCGCAACTGTTCAAGCATGAAATCCATAATGGTATCTTCTGATGTGAATTCACTCTTATCCACCCAGGTGACTTCTTTTTCCCTCTTAAACCATGTGATCTGACGTTTGGCAAAATGTCTGGTATCACGTTTTAAGATATAGAGGGCTTCATCCAGAGATGTTACACCATCCAGATAATCGAGGATCTCTTTATATCCAAGTCCCTGCATGGATATTAGATCTTTTGTATATCCCTGATCCTTTAATGCCTTTACCTCTTCGATCAATCCCTGTTCTACCATGATGTCAATTCGCCTGTCTATTCTATCATATAATTTTGATCTTGCATCATTTAACACAAAATATTCAAAATTATATGGAGAAATCCGTTTGGATTCTTTCTCGTTATGTTCGGAGATTGGGATTCCTGTCTCTTTATAGAATTCCAATGCCCGGATCACACGTTTGCGGTTGTTATAATGAATGGTTGCGGCTGACGCCGGATCCACTTTTTCAAGCATCTGATGAAGGCAGAGATTTCCATGTTTTTCCGCAAGCTGTTCCAGATAAGTACGGTAGCTTTTATCATCGTCATTTTCATCGAAATGAATATCGTATAAAACTGCCTGAATATAAAAGCCGGTTCCGCCGACAATGACAGGTATCCGTCCTCTGGCATAGATATCATCCATCGCCTTTGTTGCAAGTTTTTTAAATAATACAACATTAAACGGCTCCTTCGGATCTAATACATCGATCAGATGATGGGGAACTCCATCCATTTCCTCCGGCATGATCTTGGCAGTTCCGATATCCATCTTTCGATAGACCTGCATGGAATCTGCAGAAATGATCTCACCATTTATTCTTTTTGCAAGACCGATCGACAGATTTGTTTTACCTACGGCTGTCGGTCCGGTTAATATAACAAGAGGCTTCATTTGCTGCTCCGTTTCTATATAAGTTTAATTACTAAACAATTCGTTTGAATTTCTTTTCTAGTTCTGTCTCTGTCATGGAGATCAGGGTTGGTCTGCCATGCGGACAGGTATATGGATTTTCAAGCTTCATCAACTGGTCGATCAGGGTGTCTGCCTCCTTAAAGCTAATGGAAGTATTCCCTTTTATCGCAGCTTTACACGCCATTGTGGAAAGTTTGCTGATAAAGGTGTCGATCGTCTGTTTCTGTCCGTTTTCGGATAACTCTCCGATAAATTCCAGAAACAGTTCCCTGCCGTCTAATCCGAACAGATTTGCCGGAACGGCTGACAGTTTATATTCCTTTCCTCCGAAGCCCTCGATCTGAAATCCCAGATTCTGGAAAAATTCCAGATTTTCCCGTAAGAACTCTGATTCTGTTCCGCTCAAGGATACGATCGCAGGCGGCATCAGGTACTGTGGAATGGCTGTCTTATTCTTATAGTTTGCCATTAATTCCTCAAATTTTACCTTTTCATGTGCGGCATGCTGATCCATGATAAAGAACTTGTCTTCATACTCGATCAGCCAGTATGTCTTAAATAACTGTCCGATGATCCTGTGCTTTTTCTTAGCTTCCGGTGTCAGAAACTTATCTTCAAACATATCCATCTGCTCGTATTTGACCTTAGCTTCCGGGGTGATCGGTTCCTGTTTCTTCTGTTCTGATGTTTCGTTAGTCTGTACACCCGCTTCAGCAGGATTTAATGCTGTCTTTGTCGGTTGTGTCAAATACGGAACAATATTTTCAGCGACCATATTATTTGTGATATTTTTACCAGACTGGTTATCTTCTTTCAAATATTGGATTTCAACCGGCGAGCTACTTCTGTTTTCCATCGTAACAGATGGTGTCGGCGTTGGTTGAGCAGATATACCTGAATTTGCCGGTTGCATTGGCATGCTTGGCTTTTTCTGCTGCGCTGGCCTTGCCGGCTGCGGAGGAAGCTCTGCGGCTCTCCTGTTAGCTTCGAATGGCTCCGGGCGTTTCTCCACTTTGCGTTCTGCCAGTGTCTCCGGCCGCATATCCTTTCCCGGTGTAACAGTCGGGATCAGCTCTTTAAATAACAGGGCCTTTCTAACGCTGATATAAGTAAAATCATACATATCCGGTTCATTTATGAACTTCAATTCCCGTTTTGCAGGATGGATATTCACATCGATCAGAGATGGATCAATCTCAAAATTGATAACTGTAAATGGAAATTTATGAACCATAACAAAGGTACGATATGCATCTTCGATTGCCTTTGTTAATATATTGCTCTTTATATACCTTTGATTCACATAATAATCCTCGAATGAACGGTTACCTCTGGATATACTCGGTTTTGCAAGATATCCTGTGATCTTTACCTGATCATTTGCTGCATTGATCTCCAGGAGGTTATTCGTAATATCTCTACCATATATATGATAGATGATCTCTTTTAGTCTGCCGTTGCCGGATGTAAATAGCTTATCTGTCCCATTCATAATGAACTTAAATGAAACATCCGGATGTGACATTGCCATACGGCAGACAAGATCGTAAATATACGAGCCCTCTGTTGCAGGCGTCTTCATGAATTTCTTTCTGGCAGGTGTATTATAGAACAGATTTCTTACAACGATCGTTGTACCAAGCGGTGCGCCGATTTCCTCATTTGAGATCTCTTTTCCGCCATGGATCTGATATCTGGTTCCGGTAAGCGCATCTTCCTGCTTGGTGATCAGCTCTACCTGGGCAACTGCGGCTATACTAGATAACGCCTCGCCACGGAAGCCTAAGGATGCGATCTTTAACAGATCATCCGCCGTCTGAAGCTTGCTGGTTGCATGGCGAAGGAAGGCAACCGGGACTTCTTCTTTTGAGATACCGCATCCATTGTCTGTGATACGGATAAAACTCATTCCGCCTTCCTTGATCTCGATGGTGATCGCGGTTGCACCCGCATCGATGGAATTCTCCACTAATTCTTTTATAACCGAGCCGGGACGCTCGATCACTTCACCGGCTGCGATCTTATCAATTGTATATTGATCCAGTAATTTAATCATAGGTTCTCCTTAACGGATTCGCTCCTGTAATTCATTCAGGTATAACAATGCTTTCATCGGTGTCATGTTGGATAGATCCGCATTCTTGATCTCCTCTAAAATAGCACTTTCTTCAGGATTTGCCAGAAATGACATCTGGGTATCGGAAGCACTTTTATGAAAATCATTTGTTATCTTGATATCTTTTAATTTCGTCGTTATATCCGTATCGATAAGCTGGTTGCAGATCTCATTTGCACGATCGATCACGATATCCGGTACTCCGGCAAGCTTAGCTACCTGAATACCATAGCTTCGATCCGCTCCGCCTTTTACGATCTTTCGTAAGAATACGATATCATCACCGTCTTCTTTTACTGCAATACAGTAGTTATTTACAGAGGATAACTTACCCTCTAATTCTGTCAGCTCATGATAGTGGGTGGCAAATAACGTTTTTGCTCCAAGCAGTTCACTGTTACTGATATATTCCACAACTGCCCATGCAATACTAAGTCCGTCATATGTACTGGTTCCTCGTCCGATCTCATCTAAGATCAGCAGACTGTTCTTCGTTGCATTTCGAAGAATATTTGCAACCTCACTCATCTCTACCATGAAAGTGCTTTGCCCGCTTGCAAGATCATCGGATGCCCCTACTCTGGTGAAGATACGATCACAGATACCGATATTTGCTGAAGCAGCAGGAACAAAGCTTCCGATCTGCGCCATTAAAACGATCAGTGCCGTCTGACGCATATAGGTGGATTTACCAGCCATATTCGGTCCGGTTATGATCGATATCCTGCTCTCAAAATTATTCAGATAGGTGTCATTTGATATGAACATACCGTTGTTCATCATCTTCTCAACGACAGGATGGCGACCTTCTTTGATATCAATTACACCATCTTCGTTTATCTCCGGACGAACAAACTGATTGGCAGATGCCACATATGACAGCGAACAGAGACAGTCTAATAAAGCAATCTGTCTTGCTGTATTCTGCACACGCAGGATCTCACCCGCAATCTTATCTCTGAGCGCAATATAGGTTTCATATTCCAGTGCATATAATTTATCTTCAGAACCAAGAATCGAACCTGCAAGATTGTCCAGTTCTTCTGTTGTATATCGTTCTGAATTTGCAAGTGTCTGTTTTCTTATAAAATATTCAGGTACCAGATCCTTATAGGAATTAGTCACCTCAAAATAATAGCCAAATACTTTATTGAACTTGATGCGAAGATTCTTTATTCCTGTCTTCTGCTTTTCCCGTTCCTCCAATTCTGCAAGCCATGTCTTGCCATCTGTCTTTGCCGATTTTAAAGTATCAATTTCTTCCAGATAACCATCCTTGAAAATACCGCCTTCACGGATCAGTATCGGAGGATCGTCGTTGATCGAACGCTCTAACAGGTCATAAATATCCTGTAATTCATCCATTTTCTCATAAATATCTGCAAGAAGCCCATCCGGATAGATCTGTAAAAGCTGTCTGATATACGGCAGATATGAAAGGGATGTCTTAAATGCGATCATATCGCGTGGATTTGCGGATCGTAGGGAAATCCTTGTCATCAGTCGTTCCAGATCATAGATCGGGTTCAGATATTCCCGCATCTCATCACGATTGATCATATCATTATTTAACTGTTCTATTGCATCAAGTCTTGCTTCGATATCCTTTTTATATATCAAAGGCTGCTCGATCATGCTTCGAAGCATTCTCGCACCCATTGCTGTCTTGGTTTTATCCAATACCCATAACAAAGAACCTCGTTTCTGCTTGTCACGAAGTGTCTCACAAAGCTCCAGATTTCTTCTGGTTGCGGAATCAAGAATCATGAAATCGTCGATGGAATACAGCACGATATGATTGATATGTGCAAGGAAATTCTTCTGTGTCTCATGCAGATACTGAAGCAGGACTCCGGAGGATAAGATACAGTCAGGGAAATCCTTCAGTCCAAGCCCGTCCATATTATTAACGCCGAACTGCCTCATAATTGCATCTTCACATAGCATTTGATTGAAATAATGCTCCGGCGCTTCAGAAATGGAAATTTTCATTTTCTCCCTCAGATAAACGAAATCCAGATCACAATTCATGAAAGAATGATTGCCGATGATCTCGGCAGGAGAATATTTGTTGATCTCATCCGTAAGCTTTGATAAGGATGGAACTCTCGCTGTCTTAAACTCACCGGTCGTGATATCTACCAGTGAGATTCCGAATGCACCATCGTTTTCAAAAATACTCATCAGATAATTATTTCTTGTTTCATCAAGAATTGCATTTGACATATTTGTACCCGGTGTTACCACCCGGATAACCTCACGTTTTACTATGCCTTTTGCAAGCTTTGGATCTTCAACCTGTTCACAGATTGCTACCTTAAAACCATTCTCGATCAGCTTATTTAGGTAGACATCGCAGGCATGATATGGAACGCCACACATCGGTGCACGTTCCGGCTGTCCGCAGTCCCTTCCGGTCAAAGTGATCTCAAGAACCTTGGATGCGGTCAGGGCATCATCAAAAAACATTTCATAGAAATCACCAAGTCTGTAAAATAATATACAGTCCTTGTACTGATTCTTCACTTCCATATACTGCTGCATCATTGGTGTTAAAGCTGCCACTGTTTTTTACCCCTATTCTATAAATTCGGTTTATACAAGATTTCCCATATAATAAAAGCCTTTACATTCATCCAGCGAAACATCCCGGATCTCGCCGATCATAGACGGATCACCTTTAAAATGTACCAGAATATTATTTGACAGACGACCGGTTAAGAGTTCCGGATTCTGTTCGCTGACGCTTTCAATCAGTACAGGCATGACCTGACCTTTATAACGGCAGATCTCCTCACCGCTGATCTCTGATACTCGCTTGATCAGACGGTCAAAACGGTTCTGGATCTCTTCCTTTGTTGCATGATCCTCAAATGTTGCCGCCGGTGTTCCGGTGCGCTTGGAATATATAAATGTAAATGCTGTATCAAACCTTACCCGATTCACTACATCCATTGTCTCTAAGAAATCTTCTTCTGTTTCTCCGGGAAAACCGACAATAATATCGGTTGTAAGTGATATTTCAGGAATCTGTCTGCGGATCTTGTCTACTAATTCCAGATAAGATTCTTTTGTATAGCGACGATTCATCTGATTTAATATCCTGGATGAGCCGGACTGCATCGGAAGATGGATGTGACGGCAGATCTTTTCATTTGCCGCGATCACATCGATCAGTTCATCGGACAGATCCTTTGGATGGGAGGTCATAAAACGAACACGTTCAATTCCATCAACTTCTGTCACCTTCTGCAATAATTCGGCAAATGTCATCGGTTTCTCTAACGTCTTTCCATAAGAATTCACATTCTGACCAAGGAGCATGATCTCTTTTACACCCTCCTCTGAAAGCCGCTTAACCTCTCTTATGATGTCCTCCGGTTGTCTGCTGCGTTCTCTGCCTCTGACATATGGCACGATACAATATGTACAGAAATTATTGCATCCGAACATAATATTGACACCGGACTTAAATGGGAATTCCTTCTTAACCGGAAGATCTTCCACAACAAGATTGGTATCCTTCCAGATGTCCACTACCTGTCCGCCGGCTTCGATACGGTTGCAGTAGATTTCAGCCAGTTTGAATACATTATGCGTGCCAAATACCATATCTACAAATCGATATTTCTTTTGAATTGTAGCTACAACATCCGGTTCCTGCATCATACATCCGCAAAGCCCGATCATCTTATCTGGATGTGTCTCTTTGTCATGTTTCATGATTCCAAGATGTCCGTAGACTTTTCGATTCGCATTCTCACGGACTGTGCAGGTATTATATATAACAAGGTCTGCATCCTCAGAATCACTGCTTGTATATCCGATTTCTTCCAGAATACCGGTCAGCTTCTCGGAGTCTCTTACATTCATCTGACATCCATAGGTCTGGATCGAGCAGGTCAGGTTTCTTCCTGCTTTTTTCGCAAGCTCCCGGTAATACCCCCTTGCTTTTTTTATAAAATAATATTGCCGAAATGGTTCTTCGGCAGGACAAGGTTCTGTTATATCGATTGTATCTATTTTTTTATCAATTTCATTAATCATATTGTTCTCCGGTATGTGTTTAATGTTCTTGTTGAATTTCTGTATAAATTCGTTTTCGTTATTCTGATAAGTTTATTAACCAATATTCTTCTCCATAAAGCTGTATATCTCTGACGGAGTCAGAAGCTGATCCGGCCTTTCGTCAAATGATTCGCATGAAATCTCCGGCAACACCTGATAATCATAGGCAAATGCAACCGCAGTAAGTTCCGGATGAAGCTTCATATAACGGTCATAATATCCTCCACCATATCCGATCCGATGTCCGTTTTTATCAAATACAATTCCCGGAACGATCAGAATTCCTTCCGTCGGATGAAGCATATCACAGCCGACAGGCTCTAAGATGCCATATGCACCTACCTTTAGATCGCTCATTCCATGAATCCGATGAAAATGCATATGATCTCCGTATACCTTTGGCACAGCAACGATTTTGTCATCTGTAAGTGCCTGCTCTATAATCTCGATCGTATCCACTTCATTATCCTGACTGACATAGATCAGCAGATGATTGCAGTCTTTATATCCATCTGAATTCATAAATCGCTTCCTGATCTGTGCTGAAGCAGCGGTCACCTGCTCCGGTGTTAAGGCACGCCGCTTTTGTTTATATTGTTTTCTTAGTTCTGCTTTTGTCTGTTCCATCATACTTTTTTTGTTGGATCGATATCTTCCAGTCTGGTAATACTACCATCCGGTTCTTTGATATCAATGTTATTTAATACACTTCTCAGATTCTGCTTCATGGCAAAAATATATTCCTGTCTAAGATTTTTCTGTTCTTCCTTTTCAGCCGGCGTAAGTCCTGCCGGAGTCTTGGATTTCTTATATAATTCATTGATTCTTGCAATCTTTTTTTCGTCCATTCTTATTCACCTGTTCATTACTGTTATTTCTGAATCGTATACTGCTTCTGTTTGATCAGATACCATCTTATATATGATACGTGTGGTACACACTATATCCATTGCTACTGCAGATATTCCTTATGTGTAATGTATCTTACGACATCAAAATTCGGCTCTTTATATGCTTTAAATAAGGTTCCGACAGATTCGCCATTTAATGCCCGACCGAGATTCCCTATATCATCTCCTGACAAAATAAGCATATCTGCTCCTGAATTTGCAGCAATCTTCGCTGCAGAGATTTTTGTCGTCATACCACCGGTTCCATATCCGGAGCCTGCACCCTTTGCCATTGCTTTGATCTTATCGTCGATACGTTCTACGACAGGGATCAATGTTGCATCCGGATTATTTCTCGGATCGTCCGTGTACAAGCCATCAATATCTGTCAATAATAATAAAAGGTCGGCATTGATCATGTTGGCTACGATAGCGGAAAGGGTATCATTATCTCCAAAGTTTATATCCACTTCTTCAATTGCAACTGTATCATTCTCATTAACTACAGGAATAACATCCATTTGTAATAATTCATTAAAAGTATTTACAGCGTTATGTCTTCTTTCCTGAGATGTGATTACATCAAATGTCAGAAGAACCTGTGCTGCAATCTGGTGATATTCATAGAACAGGCGCTGGTATACCATCATGAGCTGTCCTTGTCCAACTGCTGCACATGCCTGTCTGAGTGATGTTGTCTTTGGTTTTTTCTGAAGCCCTAACGACTTCGAACCAACACCGATCGCACCGGAGGATACCAATACAACATCCTTATCCTGATTTTTCAGATCACTGATGATCCGTACCAGTTTTTCAAGTTTTATGTAATCAAGCCCACCCGTCTCCTCATGGATCAATGAAGATGAGCCGATCTTGATCACGATTCTTTTTTTATTTTTTAAGTATAAACGATCTTCCATTTTATATCTGAAACCTCACATTCTCTGATTTCCGGTTGATGCTTCCGGTATCATAAATTTCGACATAACCGCCTCAAAAACTTTTATTCCGTCAACGGCTGCGGATGTTATACCTCCCGCGTAACCTGCACCTTCTCCACAGGGATAAATACAAGTATGTGCAGATGTCAGATCTGCATCGCGTAGTATCTTTATCGGCGAAGATGTTCTTGCTTCCACGCCGCTTAATATTGCATCATCATCTGCAAAACCGGATATCACCCGGTCAAATGACAAAACACCATCTATTATAGCATCTCTGATATACTCTGGCAAACAACAATTCAGGTTGGAAAACGTATACGCCCCCTTTATGCAAGGCTTGATCTTGCCGGCTATTTCAGACATTCTGTTCATTCTAAAATCACCGAAACGTTGTACCGGAACTGCTCCTTTTCCTGCCTGATACGCCTTTTCTTCAAGCTCTCTCTGAAAATACATACCGGCAAGCGGATGATCTCCCGGATAATCTTCCGGCGTAACATTCACAACGATCGCACTGTTTGAATTATCCGCTTTTCGGTCACTGTAGCTCATACCATTGACACATATCCTTCCGGATTCTGAGGATGCATTTACAACGTAACCACCGGGACACATACAGAAGGAGTAGACCGCCCGTCCGTTTGCTGCCTGATGCACCAGCTTATAATCTGCTGTCGGCAGTAAATCTTCATAATCGGGATGATATCCATATTGTGCTTCATTGATAAAGGTTCTTGGATGTTCGATCCGGAGTCCCATTGCAAACGGCTTCTGTTCCATCGGAATTCCACGCTTATAGAGCATTTCAAAGGTATCTCTTGCACTGTGACCGATTGCAAGTATCACCGCATTGCTTTTTAATTCATATGTGTCTTCCGGTTTCAAAAGCTTCTTTATCTGTAAGAGCGTTGTCTCAGAATCTATCACTTCTATATCTGTTACAAGCTGCTCAAATCGCACCTCTCCACCCAGCCTTATAATCTCATTTCTGATATTCTTGACTACAGTCAATAACACATCTGTACCGATATGAGGCTTATTCACATATAGGATTGACGGATCTGCACCAAATTCGACAAATGTCTTAAGAACCGCAGTCCTTCTTCCTGATTTATCCTTAATTACGGTATTCAATTTACCGTCAGAAAATGTTCCGGCTCCGCCTTCCCCAAACTGAACATTGCAGTTTGGATTTAACGGATGTTCCTTTTTCCAGTATCCATTTACACAGGCTGTTCGTTCATCAACCGCCATACCACGTTCCAGAATAATCGGTCGATAGCCCTCTCTTGCGAGAAAAAGTCCTGCAAACAAACCTGCCGGGCCGCTTCCGATAATAACCGGTCGATACTGCATCGGCGTAGTTCCCGGCTCCGGTATCAGGTATATTGTTTCTTTTGTTAACATAATATTGTTATTGTGAACTTTTCGCAATATCTTTTCTTCATTGTCACAAATTACATCTACAGCTGCCACATAATGGATCTGATCTTTTTTACGGCTGTCAATCGATAATTTGGCAATTTTATATGCAGGCACATACGAAAGCTTCAGATTTTTCTTAATTACAGCCTCTATATCATCTGCCGTATAGCCGATTTTCAATTTGATATTATTTATACGAATCATATATACTCTTTCCTGCTTTCATTCCTGTGATAACTGCCCACATAAGATTGTATCCGCCGCATTTTCCATCTACATCTAATAGTTCTCCTGTAACATAACATCCGGGAACCATCTTTAATCCCATTGTTTCAGGATTTACAAATCTTGTGTCTGCTCCTCCGCGTGCTACCTGTGCCTCTGTAATCTCTGCTGTGTCCGTGATCTCAAACCGTAGATCAAAGAGTATACCTGCCAGCTCTACCAGTTCTTTTTCTGATAATTGCTGCACACTCTTTTTCTCTGTGCCGCATTTTTTTATTATATAGGCTCCGAGCTTTTCATGCACCAGTCCGTTCAGACAGGCCTGAATATTCCGCTCAGGATTGTTCTTTACAAATGTTCTCAGATACTTTAATACATCTTCTTTATTCATCGTCGGTATCGGTGATATGTGGAGCCTGACATGTTCGCCGGCTTCTAAGGCTTCACCGATGATATGGCTCTGGTTGAATACGACAATGCCGGAGATACAGGTATCAGTAAACTGTACCTCGCCAAATTCTTTCTCGTGATCAGAAGTCGAATTTTCTCCACATTCAACATAAACGCCTGCTTTGCATCGAACACCTGATAATTCAGATATATCTTCTGTGCATTTCACCTTACATAATGCCGGATGGAACTGATAAACAGGAACGCCTAACTGTTCCAGCAGATCTAAACCGGCATCTGTTCCTCCAAGAGCCGGGGCTGCTGATCCGCCACATGAAAGAACAACATTTTTTGTATGATACACGGCATGATCTGTTTTTATCTCATAGATATGATCCTTGTTTATGGATATCTCTGCAACCTGTTCTCCGGTATGGATCTCGATTTCATTCTTTTTCAGAACATCATTAAATGCCCATACAACAGTCGAAGCCTGTCTGGACATCGGGTAATAATATCCATTTTCATCTGATACCAATACACCCACCTGTTCAAAAAATGAAATTACTTTTTTATAATCATCCGCAGCGATTACCTTATAAGGGAAAAACTCATTGTTACTGAAATAACAGTTTATATCAAATGCCTGATTTGCGATATTACACTTTCCGTTTCCTGTCGCATAAATCTTCTTCCCGATCTTTTTATTTTTTTCAAGTAGCAGAATTTTAAGTTGTTTTTTCGATGCCGGATCAGTCTTTTTATCTGAAATCATATTCGGATCTGCTGCACAGGCAGCCGCTGTCATGCCGGATGCTCCCGCACCGATAACGATCATATCATATATCATTTGTTCTCTCCTTTTAAATCATCCCATATTCTAGCATTAACTGGAACATGATTCAAGGAAAGTAAATAATTCTTTCGCTTTTTGAAATTTTATTCCATTTTCTATTCGTTTTTTCATATTATTTTCCAATTGATCCATCCGAATGTCGGTAAATTCATATAAGCTTCCCTTTTCTGTAAAAACCGCAACATAACCATTCAGATCACTGACCAGAAAATGATAGTCTTTTTCTGCAGCTTCTTCTGTTTCGGAGTTTTCTTTTTTTGATATGGTTTCAACCGTCTCTACCCTGTCAACCGCATCCGTGGTTTCTTCTGAATCTGTTCTGTCAATCGTCCAGATATATTCTTCGATATTAGACTGTCCTTTCGTTGTATCATTGCATCCACGAGAATTCTTATAGATCGAATATGAACAGTAAAATGAAAATAAAAAAAGTAACACCGCTCCACCGATCAAAAAAAGCACTTTTTTCATAATAATCACCTCTTATCAGTGATTATCTGCATTTTACGGCTAAATATACAAAAAGATGCCTGCCATATCATAACCGATATGACAGACATCTTAAAAGTCTGATTAAATTTTAGTTCCAGGTTACACTGTCTGCTTTATCTTTTTCAAAAACAGTTACCCATGTTTTTCCCGGATTCAGTTTTAATTCATTGCCGTCTTCTGTGTAGTACTTTGTTATAGCATTTTCAGAAGATTTTTTCCATGTTACAGGAATGATCACACCATTTGATGCGTAAAGGCCTGTGCCTTCACCGACCAGATCAAGCTGCTGTCTGTCGTGATCGTCAATGCTTGTATAATGAGCAAACTGGATCAGGACGTTTTCATACTTAAGCTGTTCGCCTGTATTTCCATCGGTCTGTTCTCCGCCATACTGGAATCTGTAATAGAGACCATCATCAGCATGATATTCAAACCAAGGTGATGTATAGTTGCTGATTGGTGTCTTGATCTCGTTAGCGGTTTCCCCACCGGCAGGTGTTGTGATCTCATCATTGAATGAAAATACACTTTCAAAGCTGTCGCTGTGTTTTGTTTCATAGCCCTTCTGTTCGATTCCGGCTTTGATCTTCTCGGTATCTGTGAATACATTATGTGGAGATACCCGGTCAGATGCTCTGTAGTATGTTACGCCACCTTCTGAGCTTAAGCCACTCAGATTATTGATCCCTGAGCTTGCAAGCTTATCTTCTCCCTGTGGAGACTGACCATAATGCATGTAGATAGCATCATATTCCATAGCAACTGTTACATAATATGGACGGCAGCTTCTGATTGAACCCAGTTTTTCAAGATTGGAATAATCATTGAAGATTCCAAGCAAACGTGTGATTCCACCTTCTACCTTCATCTCATAAACAATATCTGCCTTTCCTATATCACACTGCGGCATTGCGTCAGAAATGTTATTTAACATAACCGCGATCGGGCGTCCATATTCTTCTGTACGGTCTGTAACCCATTCTCCGGTCAGGTCGTTGTACACGCCCTCATGCTGAGCTTCTGTTGTTGCCTCTGTAGTTGCTTCTGTTGTTGCTTCTGTCGTTGTGGTTTCTGTGGTTCCTTCTGTTGATGTCTCTTTCTTTCCACATCCCATAACACCAAGTGATAAAACTCCTAATGCTGCTAATGCAATTGCATATTTAGTTTTCTTCATAATCCCTTGTGTATCCTTTCTCATTAAGTATTTGTTCCTGAAGATCTTCCATCTGTTTGCGTTCTTCTTCATCTATATGATCATAACCAAATAAATGAAGCATACTGTGTGCAACCAGAAATGCCAGTTCTCTGGTGTTCGAGTGATTGTAACTTTTTGCCTGTTCATATACTCGATCCATGGAAATAATAATATCTCCAAGCATCAGTTCTCCTGATTCCGGATTGAAATAATCACAGGTATCCCCGTCTACAACACTAAAATCTCCGGGTTCTTTATAATCAATCAGAGGAAATGACAGCACATCTGTAGGTGCATCGATATTTCTCTGACAATTATTGATAGTCTGTATGCCCGAATTGTCTGTGAGTAATACATAAATCTCACATTCATATGGGCATTTGATAAAATCCAGCGCCTGTCCGATCACAGTCTCTATTACATGTTCATAATCAGGCACACGGATCTCTCCGAATTCATTTTCAATATTTAAAGACATTGTACATCCTTACCTTTTTCTCTTATTATTGCGGTTATCTCCGTAACGCTTGCTGTCACTTATCTCATGCTTTGTCTGGTCGGATCTTTTCTTCTGTCTGTTCTGCTTTTCCTCATACACTTCGTAGGCATTGACAATCTTCTGTACAAGCGGATGTCTCACAACATCAAGACTTGTCAGATGACAAACACTGATTTCTTCGATGTTTTTAATAACCATCAGTGCAACTTCAAGTCCGGATCTTGTCTCAAACGGAAGATCTTTCTGGGAAAGGTCTCCAGTAATGATGGCTTTTGATCCAAATCCGATACGGGTTAAGAACATTTTCATCTGTGCAGGAGTTGTATTCTGTGCCTCATCAAGCACGATGTACGCATTATCCAGAGTCCGGCCTCGCATATACGCAAGCGGAGCAACCTCTATCAATCCTTTTTCCATATTTTTAGCGAAAGATTCCGGTCCCATGATCTCATAGAGCGCATCATAAAGCGGTCTTAAATAAGGATCGACCTTACTTTGCAGATCGCCAGGCAGAAAACCTAATTTCTCACCTGCTTCGATCGCCGGACGTGTCAATATAATACGATTCACTTCACCGTTTTTGAATGCAGTGATCGCTTTCGCCATTGCCAGATATGTCTTACCGGTTCCGGCAGGACCTACACCGAATACGATCATGGATTTATCGATTGCATTTACATATGCCTTCTGTCCGTGTGTTTTTGGTTTGATCGGTTTGCCGTTGATCGTATGACAAATGATATCCCGATCCAACTCAGCGATATTTTCCTGTGTTTCCTGAGGATGATCCTTAGACATGGCTATCGTATAATCGACCTTCTGTTCATCAATCGCAGTACCTCTGGCTGCAACTGCAAATAACTGGATCAGTACATGAACCGCCTGCTCCACGTCTTTTTCTTCTCCTGAAATCTTCAGCTTATCATCGCGCAGGATCATAGAAACATGAAATGCTTTTTCAATTTTTTTTTGCATGTACATCAAATTGTCCAAATACATTTTGAACGTATTCGGACATAACAGTAATTGATTTGCTGAATTCACTCAAGTGTCTGCTCCTCACTTATTATCTGTAATTCATGCGGGACACCGATCAGCTGTTTTACAGTGATATCTCCAACTGCATGGCATGCGTCCTCGCTACATGTTATTTTAACATTTTTTTCTATTATTTGCACCCCTTTTTCTTGCAAATTGCCAATATAGTGATTTAATTTTTCCTGCATTTTATCTGTAGCATCTTTTTCGGACAATTTTTTCATCATCAATGTGTATTCTTTGACTGTAGTCTTTTTTATCTCAAATGGCAGATAAAGATTTTTTCCTATGTGTAATCTCTTATCATCACTTAATCGGTCGAATGTATCATAAGGACATTTCGGTACATAAGGGGTAAAATCATACTTTAACAATCCAAAGGAATAATATTTTTTCTCGTTTCCGGTATACTCTTTCACATAATTTGTTCTTGGTATACTTTCATCATAATGATACACACAGATGCCATAAACCTCTCCTTCTGCCGACACATAATTTGTATCCATCACTTCGTTATTGTCATCATACAGATAGACAGCTCCGGATATCAGGACATCCCCTTTTTTTACGTCATCCCCTGATTTAACCACTGGTGTACCGGAAGCGGTTACGATCTCTGCGATCGTACAGTTCTTTGATGCAACGATGTTGCATGGCCCTTTCATGGAGGTGTCCGTACATACATTCAATGTTTCCGTAATCTCTACAGACAACTTTGTTCCTGTAAGCGCACATGATATCCATGCGATATCTTCAAAATCTTTTCGGAGGTTCTTCTCAAGCTCGGCGCAATCTACTTTTGATTTCGGAGTTCCTGTCTGCACATAATATTCATTGATATGCTGTAGTATCTCATCCGATGTATAATCTGATTCACCGGAAACGGAAATTTCCCATATAAATAACGATTGAATATAAATCAAAACAGCAAACAAGATAAACCCAGCCACAAATGGAATTCTTTTTTTATTTTTTCGAATAAACTCGCGAATACCATATACTCTTAGAATCTCTACGTCACTTTCTGTTTTCCGTGCAGGTTCTTCCAACCGTGCTATATCCTTAGAAGCAGTAAAAAAGAATATTTCATCTTCTTTCTGCTCCAGATCCCAAAG
This sequence comes from Clostridium sp. L2-50, assembly GCF_000154245.1. Classification (NCBI taxonomy): domain Bacteria; kingdom Bacillati; phylum Bacillota; class Clostridia; order Eubacteriales; family Clostridiaceae; genus Clostridium; species Clostridium sp. L2-50. The sequence goes on along the minus strand of NZ_DS480316.1, from coordinate 149,663 downwards.
CTTAATATCTCTCGCTTTGCATAGATTAACAAAACGGTTGATATGAATGCCGCGAAGATGAATTTTTGCAAAGCCATACAGATACCTTAATATAATATCAAACATCCGGTTTCTCCCTTCTATGTACACAACATTATCATTCATAATTGATATATAGAATATTGCCTGATATCTTCAGTTCTTCCGGGCAGTAATATTCAATTTTCAAGCAAATTCCATTTATCGATATGGTATTCTTTTTAGTTTTAACAAGGATCTGAGTATCTGAACAGGATATAATACATTTATAGTTTTCAATATAGATAATGTGGTTATCATGAATTGTGATTTTAGACGAACTTTTTTTAATGTCCGGTGTGACATCCGGCACATCATATAGACTGTTATGATTAAATGGAAGCTGCATGATCTGATACCCAATTGACTTTATATCTATACTATGTTGGTTGGGTATCGGATTATGACTTACTCTTTATTCTCTTTAAGATTATGGACACAGATAAAATTAACCAGAACGGCATTTCCTACAATCAATCCATAGGTAACTGCCTTAAATATATTTCCGGTCATATCGCCAAATGCAAAAATACTTAAGATCAGTGCTCCCCAGGCAAAGATTATTGCAAAAATATTAATTGCGTTTTTCATATTCGTTTGTCCCTTTCGTTTTCGAATATTAATTTATTGTATCTTATAGCGTTGTCTGTGTCAACTTTTTGCGTAAGTGAGCCAAGCACAGATAGATACTTCCGCAACCACAAGAAAATTACTTTGTAATTTTCTTGTGGTTATCGCGGCAGTCGCCGAGGCCTCGTGTAAACACAGACTTCGGCTCGTTGCTCGCGTAAAAAAAGAGTACCGATTGCTCGGTACTCAAAAAAATCATATTTACTAATCCAAACTATAGATTATTTATATTTGCGCTTTCTAGCTGCCTCTGATTTCTTTTTACGTCTAACGCTTGGCTTTTCGTAATGTTCTCTCTTACGAATCTCCTGCTGGATACCAGCCTTCGCACAATTTCTCTTGAATCTGCGAAGAGCGCTATCTAATGTTTCGTTTTCTTTAACTATTACATTTGACATTCTCTCACCTGACCTCCCTCCAGTTGTGTACTATGCTAATAAAATAACAACTGTTTGGGTATTATTTAAGCACGAAGTCAATTATAACATATATTATTAAAACGTCAACAAAAAATTTTATTATTTTCTATTTTTCTATTTTTAGGCATTTAACTGTTCTTTGGCTGTTTCAACTGCTTTTGCAAGTGCATCTGCAATACCGGCAGGATTCTTTCCCCCGGCCTGAGCCATGTTTGGACGACCACCGCCGCCACCGCCTACAAGTGCTGCAGACGCTTTGATAATATTTCCTGCATGTGCTCCCTTCTTTACAGCATCGTCTGTTGCCATAGCGATCAGATTTACCTTGCCATCCTTTGCGGAAGCAAGAACGATAACCGATGTACCAAGCTTGTTCTTGAAATCATCACCCAGATTACGAAGTGCGTTCATATCGGTATCTTCTACGCTGGTAGCAAGAACCTTTACGCCATTTATATCTATTGCATCTGCAAGTGCATCTCCGGCAGAATTCTTTGCCAGCTTATCCTTCAGCTTGGAATTTTCAGATGTCAGCGCTTTGATCTCAGCGAGCATTGTCTCGATCTTTTCAGCCAGCTTTGCAGGTTCAGCTTTTGCTGCCTTTGCTGCTGCTTTCAACTCGTCTTCCATCTCTTTATAATAATTAAATGCGCCAACAGAAGTCAGTGCTTCAATTCTTCTGACACCGGCAGCAACACCCATTTCAGAGATGATCTTAAATGTACCGATCACACCGGTATTCGGAACATGAGTACCACCACAGAATTCAACGGAGAAGTCATCCATAGATACAACACGAACCTTCTCGCCGTACTTGTCACCAAACAATGCCATAGCACCTGTCTTCTTGGCATCTTCAATACTCATAACCTCTGTCTTAACCTTAAGGTCTTTATCAATCTGTTCATTTACGATTGCTTCAACCTTGGCGATTTCCTCAGGAGTCATAGCCTGAAAATGTGTAAAGTCGAATCTTAAACGGTCTTCGGATACATAAGAACCAGCCTGTTCAACATGATCACCAAGGACCATCTTTAAGGCTTTCTGGAGCAGATGTGTAGCGGAATGATTTTTACAGATCAGTGCACGTCTGTCTGCTGTTACAGAAAGCTTCGCTGTGCTTCCATTCTTTAATTCACCGGATTCAACATAGCCAAGATGTGCGATCTTATCACCGGCAACCTTGATCGTATCTTTAACGATGAAACGTCCGCTCTCTGTCTCGATCACACCGGCATCACCGATCTGACCACCCATAGTAGCATAAAATGGTGTCTCTGCTGTGATGATCGAACCGTTTGTGCCTTCGGAAATAACATCAACCAGTTCGGATGTTACCTGATCGCCCTCTTTATATTCTGCTGTTATGGCAATAATATTGGAAGATGCTTCTACCTTGTCATAACCAATGAATTTACTTGTGAGAGCTGTGTCGATGTCTTCATAAATAGTTGAATCTGCTCCCATGTAGTTTGATACTTTTCTTGATTTACGAGCAGTCTCTCTCTGCTTGTCCATAGCCTTATTAAAGCCTTCCGTATCAACCTCGATGCCCTTTTCTTCCAGAATCTCTTTTGTCAGATCAAGAGGAAAACCATAGGTATCATATAACTTAAATGCATTTTCGCCATTTAATACTTTTTTGCCGCTGTTATTTAACTCCTCAACGAAGCCGTTCAGGATTGATAAGCCCTGATCGATCGTCTTATTGAAGTTTTCTTCTTCTGTATTGATACAGGTAAAGATATGTGCTTTCTTTTCTTCCAACTCCGGATATGCATCCTTAGAAACCTCGATCACTGTCTTTGAAAGCTCTGCAAGGAATCTGCCTTCGATACCAAGTAATCTGCCATGTCTTGCTGCACGACGGAGAAGACGTCTTAATACATAACCTCGTCCTTCATTTGATGGAAGGATACCGTCAGATGCCATAAAGGTAACAGAACGGATATGGTCGGTAATAACACGGATCGAGACATCTGTCTTCTCATCTTCCATGTACTTTACGCCAGCCATCTCACATACTTTATCACGTAACGCTTTGATCGTATCAACGTCAAAGATGGAATCTACATCCTGAACAACAACAGCCAGACGCTCCAGTCCCATACCGGTATCGATATTCTTCTGAACCAGTTCTGTATAGTTATTATGGCCGTCATTTTCAAACTGGGTAAATACGTTGTTCCATACTTCCATGTAACGGTCACAGTCACAACCTACTGTACAGCCAGGCTTACCGCATCCGTACTTTTCGCCTCTGTCATAATAGATTTCGGAACATGGACCACAAGGACCTGCTCCATGCTCCCAGAAGTTATCTTCTTTCCCAAAACGGAAGATTTTCTCCGGTGCAATTCCAATCTCTTTATTCCAGATATCAAATGCTTCGTCATCATCCTCGTAGATAGATGGATATAAACGATTTTCATCTAAGCCTACAACCTTGGTCAGGAACTCCCATGACCATGAAATTGCTTCATGCTTGAAGTAATCGCCGAATGAGAAGTTACCTAACATCTCAAAGAATGTACCATGTCTTGCAGTCTTACCTACATTTTCGATATCTCCGGTACGGATACACTTCTGGCAGGTGGTCACACGTCTTCTTGGCGGGATCTCCTGTCCTGTAAAGTAAGGCTTTAATGGTGCCATACCTGAGTTGATCAATAACAAACTATTATCATTATGTGGAATCAGTGAGAAACTGTTCATCTTCAGATGTCCCTTGCTCTCAAAAAATTCCAGAAACATTTTTCTTAATTGATTTACGCCATATTTTTCCACTGTTTTCTCCTCCTACCTTCTATCAGCCAGTTCTTTGGTAATATCAGTCCAACTGACACCTCTTTCAACCATAAGAACCATAAGGTGATACAGGAAATCTGATATCTCATATTTTATTTCATCTGAATCAGGATTCTTGGCAGCAATTACAATCTCTGTTGCCTCTTCGCCAACCTTTTTCAGTATTTTGTCAATTCCTTTGTCAAACAGATAATTTGTATAGGAACCTTCCTTTGGATGATTTCTTCTGTCAACGATAATATCGTATTCTTCTTCAAATACCTTTAACGGATTGGTATTATCGTATTCCTTTTTAACCAGATCAGTAAAGAAGCAGGTCGGGCTGCCGGTGTGGCATGCTGCACCAATCTGGGAAACCTCTGCAAGCAGGGTATCTTTATCACAGTCTAATTTTAATGATTTTAAGAACTGGAAATGACCGGATGTCTCTCCCTTTGTCCAAAGCTCCTGTCTGCTTCTGCTGTAATATGTCATTCTGCCGGTCGCAATCGTCTTTTCAAAGGATTCCTTATTCATGTATGCCATCATAAGAACTTCCCCAGTCTTATAATGCTGTGTGATACATGGAATCAGCCCATCAGAATTCAGCTTGAATTCATCAAAGGATACTGCACTTTCAAATGTATTAACCGGAATGCCTTCTTTTCTGCATTCCTGCTTTATCTCCATTATATCCATTTGTTTCAGATTATATAAAGAAATGGATTCAGCATTTGTCTTTTCAAGCATCTCACAGATTGCTTCCCCATTTGTTGAATAGGTGGAAACAATAACAGGAAGTGCTACACGATTTTTGATCTCATTTACGATATCCATATATTCCGGAACCATATTATTATGTAATAACAGGAGCTCACCTGCTCCGAGTTCCTTAAGCTGCTCTGCATAAGCTACAGGCTCTTTACATTCGCTCAGGTCGATCGTTACGATGATACGTTCTGAACCAAAACGGTCAGCGGCTTCCGTTACAAGCTCCGGTGTATTTAATGCTGCTGATTTCATACAAACCTTGGAAGCACCTGCGTATAACATCTTCTTGATATCTTCCAGTCTTCTTACTCCACCACATGCGATCAATGGAATATCGACATTCTTGCAGATCTCTTTGATAACTGCAATATTCGCTTCTCTGCCTTCCTTTGTTGCTTTACTGTCAAAATATGCAATCTCATCTGCACCGGCATCGTTATAGAACTTTGCCATTTCGAGTGCATTCTCAAGATCCAGACATGGAATAATTTTCTTATAACTCATAGTACCTCCTTAAAGTGAACCTTTGGTAGATAACACTTTACCATTTAATCTGTCGTCTATAGAAGTTGCTTCATCTAAAGCTTTTGCAAATGCCTTAAAAGCTGCTTCGATGATATGATGGTCATTGGAACCGGAGAACTGCTTCAGATTCAGGTTCATCTCTGCTCCATAGGATACTGCATAGAAGAATTCCTTTACCATCTGTGTATCAAAATATCCAACCCGTTCTGTTGTCAGGTTCAGATCATAAACAAGGTATGGTCTTCCGGAAAGGTCGATCGCACACATAACAAGCGTTTCATCCATAGGAAGAAAGAAATTACCGAAACGCTTAATGGATTTCTTATCTCCAAGCGCACCCTTGATCGCTTTTCCGAGAACAATTCCCGTATCCTCGATCGTATGATGACAATCCACATACAGATCACCTTTTACAGTCAGATTCAGATCAAAGAATCCGTGTTTGGCAAAGCTTGTCAGCATATGATCGAAAAATCCGATACCGGTATCGATCTTTGCATTTCCCTTTCCATCCAGATTTAATTCCAGAACAATATCTGTCTCGCTGGTTTTTCTTGTGCATTTTACTGCTCTATCCGCCATATCTTTTCTCCCTTGTTTTTATACATTTTTCTCCCGATACTTTGGCAACTACAAGCACAGGCGGACTGATAATACAGACGCCTGTGCAATCTTGGTTTCATATTATACCACTATTCAAATCTTACTGCAATAGAATTAGCATGTGCTGTAAGCTGCTCTGATTTTGCAAAGCTTTCAATGTCCTCATGTACCTCTTCAAGAGCTTCTCTGGAATAATAGATGATACTGGATTTCTTAATGAAATCATCCACACTTAACGGGGAGAAGAACTTCGCTGTTCCGTTTGTTGGAAGTACATGGTTCGGTCCGGCAAAATAATCACCCAATGGTTCGGATGAATATTCACCGATGAAGATCGCACCGGCATTCTTGATTCTTGTCATGACATCAAATGGATTTGCAGTTACAATCTCCAGATGTTCGGAGGCAATTGCATTTGCTGTTTCAACCGCATCTGCCATATTATCGGCTAATAAGATGTAGCCGTATGTATCAATAGATTTCCGTATGATCTCTTTTCTGGATAATACTTCTATAAATTCATCAACCTGTGCTGATACCTTTTCGGCAAGTTCTTTTGAAGTTGTGATCAGAATGGCGGATGCCATCTCATCATGTTCGGCCTGCGATAACAGATCGGCAGCAACATATCTTGGATTTGCAGTCTCATCTGCAATTACAAGGATCTCGGATGGACCTGCGATCGAATCGATGCTGACATGTCCGTATACCGCACGTTTTGCAAGTGCAACGAAGATATTTCCGGGTCCTACGATCTTATCAACCTTTGGAATGGATTCCGTTCCATATGCAAGAGCCGCGATTGCCTGTGCGCCGCCTGCCTTGTAGATAGCAGTCGCACCGGCTTCATTTGCTGCAACCAATGTAGTCGCATATACTTCACCCTCGCTGTTACAAGGAGTGGTCATTATAATATTTTTAACACCTGCTACCTTTGCAGGCATAATGTTCATCAATACGGAAGATGGATACACAGCTTTTCCGCCCGGTACATATACTCCGACAGATTCCAATGCTGTTACCTTCTGTCCAAGCATGATACCTTTCGGATCAGAATCAAACCAGCTGTACTGACGCTGTTTTTCGTGATAGGTACGAATGTTTTCTTTTGCTTTTCTGATAACCTCGATCAGCTTCTCATCAACCTGTGTATAAGCATATTCAATCTCTTCTTTTGTAACCAGAACATTTCCGGCATTGATATCTGCTTTATCAAACTGCTTTGTATATCCAAATAACGCCTCGTCTCCACGGTCTCTGACATCATTTACGATCTTCTCTACTGTATCTGCATAAGATCCAAAATTGCTTGGGCTTCTTTTTAACAGATCTTTTAAAATGTTCTTTCTGGTTTCTTCCGTCAGATTTACAATTCTCATTTTTATGCCTCCTTATTAATTAACGAATTCAGATCAGCAAGCAGCTTTCTAATTCTCTCATTTTCCATCTTTAAGCTTACCTGATTTACAACCATTCTTGCAGATAACGGACAAACTTCTTCTAAAACTTCCAGTCCGTTTTCGCGAAGGGTGCTTCCGGTCTCGACGATATCAACGATCACCTCCGATAAGCCAACGATCGGCGCAAGCTCGACCGAACCGTTTAATTTGATGATCTCAACCGTCTGGTTCTTCTGATTATTAAAATAATCTTTTGCAATATTCGGATATTTGCTGGCAACACGGATGATCTCATTTTTCTTCAATAATTCTTTTGCTTTATGAGGACCGCAGACACACATCCGGCATTTACCGAATCCGAGATCCATTACCTCGTACAGGTTTCTGCCTTCTTCTAATATCGTATCCTTACCAACTACACCAATATCTGCTGCACCGTATTCTACATAGGTTGGCACATCTGTTGCCTTTGAAAGGAAGAACTTCAGCTTCAGTTCTTCATTTATAAAAATCAGCTTTCTGGTATCCGGGTCTTTCATCTCATCGCAGGTAATTCCTATCTGTTCAAGCAATGCAAGGGTTTTCTTTGCAAGTCTGCCCTTTGCAAGCGCAAATGTTAAATATCTCATTGATTTATCTCTCCAATCTATCCATCGATCAAATTCTAATTTTGAATTTCTTTCTGCTTTTGTCCGCTTATTTCAGGGATGCGATTGCCACCTCGTTCTCATCACCGGACACAAGATCAAATACCTTGACCGTATCACTGTTTTCAAAATAAAACAGTCCGGAGAAATGCTCTCTTTTTGCATATTCCAGATAATCGTCCACTGACTTTCTGACAGATTTGCGTATCAATTCAATCTTCTTATCATTCTGGCGCATAGACTTACCAAGGCTGATCGCAGGCTCCTGATTCTCGATATCATAGAGAATGATCGTATTCGAATATTCAACCGAAACCTCGATATTCTGTCTGGACAGTGCCATGATCAGTTCTTCTACGGTAAATGCAAAACCAATAGACGGTGCATCTTTGCCGAACTGCTTTAACAGGTTATTATATCGTCCACCTTTTACAACGGCATCTCCGGTTCCGTAGGTGTATCCGCGGAAGATCACGCCGGTATAATAGTTATAACCATTTAACATACTGAGATCAAAGCCGATATATTTGTCATATCCATAACAGCATAACGCTTTATGGATTCTCTGTAATCTGTGAACGGCTGCAAGTGATACCGGATTCGTAACCAGCTTCTCTGCTTCCTCTAACATGGATTCTCCACCGAATAAAGAGTCAAACGCAAGAAAGGCTTTCTTTAAAACAGGGCTCATATCCAGCTTCTTTAAATATTCCTCCAAACCAAAGAAGTTCTTGATATTGATATATTCTTTGATCTGAAGCTCCTCAGCTTCTGTAATTCCGGCTTCTGCGACGATTCCCTTAAAGTAATCGATCTGTCCGATCTCGATCTGGAACTCATCGATTCCAAGTGCCTTAAAAGAATCAACAACGGTTGCTATGATCTCTGCATCTGCCGCAGATGAATCATCATTTATAAGCTCGGCACCGATCTGTGTTACTTCCTTTAATTTACCCTGTAATTTTCTCGGGTTTGAATAAGTATTACCCGTATAACACAGACGGATCGGTAACTGTTCGTCCTTATAATATTTTGCTACACATCTTGCAATACTCGGTGTGATATCGGGGCGTAATACCAGTGTATTATTATCACGATCAAAGAATTTGTACATTTCATTTGACGGTGCAGATCCCTTATCACGGTTAAATATATCAAAATATTCAAATGTAGGTGTCTCTATATCATGATAGCTGTATAACTCCAGAGTATGATGCAGTTTTTCAATAATCTTTCTTTTCTTTTTACATTCTACATCATAAGTGTCTCTTACTCCATCCGGAGTCTGCAACAGTTTGTCCTGCATCTTTTTTCCTCCTTGTATCCACATATCACTTTACTACATTGAAGTGATAACATGGTAATTAGTTATTTTAACAATGTGCTCATTATAGGGGAGCAGTCGATATTTGTCAAGATTTTTTCCTGAACCCTTATGCTCTTAACTGCAAATCTTTATCGAGAAGCTCAAGATAATGAACCAATGCACCGTTTTTTGCATGAATAAAGAAATCCGGATTCAGTTCTTCATATTTGAAATTCTTTGCATGTCCCTCATTCACGCGATCCATATAAGTCTTTAATTCCGAAAAACGTAAATAGTAATATTTGTTTCTATGCGTAAAAAATATGATCAGGAAGCTGACTCCCTGCTGTTCCTCATACTCTTTCATAAAATGATACTGATGCTCATGTATATTCTGTAAGGAAAACGTATCAACCGCACATTCCTTCGCATCGAAGCATATCGGAATGCCCTGTACGACACCGATGTAATCGACCGTAGAATCTTTTTCAAAATACGCCAGTGTGATCTGGCTGCTGTCTTTATCCATACGGATCGGTTTGATCGGAGTCGGGATCTTCTGGACAACTGCCAGCTTCTTTTCCCGATAATATTCATTTGTATAATTAATCAGTTCCTCAAGTGAGGAACCACGAAGTCCTCTGGAATTCCAAGTTGCCATCCGATTCTGCCTCTTTATCTTTTATCTGATTCTGATCTTACTAAAGTTATTATCCAAATTACCCAAATAAATCTTTTTCGATCGTCCGAAACGGTTCCGGAAGAAATGCCGAATACTCTTTCCCGCCCAGATAAGAAAGCGGACCGTCTGTTTCTTTAAATATAATGTTTCCGCAATGAAGAAGCTGATGCTTTACATGATAAGAATCTGAAAAATACCGGTTCACTTCAGGTATGCCATACTTTGTATCACCGACTACCGGGTATCCCAGATGCTTTAATTGCGCACGGATCTGATGAGACTTACCTGTGATAAGCTCAACCTTTACCAACGTATAATCATCATTTTTTTTAACCGGATAAAAGATTGAATGGATTTCTTCACTCTTGCCCTGTTCCCATGGACGATCCGATATCCGGACTTTGTTTTTTGCATTATCCTTCTGTAGATAACAGGTACTGTCAAGCTTCTGCGTCAGGCGTCCCCGTACAAGTGTATAATAATATTTATGTAATAGATGTTCTCTTATAATTCTGGATAATTCCTGACTTCCGGTAAGACTCACCCCACAAAGAATGAGTCCGGATGTATTGCGGTCTAAACGGTTGCATACAGACGGACGATAGGTTCTTAATTCTTCAGTTGTGATATGACCACTGTCGAGCAGATAGTCGATCAATGCTTCATTAAAGGAGTAGTCATCTTTTGATGCTTTCTGTGACAAAACGCCGGCCGGCTTATCTGCAATCAGAATATTTTCATCCGAATAGATGATCTCGACCGGAATCTTCTTTTTAGAGGAAGTGCAGTCTGTCCCGCTGACATCTTCCCGGAAATTGGCGATCGTTTCATCGGACATATAGATCTGGATCGTATCTCCGATATAGATGTATTCGTTTCCTTCAATTTTCTTATTGTTCAATTTGATGTTTTTCTTTCGCATCATCTTATAAACAAAGCTTGACGGTGCCTTATTCAGATATTTCAAAAGAAATTTATTTACACGCTGTCCTGCTTCATTCTGCGATATAATGATCTCTTTCATGCCCGGCTCCTATACACCAAGTTCAAATATTTTTTCACGCATAGACTGATCCTTTACTACGTAATCTTCATCCGGTTCTTTGATCGCCTCTGCCTTTTTTATAAATTCATCTACGGTTAACGCTGTAATAATAACATACGGTTTCTTTATCATTTCAAAGGAACGTGCAATTTCTTTTTTCAGGAATTCCACATCAGGAATCTTCTTATCAAATGCTTTCTGATACAAGAACAACATTCTGCCATCCCGTACGATCACGGCAGGGAAAAACATCATTCCCTCGTATCGACTGATTGAGATATCATACAGGATGCCGTCCCGGTTCTCATAATGGATCCCTTTTTCTATTTTCTTGTGTTCTTCCTCTGTTAAAGGCTTGAATTTGGAGCACATGATAAGTGCTACGATCTGTTTGGCAAATGGCAGACTGATCAATATCGGAAGTATGATGATCAAGGTTTTTGTTGTTTTAAACATAACAAGCGAAAGAATTACTCCTGTAAGGATCATAACACCAAGTATAATAATACTGGTTATGATCTTTTTCTTATGTTTTTTTATATATCCATACTGTCCTTTTTCCATTGTTTTTGTCCTGTTCTGTTTTTATTATAATGTTCTTCAAATCCCCGGTAAATCTTTGTATTAACCGGATATCTGTCTCTATTTGATCATGGAAACGATCCAGTCATTCGGCAGCAGCTTTGTTACGACCTTGAACGCTTTCATCGTTATGCTGTAGGTAGATTCTGTCTTCAGATAATATGCATCAAATAAGGCACGTTTTACTACATTTTTTGCTTCTACACGGAACAATCTTTTAAATGCCTTTGTATGGGAATATTTCTCGGCTACATCAAAAAACTCAGTATTAACCGGTCCAGGACATACTGCTGTCACTGTAATGCCTCTGTCCTCCAATTCTTTATTTAATGCCTTGGAAAAGCTTCTTACCATTGATTTTGTTGCTGCATATACAGCGAAAGATGGCTGTGGCAGATATGCCGCAGATGATGCAATATTAATGATATTGCTCTGTTCTTTCATATATGGCAGAGTAATCTTCGTCATGGCAACTAAAGCCTTACAGTTAACATCGATCATTCCTGTAAGTTCCTCGCATACAACATCCTCTACATGTCCCATAATGCCATAACCGGCTGCGTTTACCAGAACACGCACCCATGGATGCTCCTTTGCAAGCATCTTCTTATAGGATTCAAGATCATCCTGCTTTGTTACATCCAGCGGAAGAACAATAACCTTCTTGCCTTCAATCTCTCTTTCTAAGGCATACAAGCGTTCTGTACGTCTGGCGATCACCCATATTTCATCAATCGTCTTATATTTTTCACTGATCTGAACAACAAACTCTCTGCCCAATCCGGAAGAAGCTCCGGTAACGACTGCTATTTTACTCATGACATCATCCTCCATCCAGATAAATACTTATTTTTTAACGTTCCGTTTGTATTTTTTGCCCATCCAAGCGGATATCCGTCCACCAGAACAAGCACGTATCCATTTTTAATTTTCTGATCCGATGCTTCGATCGTCTCGCCTTTCAGATATCTAAAAACACGGTCATCTGAAGAAGTCAGATTTACTTCATTATCAAACTGTCCCTGCCGCAGATACATGGCAAGTGACTGACTCGGTTCAAACCGGTTCTTCTTGATCTCGCCAAGGAACAAGCCCTGTCTTAACATCCGAAGCCCAGATACATCCGGCATACATTCTGCCATGTAATACAGTCTTCCGTTATTTTCCTCAATATATGCAGACTTAATTCCTGCATCAGCCGAAATATGTGTAAAAAATTCTTCCGCATTTTTATCCGGCTTACAGCCTCTGTGAATCCATGACTGAAACACCTGTGTCTGCTCTGCCTCTTTTTTATGGATAAGTGCAACGAAATGGCCTTCCCCTTCGATATGATGCGGCCATAATCTTGCACATTTCTCAAGCTCTGCATTTTCGGTCTTTCCCCATGCCGGATTTCCATTGCAAAAGCCCGGATACTTCGGAACTTCGATTAATTCTAATGTATCATCCAGTGATAAAAGATATTCGATTGACTGTTCATTTTCTTCCGGAGAAAACGTACAGGTCGAATACAGCATGGTTCCGCCCGGCTTTAACATTTTTACAACTTCATTTAAAATTCCTCGCTGTAAACCGGCAAATAACTCAACGCCATTGTTCTCCCACGCTGTTACCATTGACTGGGATTTACGGAACATTCCTTCACCGGAGCAAGGCGCATCAATCAAAATTTTATCAAAGGTCTGATAGAATTTTGTGCTCAGCTTATTCGGAGCTTCACTTACCACACACATATTACCGATTCCGAATAATTCCAGATTCTTTAGCAATGCCTTGGCTCTGGAATTACTGATATCATTTGAGATCAGGAACCCGGTTCCATGAAGTTTTGCTGCAAGCTCGGTTGATTTACCTCCCGGTGCTGCACAGATATCAAGAACCACATCCCCGTCTTCAACAGGAAGAATACTCGCCGGTGCCATCGCACTCGGTTCCTGAATATAATAAAGCCCTGCATAATAATATGGATGTTTGGATGGTGTACATGCTTTATCATCATAATAAAAACCATTTGTTGTCCATGGTACAGGCTTTAATTCAAATGGAGAGATCTTTAAGAAATCTTCCACACTGATTTTATTTGTATTCACACGAAGTCCATGATGCATGCCCTGATCCAGACAATTCATATATGCTTCATATTCGTCTCCTAATTGTGTCTTTATCCTGTTTGTAAATGACTCCGGTAAGTTCATAATCTATAACCCCTGTGCTTTGTATCCTTCTGCGATAATATCAAGCTGTTTGGAAAAATCCTCCAGCTTTTCCAGATCATCCTTCTGGTAAATATCATAAAATTCATTCTGTATCTTTACAACCTCTCGCTGATTACCGACATAATACAGATTTTGTATATTAGTCAGTATATCTGCTACTACAGATGCCTTATAATTAAATGAATTCTGTGCATCCATAATCTCGCCACGAACAGATGACATCTCTTTATCCAGTGCAACGGTTGCATTTGCTGCATTTAACAGTTTTTCCCGGATATGCTCCGGCATATTGTGACGATATTTATACTGAAGAGAATGTTCGATCGTCGCCCAGAAATCCATTGCCATTGTACGTATCTGGATCTCTGCCTGGATTGTCTGCAGTCCCTTGATCGTATAAACATCATAATTCAGTATAATATGATAACTTCTGTATCCGCTTGCCTTTACATTTGTAATATAGTCTTTCTCTTCTCGGATTGACATATCCTTGCGATTTCTTATGATCTCTACAACCTTGTAGATATCCTCTTCAAACTGGCACATAATACGGATTCCTGCGATATCATCCATTTCTTCCACGATATGATCCATCGGAATATGTTTCTTCTGCATCTTATCCAAAATACTTGAAATTCTTTTCACACGTCCGGTCACATTCTCGATCGGAGAATACATTCCCTGACTGCGGTAATCTTTTATGATATGCTTAAATTTCAGAAGCAGTTCATCTACTGCCTGCTCATATGGAGATAAGATCTCCTTCCATAATTGTATTTCCATGAATAAAATGCCTCCTGCCAATTCTATCTATTCATCATCATGGGATACTCTGGTGTAAAGGAAATTATATTCATCTGCACCCGCCTGATAATCGGGATACAGATTATATAATTCTTTTGCAAGCTCATATGCTTTATCATAATCCTGTATCTTCTCATAATATGTGATCTCCTGTAAACGGAGTTCCTTTTGGAATGTGTTATCACTGGCCAGACCATTATTGATATAGCCGTATGCGTTATCCAGTTCGCCGATACTGATATAATATGCCGCATATTGTGCATACAGATAAGAATTATATCCATATTTTTTTATATACTTCTCATAATTTTCAAACATATGCTCGGAATCATCCATGGAAGCATAACAGGTTCCGATATAAAGATATAATTCCGGATAATCTTTAACATACTGTTCCAGAACCGGAAGTGCTCCGGCATAATTCGAATCTGAGAAATCCGATAACGCCTGAGCAATCTCCTGCATCTTCTTCACATCCTTCTTATCCGCTGATGTCTTCTGAAGGATCGTATCGTATTCATCTACCGCTTTTTTATAATCTGCAGTTTTCATATAGATATCTGCAATATAAAGTCTGGTATTCTTATCCTTGTTTTGAGAAAAAATCTGTTTTTCCGAAAGAGCTTCTGTGAATTTATCAAGAGCTTTGTCATATTCCGAATTCTGATAATATGTAAGTCCTTCATCAAAATACCGATCTTTATGTGATATTAATTTTGAAAGAATCACAACAGCAGCAAAAATAATGATCGCACATGCAAGCAAAAATATAAATACTTTTCCAAAATCAATATTGGATCTTTTCTTTCTGCGTCGTCTTCTGTTTCTTCTTGCCATATCTGTCGCTCCTGATTAGTGATGGAATAAACGGATACCTGTAAATACCATTACCATTCCATATTTATCACATGCTTCGATCACAAGATCATCTCTGACAGATCCACCCGGCTGAGCAATGTACGCAACACCACTCTTCTTCGCACGTTCAATGTTATCTGAGAATGGGAAGAATGCATCAGAACCAAGTGTAACATTCTGATTTCCGGCAAGCCATGCTTTCTTTTCTTCTGCTGTGAATACTTCCGGCTTTACCTTGAAACGCTTCTGCCATTCGCCATCACGGAGAACATCCTCATATTCATCACCCATATATACATCGATCGCATTATCTCTGTCTGCACGTCCAAGTCCATCAACAAACTGAAGTCCCATAACCTGTGGAGACTGACGCAGCCACCAGTTATCTGCCTTCTGACCGGCAAGTCTTGTACAGTGGATTCTGGACTGCTGACCGGCTCCGATACCGATTGCCTGCCCGCCCTTTACATAGCACACGGAATTAGATTGTGTGTATTTTAATGTGATCAGTGCGATCTTCATATCGATAAGAGCTTCTTCCGGTATATTTTTATTCTCTGTTACAATATTGGATAAAAGATCCTTATCAATATTCAGTTCATTTCTTCCTTGTTCAAATGTAATTCCGAATACCTGTTTGCGTTCGATCTCAGCAGGAACATAGTTCTCATCAATCCGGATAATATTATAATTACCTTTCTTCTTCTGCATCAGAAGCTCCATAGCTTCGTCTGTATATCCGGGAGCGATCACACCATCGGATACCTCACGCTTAATGAGACGGGCTGTATCTGCATCACAGACATCTGACAATGCAATGAAATCACCAAAGGATGACATACGATCTGCACCTCTGGCTCTTGCATACGCACATGCAAGCGGTGACAGTTCACCAAGATCATCTACCCAGTAGATTTTTGCAAGTGTATCTGTAAGAGGAAGTCCTACCGCTGCACCTGCCGGTGATACATGCTTGAAGGATGTAGCTGCCGGAAGTCCGGTTGCTGCCTTTAATTCTTTAACAAGCTGCCAGCCATTAAATGCATCCAGAAAATTTATGTAGCCCGGCTTACCATTTAATACGGTAACCGGAAGATCACTTCCATCCTCCATATAGATTCTTGATGGCTTCTGATTTGGATTGCATCCGTATTTTAATTGAATTTCGTTCATTCTGTATTTCCTCCCGATTCGTGATAATTACTTGTTCTTATTGATGATTCTTGTCTCATACTTTCCTGTTGCGATATCGATATATCTGACAAACAGGGATACCTTATTGTCTTCATTCAGGCTTTCCCATACCATATTTGCAAATGTATCGATATCACCTGATATACCAACTAACTTCGGTTCTCCCTCAAAGCTTGGAAGTGGATTGTCATCATGCATATATGTATGAATAAAATGTCCTTCTCCGTTTGCGGGATTCTCATATGAAAATGTATATCGGTTGCATGCCGACGGATCTCCGTTATTGCTCTTTAAGATAGACATTGCATAGTCATACTGTCCGCCTTCGATATGCATAACTCCGGAAATTCTCGGTGTATAGTTTGGACCGTCCGGTTCAAACTCGCGGCATCTGAGTGACTGTTCAAATGTAAGCTCTTTATCCATTCCATCATAGATCGTATCGGTCTGATCACCATTTGTTACGATCGTCCGATTGCCAAGAACCCGAACCGGTGCGTAAATGATAAGGCTTGGATCCTCAAGCTTGGATGGATCAAATGCTTCTGTACGGATTCCTTCGCCCTCTGTAACAAATACACGATTTCTGGAATTCACACTTCTACCCATGATAAAGTATGCGGTAACTGCCTTTGTTCCGTCTTCCGAACGTCCGATCACGATTCCTCTGCCGGGATAAGAATTACCCTTAAGTTCCTCTGATAATGATAACATTTTCATTTGTAAACCTCCGTTTAGTAAATTAGTCAATTCATGTACCCATTTATCTGGTCGCTGTCTTTCATCTTATAATAATATGCTTTCTTTTGCAAGCGTTTTGGACTGCATTCTTATCTACTGAAACTGGCGGATTGCCTGAATCAGCTCGGATTTTGGAACTGCTCCCACGATTTTCTTTATAACTTCTCCATCTTTATATAATAAAAATGTTGGAATTGATACAACCTTGTTTGCAAGTGCAAGTTCCTGATTCTCATCTACATCTACCTTGCATACCTTTACCTCCGGAAATTCGTCAGCCAATTCTTCAACGATCGGTGCAACCATTCTGCATGGTCCGCACCAGGTGGCCCAGAAATCAACCAGCGTAAGTCCCTTTGCCTTTAAAACCTGATCTTCATATTCTTTTTCATTTAAATGTATAACTGCCATAGTAAAAACCTCCAATTCGTCATTCGTTAATTATACAGACATCTCAATCATCTTACATCTGTACTTTCAAAAAACATTTCTGACAAGTAAGTGTTCTTGTATTATAGTATACATTCATTTTCCTCTATCATATATTTATTTGTCAACTCATTTCACGGAGTTTTAATAAATATCTACATTTGTCATCTTGTCTGTCAATTCTATGAACGCCAGCCGACAGACAGGAATTTATATAAATCTGATTTCTGTATAATAACCGATACACAAAATGCGCGCTGCCACAAAGGGAAGCGCGCATCGTATTGTATGTGTATTATATGTTAGCCTTTATAATTATGCATTTAAGAATTCTTTGCTTGTCTTGACCTTCTTGTTTGGATCCGGACGGAATAACAGGAAGAAGAAAGCAACGATGATCAGGATTGCTACAACAGTGCCGATACCGAATGAGCATGCACCTGTGAAGAGTCCTGCAATTCTGTAAATAACAAGGGATACAAGGTATGCGAAACCACACTGATATCCGATTGCAAACCAGAACCATTTTGCACTGTTCATCTCTCTCTTAATAGCACCCATTGCTGCGAAACATGGAGCACAGAGTAAGTTGAATACGAGGAATGAGAAACCACTTGCTGTTGTGAATGCTTTTGCAAGCTCGCTGTATACAGTGCCTTCCCCACCACCATAAAGGATACCCATAGTACCAACGATGTTTTCCTTAGCAACAAGGCCTGTAATAGATGCAACAGTTGCCTGCCAGTCGCCCCATCCCTGTGGCTTGAAGATCCAGCAGATTGCTCCACCGATCTTAGCTAAGATACTGTGGTCGATCTGATCTTCTGAAAGCATCTGGAATTTACCATCCAGAATACCGAAGTATGTTGTGAACCATACAAAGATTGTTGAGAGGAGGATGATGGTACCGGCCTTCTTAATGAATGACCAGCCACGCTCCCACATACTTCTTAATACAGAACCGATTGTCGGGATATGGTAAGGAGGTAACTCCATAACGAATGGAGCAGGATCTCCTGCGAACATCTTTGTCTTCTTTAAGATAATACCGGAGCAGATAATTGCTGCAATACCGATAAAGTAAGCACTTGTAGCAACCAGTGAAGATCCACCGAAGATCGCACCTGCGATCATTGCAATAAACGGAACCTTAGCACCACAAGGAATAAATGTTGTTGTCATAACTGTCATACGACGGTCTTTTTCATTTTCAATTGTACGAGATGCCATGATACCAGGAACACCACAACCTACACCTACAAGAATAGGAATGAATGACTTTCCCGAAAGACCGAATTTTCTAAAGATACGGTCCATGATGAATGCGATACGTGCCATATAGCCACAGTACTCAAGGATTGCAAGTAAGATGAACAATACGAGCATCTGAGGTACGAAACCAAGTACAGCACCAACACCGGCGATTATACCGTCAAGGATCAGTCCCTTTAACCAGTCTGCACATCCGATCTTATCAAGACCTCTTTCCGCAAGATCAGGAATAGACGGAACGAACACACCATAATCAGCAGGATCGATCTCTGCCATTTCTGTCTTGTTGAAGTATTCTACTGCATCTAAATAAGACATAGCATTTGTCTTATCTTCTTTTGCACCAGCAGGTACTTCTGAATAATATACATCGATATCGTAAGTATCAAGAGTTTCTTCATCTTCCATCTGATACTTAACACTTGCTTCTGTATTTGTATTTGCTTCGATAGCTGCCTTTGTTGCATCAACATCTATAGCGTCTTCATCATCTGTTACAAGTACGCCGTATGCGTCAAGTGCATTTGTAGCTGCATCGTAATCACCGGATGCCTCTTCATAATCTTTGCTTCCGATACCGAATAAATGGAAACCGTCACCAAACAGATTATCATTTGTCCAGTCTGTGCACCATGCACCGACTGTTGACATCGCAATATAATAAACCAGCCACATTACAATGATGAAAATCGGAAGTGCAAGGATACGGTTTGTAACGATCTTATCAATCTTATCTGAGGTTGTAAGCTTTTCACCCTTTGTATTCTTCTTCACACATTTTCCGATGATAGATGAGATATATGCATATCTCTCACTGGTGATAATACTCTCTGTATCATCATCAAATTTGTCTTCCAGTGCTTTGATTTCATCTTTACAATCCGGAACACTGTCCATCTGCCCTGCAATCTTTGTATCTTTTTCAAGAAGCTTGATCGCAAAGAATCTCTTCTTTCTTTCTTCAACTGTAAGCTTTGCACTTACGCTGTCGATTGCATCTTCAACAGCCTGATCAAAGCTATGTACACGCTTATTCTGTACTTTCTTCTGTGCTGCCGCAACTGCTTTTTCTTTTACTTCATCAATTCCAGTACCCTTTAATGCAGAGATCTCTACAACCTCGCATCCAAGTGCATTGCTCAGGTTCTTGATATCAATCTTGTCACCATTCTTCTTTACAAGATCCATCATGTTAACTGCCATGATAACCGGGATTCCCAGCTCGATCAACTGTGTTGATAAGTACAGATTTCTTTCGATGTTCGTACCATCAATAATATTGATGATCGCATCCGGATATTCCTTGATCAGATAATTTCTGGCAACAACTTCCTCTAATGTATATGGAGAAAGTGAATAAATACCGGGAAGGTCAGTGATGATAATATCTTTGTGACCCTTTAATTTTCCTTCTTTTTTCTCTACTGTTACACCAGGCCAGTTACCTACATACTGGTTTGAACCTGTAAGTGCGTTAAATAATGTTGTCTTTCCACTGTTTGGATTACCTGCCAACGCTATTTTAACTGACATTTTTATGCTCCTTCCTTTTTGTCTGTCATTTTCTATGATTCATCAAATAAGTAAATCATCTGCTTCGTTGTCTGTAGGATCGGTACGATCCACACATTTATTCAACAACGATCATTTCGGCATCTGCCTTTCTTAAAGAAAGCTCATAACCGCGTACTGTTACTTCAACCGGATCACCAAGCGGTGCAACTTTTCTGACATAGATTTCTACACCTTTCGTGATTCCCATATCCATGATACGTCTCTTTACAGGTCCTTCGCCAACAAGTTTTGTTACCTTAACTGTCTGTCCGACGGCAACCTCTCTTAATGTCTTCATACCATTTTGCTCCTTCTTTTTCTTTATACATATAAGAACGTCTTCACATATTCAGACCGGATTCTGTGACGGCTTTTCTTCTTATACATTTGTGTATATAAACAATTGCACCGGCAGCTACCAATGTGCAAATACTTATATTTCTGTTTTTTCGGTATCCTTATACCATAATTTTGGCTGCCATATCTTTTCCGATGGCAACTCTGGATTCTTTTACATTTACAATCATGTTACCGTTTATCTCTGAAACAACTGTTACTTCTCCACCCACGACAAAACCAAGCTTCTCAAGAAACTGTCTTGTTTCATTTTTTCCACCAACTTTGGTAATGGTCTTTGTTTCTCCAATATTCATAAAAGTTAAAGGCATCATATTCCATCTTCTTTCATAATCGTATAAATTTATCATTAAGCAATATGCTGTTTCAAATTTCATCGTTAGTATATACTAACCCTCATTAGAAGTCAATAACATTTTTTAGAAAAATATAACATCATTTAGAAGCTTGTAACGTATCTTAGTCGTATATAACAAAGCTATATTCTTAAAATGCAAATTTATTTATTATGCTTGACATTTTCATATGGTTAGTTTAAACTAATTACGATTATAAAATTGAAAGGTTGGATTATTATGGAGAAATATATAGGTACTATTATTGTTGCTGCTATTATTATACTTGTGTGCGTACTTGCGATCCGTTCAATGGTAAAAGATAAAAAATCCGGAAAATCTGTTCAGTGCGGAGGAAACTGTAACAATTGTCACGGATGCCATTAGTTTTATCTTTCTTTCATTTGAACCTTATTCCGGTTTGTGATATAATTTTTTGTAAATAAATTTTTAATGGGGTAAAGCTATGTTAACAACGAATGAATCAGTTGAAAACTATCTGGAAACAATATTGGTATTAAGCAAGAAGCTGCCTGTTGTCCGTTCGGTTGATATCTCAAACGAACTTGGTTATAAGAAATCAAGCATCAGTGTTGCTATGAAAAATCTTCGTGAGAACAACTACATAACGATGAGTGATGCAGGTTTTATTTCACTCACCGATTCAGGAAAAGAAATTGCTGAGATGATATATGAACGACATGAGCTTCTCTCTGCCTGGCTTATACAACTTGGTGTTGATCCCGATATTGCATCTGCTGATGCCTGCAAGATCGAGCATGTGATCAGCAAAGAAAGCTTTAAAGCAATTAAAGATCATGTATTAAGCGGAGCCAATCACTAGCTTTTCTAGTGACTGGCTCTTTTTATGTGTTCCTTACGGCTCACATTTCTAACGGATAGAATTTTCTACACATAAAGTTCCCCAACCGATATATATGTTTGGATACTCTCTCGCTGATTTTATCCTTTTTGCTCCGCGGATCAACGAAGCCTTCAGCTTTTCTCCATACAGAAACGGATCGTTTCCGTTTACAATTCCCCACTGCATCAGCAAGCATGCAGATCCGGATACAAACGGAACAGCCATAGATGTTCCCGATGCAAAGGAATAATCATTTCCCGGATATGCAGTGTAAATATCCACACCGGGTGCAGCAAGATCCGGTTTGATCCTGTCATTTGCCGTATAACCTCTTCCTGAAAAATATGCAAAATCATCCACATTCTGATCATAAGCCGCTACCGTAATCAACCCTTCGGCAGTAGCGGGAATCGTAAGTGTCCCAAATTCTGTTGGATTCAGGAATTCCACATTTCCTGTAAGACTTGCCCGAATCGGCAGATAGGCATCTATCACCCCACTAACAATTTGCTTCGGGTGAATCAAGACCTTCCACTGCCCTTTATCTATATAATTTTTCTGTCCTTGAAATGATACAAATATTTCCTGATTACGGTTATACGGATTTGGCGTTCCATAGATTCCTTTTACAAAAGTGTTTCGATAGGATCCTGTTCCGATGTTTTGCGACTCACTTAAGGTCAGTATGATGTCTCCGTTTGGCGCAATGATCACAATATCAAAGCGGTCATTATAATTTTTCCATAACTGAAGATTAAATGAAGCTACATAGTCGCTTACAAGCAGATCAATCATACGATATGAAGTATTTCCGAGAATTACACGCTGATGCCTTCGGTTGATCGCATCATTTCCTGTTCCCGTCGATATTGAGCAGATAGCAAATCTGGACACATCGTTGATATAATTTTCAAGCAGCGAATCACCTTTATGGGAGCCGTAATTATTTCCATAACTGAGATTTATCGATATCGGTCGATTCATTTCGATTCCCGTCCGGATTGCATAGTCAATTCCAAGGATAAGACCAAGTGTAGTTGGGAGCTTAGATGCGGTATCGCTTCCGATCTTTACAACCAAAAGCTCTGTCTGAGGAGCAACGCCAATATTCGTACCGGCCGCAATAGCCGCAACCTGTGTTCCGTGCCCGGAACGATCCTCAGATGGAAGAATTCCTGCATAACTTCCATCCAGTATTGAATTCAATTCTTCATTTGTATAAATACGTCCCAGCTTATAAGTATTTGCATATGTATCCTGATATACCGCCTGCTGATCCCAAAAAGATAAAATTCTGCTTTTTCCATCCCTGACAAATTCATTATGTCTATAATCAATTCCCGAATCAATAATCGCAAAGATTGTTCCGTCACCATCCAGGCCGTAATTATTGATGAAAGTTCCGGACAGACAGGATGCATACTGAGCATAAGACACCTGCTGTTCCACACTTTTCGGTTTATCTATATAGATAATTCTGGGATCTGCTGCAAATGCATTCAAATACGCTTCTGAAATCTCAATAATTGCATAGCCTGCCAACAGATAATATATCTGCATCCGATACCGTTCCACCAGATCAGATATATCATCATTATATCGAATCAAAAGCTGCCATGTACTCTTCTCGGAACTGTATCCGATATACAGCTCTGCCTCGCTCTCGTTGTATGTATTTCTTGTCGATATCGCAAGCTCCAATTGCGTATCAATATTATTTTCCATTTTCAACTTCCACCCTGTTTTCAGGTATAATCTTTATCTGTTAATCATATGTTTTTTTACAGCAATTTAGAATATTCAAATCATTTTGTAAAATGTTGTTAATTGTTTGAAAACATCGAAAAATATAAATAAAGTTAGAACTTTTCCACATTATCAACAGATTTATACACAAAAATAAGATTTTCAGTCTAAAAAACAGGTATTTCATCCTATATTTATCCACATTTGTCATATACAGTCGGGATTCCTTGTTTTCAAATTCCCTAATACGACGAAATATTTCCCTGTATGTATATATAATTGCATTTGCAAAATAAAAGAAAGTAAATCATATGAACTATTTTTTTAATTTATTTATAGGCAGAAAACATCAGACAATACAGGCAAATGGCTTTATGGATACCGGAAATACCTTAAAAGACATTTCAACAGGAAAACACGTCGTCATTGCATCCCCTGAGATCATGTATGATCTTTTGCCCAGACAATACCATTACATTGTATATGACTACACAAACGGCACCCAGTCTTTCGATCGAAAATCAGCTTTATCAATGCCGGAAGGCATCCATCTGGTTCCATACCGGACAATCAGTTCTGAATCGGACCTAATGCTTGCTTTCGACTGTGATTTCTTCTTTATTAACAATCGGCTGATTCGAAACCGACCATTGATCGGGCTTAGCAGGCATACCTTACAAATCAGTCATATGTCCAAATGCATATTATTAAATTCAGCATATTTGAGAAAGGTAAGAAAAAATGATAAATACATTAGCAAATAACGATTTTAAATTTTCAGTAGTTTCAAATATTATGACTTTATTACCTGTATCCCGAAAGGATGTCCATTACATAGGCGGCTGTGATGTACTACCGGCTCCTCTTGAACCTTATGAAGAAAGTGCAATGGTTGCAGGTCTTGGAAACGGCGACGATCAAGAAATCAAAAAAATACTGATTGAACGAAATCTCCGTCTTGTAGTTTATATTGCAAAGAAATTTGACAACACCGGAATCGGTGTGGAAGATCTGATCTCGATCGGTACGATTGGTCTGATCAAAGCTATCAATACCTTTAAATGTGATAAAAATATTAAACTGGCAACATACGCCTCCAGATGTATCGAAAATGAAATCCTTATGTATCTGCGCAGAAACAGCAAGCTTCGTATGGAGATATCCATCGACGAACCGCTAAATGTTGACTGGGATGGCAACGAATTACTGTTATCCGATATTCTCGGCACGGATGAGGATACCGTCTATCGAAATATGGAAACCGAGATGGATCATTCTTTATTGGAGACCGCCGTCTCACATCTGTCGGAAAGGGAACGGACTATTATAGAACTGCGCTATGGTATTAATACTATCAATGGGATAGAACGCACCCAGAAAGAGGTGGCCGATCTTTTAGGGATCAGCCAGTCCTATATCTCAAGATTAGAGAAAAAGATAATAAAGAAATTGAAAAAAGAGATTATGAAAATGAGCTGACACCATCTTAATGATGGTAATCAGCCAACTTTCTCTTATAATCGTCTACCATCCGGCGCATCTTCTGATAATCTTTTTCTTTCAGATCACCAGATGCTTTAAAATCCTCTACCATCCGATCCAGTTCATTTAAAGCATCATGAGCCAGATCTTTATAGTTATTGGCAAGATTCATATTCATTTCCGTAAGCTTCGCGTTCAACTGTTGTTTTATATTACGTTTCATCATTGTTTCATACCTCATTTCAGGAAATAATTATTGACACTGTTTTTACCATGTGTTACTATTACAAAGGTTCACAAACGCCGGCATGTCGGAATTGGCAGACGAGGCAGACTCAAAATCTGTTGGTGGCAACATCGTGCGGGTTCAAGTCCCGCTGCCGGCACTTTCTAAATTTTTCCCAACTATGAATATAATTGAAAAAAGCTTGGTTTTAAGCTGTTTCTAGGCGCTTCATATTGTATCACATATGCAATTAAATGTAACATTTTGCCCCCTAAATGCAATATGTTTGCACCTTTTGCCCACCAGATTTGGTGGCTTTTTATTTATATGAGACTTAAGCTGCTCTGCAAATGTAATTTCGATTCCTATCGGTGCGCTGTCCCTGTTACTGTAATCGGCTGCTGTTATCAATCTTCTTTGCAACGACTACAAACCGTCCGTTATCTGTATGATATGCACAGGTTGATAATGTCAGCAGGTGATCACCATAAGAAGCTGTTTCTTCTATTGTATATGGTGTATTTACTTTTGCGCGGCTTACATAATCATCAAATGCTGTTCCCGATTCGGCATTAATAAAACTATATATATTATAATGCTCTGTATCATCTTCCGGATATGCCTTTGTATAAAAGGCTGCAATCACGGTATAAGTACCCGGTCCATCTAAAGTATCAAAAATGATCGTCTTATGTTCCTTATAGAAATTTTCATCCTCATATTTTAACAGATCGTGAAACATGCTTCCGGCTTTCATATTGTGACCATACAGGATAACATTATCAGATACTTCACCTGTCGGGCTGCAGTTTGCCGCTGCAAATAAAGTACCTGCCGCACTGTATTCTCCATTAAAGTTTCTGTGAATATAATACTCCTCATCATTCGGCGTATACATAACCGGATAATCGATCCTCGTTCCATAGATATAGAGCCAACCGATAAAATCAGGATTCTCCTCATATACCGAAGCATATTTTTTATAAACCTGCTTCTTCTGTACTGTTACATAGACAGGTTCTCCTTTATCATCTGTGCAGTCACCATCTTCTACCGTTTCCTTAATAGCCGAAAACGCTGTCTCCGCTTTATAATTCGTATAAAAATAGATACCCAGATAACCGCCGCAGCCAAGGAAGACCAGAATACACAGCACAAGTATGATATTTAAAAATAATCCATTCTTTTTTTTCATATTTTTTAACGAATCATCATAATCTGAATTCTGATCCGGCTGTCTCTTATCCATGTCTGCCTTTTCTTTTGATTCTTTCATTCGAATCGAGATCCTCCTTATGTAATTTTTATACAACTGTAATTTATTATTATAAAGTAAAAATCTGACTATTTCTAAATAAACAGTCAGATTTTAAACCTTAAAAATACTTTCTGCTTCCCCAAAGATTATTCCGTTTCAGTTCTACATACTCTGCATATGCCTGTTCCAGAATATCCTTTTCGTTCGGAAACTTCAGAAGGTGGTAGGCTTCATGATACTTGTAGTAACCGGAATCCACAAAATATTCTTCACGCTGCGGTTTGCTGTAATAGCTGTCCGCCATCATCAGATACCAGTGTACATCCTTGTTTACCACATCAAAAGCAGTATTAAATGTATAATTGCTTTTTCCTACATACTTAATAATAGATGCGCTAACACCTGTCTCCTCTTTTACTTCTCTGAGTGCAGTCTGGTTATGCTCTTCACCTTTTTCAACTGTACCCTTCGGGAGAACCCATCCTTCATATTTGTTTTTGTAGTTTTTGTACAGTAATAATACTTTTCCTCTGAAGATTACCACACCTCCGCAGCTTGTTGCTTCGATCACAGCAAATCCTCCTGTCTTTTCGGTGTTGTAAATGCTTCAAGTTCTACTCACATTCGACTACGAATAAAACTCTGAACCGACTTACATCTGCCAGCCCTTAATTGGTTATAAGTATATCAGTATTACTGCATTATTTCAAGCTGATTAATCATAATATGCATCAAATATCTTTCTGGCTATGGACGTCGCCGAAGTTCCTGTATTACTCGCATTCTCCACCAGAACGCAGACCACCAGATCAGGATTGTTAATATTTGAAAACCCGATAAACCAGGAATGGGAGTCCTTATTTTCATTAAATTCCGCTGTTCCCGTTTTGCCGGCTACCGTATAATCTGCGCCTGAAAAATAATCAGAAGCTGTTCCATAGTCCGTAACAGACCGCATAAGATCCGTTAATGTCTGTGCCTCTTTTGCGGAAATGATCCTGCCATAAGAGCTCTTAGAGAATTTCTTTACAACGCTTCCGTCACAATTCTCAATTCGATCCATCATATACGGCTTCATAAGAACACCGCCATTTGCGATCGCACACATGATCATCGCATTGTGAAGCGGCGTAATCAATGTCTTTCCCTGCCCGATCACAGTCTGAGGAATCAGAGATTTATCTGTCTTTGATGTCAGTGAATAGCTGGATTTATAATAATATCCGTCATACGGAAGTTCTTTATTATACAGGAAATCCTCACATAGCTTGTTTAAAGCATCCATATCAAGCTTTGTACCTATATTGGAAAATGAAGTATTACAGGAATATGCAAGTGACTGTTCCAGACCCACCGTTCCATGCACTTTATGATTATAACAATGTATGGATACACTGTTAAAGATTCCCTCACCCTCACATTCATAAGAATATGATTTGTAATTTGGATTTTCCCTGATATATTCAAGGGTTGTAAGTATCTTAAATGTAGATCCCGGTGGATACATTCCCTGTGTTGCGCGATTTAACAGGCACGAACTATCTGAATTTGCTGTTTCTTCTATAACAGATGTAATCTGGTTTGGGTCAAAATCCGGTTTGGAAACCATCACCTTGATCTTACCGGTAGACGGCTCTATCGCAACAATCGCGCCATCATTGCTTCCCAGTGCATTATAAGCTGTACTCTGAAGATCATAATCTAATGTAGTTATAACATTATTTCCCATGTTCTTTTTATTTGATAATGCATGGTACACACGATATAGGATATTCTGATTCGAGGTCAGCAGATAATAATTTGATGCCATCTCAAGTCCTGCCTGACCATTGCTGTCATATCCGACTGCATGGGCGAACATATTGCTGTACGGATAAACTCTTGTTTCATTTCCATCGTCATCTGTCTTTGTCTCCGCAAGAACAACACCATCATCCGAAATAATCTGTCCTTTGATAACTGTCTCCGCATACAGGTTCTGTCTTTTATTGTAGGAATTTGCGATATCAGAATCTGAATCCACGATTACATATTTGATCAGATGCGCCATCATTCCAATAAAGATAAAGACAACAAAATATGTCACTATAAGTACAGGAACGTTCTTTTTATCATTTTTCTTTTTTTCGATTTCTTCTCTACTCCCCTGAGAATACTTCTTCATGATTGCTTTGTTTGTAGATCGTTTGTTCTTCATTGCCACCAACTCCATTATTTTCAAGTACACAGATTCCCTGAATAATACCAAACAGGAATAATGTGCTCACTACCGAACTTACACCATAACTGACAAGCGGAAGTGTTACACCGGTAGAAGGAATAAACTTCGTTACACCGCCAATATTTAAAAATGTCTGGAATATAAAACATATTGTAAATCCAAATGCTACATTTTTATAAAAAGTATTTCTTATCTTCATTGAGATATTAATAAAATAAATAAAACAACTGATATACATAAGGATCAGACAAAGTGCAAAGATTACGCCGAACTCCTCACAGATTGCTGAAAAAATAAAATCACTGGATGCAACCGGTATCGCAGTCGGTAAACCTTTTCCCAGACCGCGCCCTTCCATTCCACCCGATCCAATGGCGAATAACGACTGACAAATCTGATAACCTGCATCATTAATATAAGAAAATGGATCTAACCATGCATTGATTCGGGTTGTCACATGACTGAATTTGTTCTTAAATATCATATATCCTACAGTTGCAAGAACCGCCGCGCCGCCAAGTCCTCCAATCAGGATCATCGTCTTCTGTGTTGCAAGATATACCATCATGATAAAGATCATAACAAAGATAGCCGCACCACCAAGATCCTTTTCTGCAACAAGCACCAGCATAAATAATCCGGATACAACCGTGACCTTTATCAAATCCTTAAAACTCCTCGCTTTATTAAGCGCACTTGCAAGGAAAAATACAAATATTATTTTAACAAATTCCATCGGCTGCAAAGAGATCGATCCTATCTGGATCCAGTTCATAGAACCATATTTGGATACTCCAAGAAACGGAATAAAGACCGTACTTAGGAAACCGATTCCTAATACTGCATAAAAAATATCCCAGTTCTTAAGATTCTTGCATTTGACAATAATAAGCGGAATAAATGCAGTAATAACTAATGTGATCGTAGCAAAAGCAAACTGCTTTTTTGCCAGATCAAAATCCAGTCTAGTCAGCATAACATATCCGATCAGAAGTAAAAATGACATGTTATTTGTGATCAATCTGGATGATTTCTTATATATTCCGTGATAAGACACCATATATACAATGGATACGATCATCTGTAACAGATAAAAAATAATAATACTGACTGTTTTATATTTTAAAAACAGGGTCAGATAACACAGAAAATGTATGATAAATACATAGAAAATCTGTACATTAAGTGCATGATTTTTTTTATCTTCTCTTACAGGCTTCAAGACCGTAAAACATTTAACTGTATATAAAAGCATAAAAAATATAATCAAGTATTTTGAAATTTCAGTAATTATTGTTGCCATTATTCAATACCCTTTATATAATGTCCTCTTGTATAATCTAACTCATCCGATTCTATATCAGTTTCACCGGTCTGAATCTTTTCCAATCGATCCATGACCTTTTTCGTCTGATCTACGGATTCAATCGTAAAATCAATCAAATATTCATTGGTTATATCAGTATTTCTGTTATTTGTCAACTGCTTCACATTATCTGTCGGTACGCCGTTATAGATAATTGAATAACAATCTCTGCAATTATTTACACTGAAAAAGCGATTACCCTTTTCATCCCGGAACGAAAAGCGCTTGCTTCTGTTATAACCGCAGCCATCCAGATAATTATTGATAAAACACTGTGCCGTGATCATTACCGGCTGATATCCGTATAACCGTTCTACCGTACCGGTACAAAGACTTTCTAATTCATGATGAGTCAGTTCCACCGAGCCCACGAATATTACATTATCAAATGTATCCTTATAGAAGCGAATTGCTTCATCATTATAAGCATACAGGAAAGAATCTAACAGAACAGTTCCCTTATATCCGTATTCTTTAAGAAGCCCCAGTTCATCTATATTTTTTACATAGATTCCATCTGTCATTCCGGCCAGAAAATAAAGATCCTTCATGTTATGCTTTTTGTTTTCACGTAAGATATCAGGAAACGCCACATAAATTTTCTTCTCACTGTTCATCTTCCCGACTTCTGCTTCACGTATTATATTATAATCGATAATGATATGACGTACAAATTCATAATTATTAACAATTTGAAATTGTTCCATTGTTTTTACAGACACATAGCAACCTGCAGCTCTTTTAAGATCGGTTTTCATCTCATTTTTTCGCTTGATATCTTCCCGACTGTTATATAGTGGTTTCATCTCATCTGATACCCTTCGTCTATATCGTCCGATCAGCGCCTGCTCCAACCGGCGAACAGCTTCCCGCCTTAATACATTCAGACTTCCAAGAGATATAAAGATATTCTCATCGCATTCTGATTCCAGATAAAAGTTAAAACCGGTTCCGCCTGTTTTTGACAGCTTATCTATGATCTGCGTCACCTCAACCGGACGTTTTGCAGCCTGTGATATACATTCTCCTTTAACTTTTACCGAGATATCGTCCACACCTGAAAACAGCTCCAAAGTGATCGGCTCTCCGATTTTTGCTGTTACCTTTCCATAAATATCCGTCTGTTTTTCTTTCTGTATAAAACGTACACCGATATCTTCGATCAGCGCATTGTTTCTTGTCCGGTATACATGCATATCTTTTCGAATCTGCCGGAGATTATTCGCATTCAGTCGAATCTTCTGTCCTGCCTGTGCAGTTACATTGGATGTCAGTTCAATATTCTGTTCTGTACCGGTACGGATCTCCAAGACATCTTTTGCCTGAATTCCACGTTCCAGACGAATATAGACAAATGGTGCTTCCACCGCTTCTACTTTACCGATTAAAGTTCCGGTATGATTCGGGCGCTTGTTCGCAAGCATTTCTTTTCCGTTCTTCATATAATAATAACCGGACGAAAAACCGCCCCGGTTATAGATATCCATTAGCCTGTCTGTATGATATGCGATCCGCTTCTCATTCAAATGTCCGTTTATACATTCATCTGTAATCTCTGAATATGCATGAACCGTTGCAGCCACATATTCCGGTTTCTTCATTCTGCCTTCAATCTTAAAAGAGTCAATACCCGCCTCAATCAGCTGTGGCAAGCTTGCAAGTGTACACATGTCCTTCATGCTGAGTGCATATTCATGATTAAATTGTTTGCTGTTATAAGCCTTTCTGCAAGGTTGTGCGCAACGTCCACGATTGCCGCTTCTGCCGCCTGCAAAACTGCTCATCAGGCATTTTCCGGAATAACAAAAGCACATCGCCCCATGTACAAAGGTCTCTATCTCGATATCAACTGCTTCTTTTATAGATTTTATTTCATTTAATGATAATTCCCTTGCAGGAACAAATCTTGTCATGCCCAGATTTTTAAGAAATTCTGCCCCGTAAGTACTGCATACACTCATCTGCGTACTTCCATGTAAAGGCAGATCAGGATATGCTTTTGAAAGACTTCTTATAACACCAACATCCTGTACAATAATCCCATCTACACCTTCCCTGTAAAAAGGGTCAAGGTAAGGAATCAGATCTTTCATTTCACTATTTTTAAGCAAAGTATTAACTGCCATATATAACTTCACATTATGAATATGGCAGTAATCAATTGCTTCCAGTAATTCTGTTGTATCAAAATTTCCCGCAAATGCACGAGCACTGAACATATTGCCTCCGGCATAACATGCATCTGCACCTGCATTTACTGCAGCTTTCAATGATTCCATCGAGCCTGCCGGAGCTAAAATCTCAGGTCTATTTAACATTATTTTCTGCTTCCAACTTAATTATTTCTCTCTGTAAAGCGTTGACTTTTTCTTTGTATTCGTCAATCATCTTTTGCGCAGATTCATACTTAATCTGTGTTTCGATCACTTCATGTCTGAGATCATAGATCTGCTTGTCCTTGTCATCATCCTCCGTCAGCATCTGATTCACCTGAAGCTTTGCCTTGAAATAATCATCTGCGATATTAAGTGCAAGTAATACGCTCTGATATTCCGCATTAAAACGGCGATAACTTTCGGAAGACTGACACTCCTGAATCTTACCATTGATATAAGACGCTACATTCTGGAGATATTCTTCACTTTCAAATCCGCTCAATGTATACACTTTATTGTTAATAACCACCGGGATATCATTTTTCTGTGACATAACTCTCCTCCTTTATATATTCATTTTATTTCTTTTATATTTGTTATATCCGTGCATATCATGCAGGTATTTATTTTTCGTTATTCTACTAATATATTTTCTATTCGATAAATGCATCCAGTCCGAAATGCTTATAACACCGCTCGGTCACAACCCGACCTCTTGGAGTCCGGTTAATAAAACCGTTTTTAATAAGATATGGTTCATATACATCTTCTATCGTTCCGGAATCTTCGCCGATGGCTGCAGCCAGAGTATCAAGTCCTACCGGTCCGCCTCCAAACTTTTCTATCATTGTCATCAAGATATTCCGGTCTGTATTATCAAGCCCCATAGAATCAACCTCAAGCTTATCGAGTGCAGTCTTTGCGACCTCATAATCGATACAGCCATTGTGGCACACCTGAGCAAAATCCCGACATCTCTTTAACAGACGGTTGGCAAGTCTTGGGGTTCCTCTGGAACGCTTTGCAATCTCAAGGGCTCCTGCATCATCTGTTTCTACACCAAGCACATCTCCGGAACGAATTACAATCTGCTTCAATTCCTCCGGTGAATAGAACTCCAATCGATCTACCATTCCAAAACGATCACGAAGCGGTGCTGTAAGCATACCGGCTCTTGTCGTTGCACCGATCAATGTGAATTTGGGAAGATCCAGACGGATCGATCTTGCTCCTGCTCCTTTACCGATCACAACATCGATCGCAAAATCTTCCATTGCAGGATATAAGACTTCCTCTACCTGACTGTTTAATCTGTGAATCTCATCAATAAATAATATATCATTTTCTGAGAGATTATTTAAAATAGCCGCAAGTTCACCCGGCTTCTCGATTGCCGGTCCGGATGTGATCTTGATATTGACACCCATCTCATTTGCGACAATAGATGCTAGTGTCGTTTTACCAAGTCCCGGCGGACCATATAAAAGCAAATGATCTAAGGGTTCATTTCTTCTCTTTGCCGCCTCTATAAAAATCTTCAGATTCTCTTTTACTTTATTCTGTCCAATATATTCATCCAGATACTTTGGTCTCAGACTGTATTCGCTATTTAATTCTTCTATATCTGCTTCTGTTGAAATAATTCTGCCCACTATGTCCACCTGTATCCGTTTTTATATTAATTTCTTCAATGCTGCCTTTAATATAGCTTCTGTGTCCATCTGTCCGATATCGCCGATCTTTTTTACGGCAAGTGCTGCTTCCGAATTCGAATAGCCAAGATTTACAAGTGCAAGTATCGCATCCCTTGCTGCATTTACATCCTGTGTATTCTGTGCGATCGACTGCTCATAGGCTGCATCCATCATATCTTCCATCTTTAACTTATCTTTTAATTCCAGTATGATCCTTGATGCACCCTTGGTGCCGACACCATTTGCTTTTGATATCGTCTTTGCATCCTCTGAGATCACCGCGAGCTGAAGCTCCTGGATCGTAAGAGCTGTAAGGATCGCCATAGCGACCTTCGGGCCTACCCCGCTGATTCCGATCAGAATACGGAATACAGATAATTCCTCTTCTGAATGAAACCCATATAATGTCAATTCATCTTCTCTTATATACATATGTGTGTATACTTTAATCTGCGTTCCATATGCCGGAATGCGCTCAAGGAACTTACCGGATACGAAGATCCGATACCCCATTCCGTGGTTATCGATTACTATATAATTCTCTCCTGCACTAACAAGTGCTCCTGCAATATATGCTATCATAATGATATGTCTCCGAATTTTACTATGCCAAGTATAACACAGTTTTCTCGTTATGGAAATATCTGATTGATTTTTTGACCGCAGAGGCATATCATGAAATTATTCGATTGATTTTTTACATATAAGGATGTATTTTAAATTACTACTATAAAACTAATTTAATTTTCAATCTAAATTACATGATATATTTTACATTTGAGGTTAAACACTATGATTCAATATAGCTATACCATGCCGCTTTCTTCGGTTAACCTGAACTGGATGAAAGAAACGTCGGATCAATATCTGTTCTTCGACATCGAGACAACCGGATTAAGTGCTGCCCGATCAGATCTCTATCTGATCGGATATGGAACGATTTTAAATAATGAACAGCTTCGCATCACTTTATTATTCAATGATGATGGCTGTTCCGAACCAAAGATACTCGCTGTATTTAAAAATATATTGTCTGACTACAAATATCTTGTTACATATAACGGTGACACCTTCGATCTTCCATATATAAAGGAAAAATACAGACAGTTCCGGCAAGAGATATCCTTCGATTCAATTATCAGTATTGATGTATACCGTAAAATAAGAAAATATAAAAAGCTGCTCCGGATGGATTCAATGAAACAATCCGCCCTGGAATCTGTTATGGGAATAGAACGGGACGAATTTCACTCAGGTGGCCTTCTGATCGATACATATCATGACTACCTAAGTACAAAGGATACGCAACTACTGGATATGCTTCTGTCTCATAATAAGGATGATATCTATGGCTTGTTTTATGTATCAGGTGCACTTACCCTTACTTCTTTCTTTGATGGCGACTTTGAGATATCGGAAACCACCTGCACCGATACACAGTTTATGATCTGTATGCAGACAAGAAAACTTGCGATTCCATTTGATACCAACTGCAATGATATACATATTTCAGGCAAAGATGAAATCGTGACGATCAATATTCCGGCTATCCATGATACACTGAAATATTTTTATAAGGACTATAAGAATTATTTCTATCTGCCATTAGAACAGACTGCCATCCACAAGGATGTTGCCTGTTATGTAGAAAACGCCTATAAAGAAAAAGCCCGCCCGGAAACTGCGTACACAACAAAGTCAAGTGTATTCATCCGACAGAACAAATTTAAAATGCCTCATATATTCAAATACGAACATACCGATAAAGACGGATACATCGAACTGGATGATGCTTTCATCAATGACAGGATACAGTTAAAAGAATATCTCCTCAATATTTTAAAGCAGATCAAATAGTTCCGGGACATACTGCAAAAGCGGAAATTGCAAGAATGCGGAATAAGAGCAAGGTTATAGGCAAAATATAATATACATAAAACAGTAAAATACCCACTGATGAAATTTCAACAGTGGGTATTTTTACATTTTATAAGAAATAATCTTTGATTATTCTTCTACAGGAGCTTCTTCAACTTCCTCTGTTTCCTCCGGAGCCGGAAGTAATGCCTTTACGCTCAGGCTGATCTTCTTCTCTTCCGGTTTGAAATCAACAACCTTAGCTTCGATCTCATCACCAATCTTATATACATCTTCCGGTTTTGCAACATGATCATATGAAATCTGTGAAACATGAAGTAATGCGTCAACGCCCGGCTCTAATTCAACGAATGCACCAAAGTCAGTCATACGTGCGATCTTACCTGTTACAACTGTTCCAACAGCATATTTCTCTTCTGCATTTAACCATGGATTTGTCTCATCAAACTTTAAGCTTAACGCAATCTTGTCACCATTGATGTCCTTAATGAATGCCTTAACAGTGTCACCAACCTTGAACATCTTCTTAGGGCTTTCTACTCTGCCCCATGACATCTCTGAAATATGAAGAAGTCCATCAGCACCACCGAGGTCAATGAATGCACCGAAATCTGTTACATTCTTTACTGTACCTTCTACTGTCATGCCAACTTCAATCTTTTCGAATAATTCTTTTGCAGCTGCAGCTTTTCTCTCAACGATGAGTTTCTTTCTGTTACCAATGATTCTTCTCTTCTTAGGATTGAACTCTGTAAGCTGGAATTCGATATCCTGGTCTAAGTACTTATCAAGGTTCTTTTCATATAAGTCAGATACAAGACTTGCTGGAATGAAAATTCTTGTCTCTTCGTAAAGAACATTTAAACCACC
This sequence comes from Clostridium sp. L2-50, assembly GCF_000154245.1. Taxonomy (NCBI): domain Bacteria; kingdom Bacillati; phylum Bacillota; class Clostridia; order Eubacteriales; family Clostridiaceae; genus Clostridium; species Clostridium sp. L2-50. The sequence continues at coordinate 112,684 of NZ_DS480316.1, read as the reverse complement.
ATTTACAACCTGAACAACCTTACCTGTAAGGATATCACCATTATTAAATGCTTCTTCTAATTTCTCGTTTACTTTCTCTGCTGCAACTCTCTTGTATGAAAGAGCAACCTGTCCTTCGCCATCATTTGTCTTGATAACCTTAACAGTGATTGGATCCCCAACTTTTACCAACTCTGTTAAATCAGCGTTTGGAGTATTTGTATATTCATTTCTGGTAATGATACCATCTGACTTATACTTGATATCAACTACGATCTCATCCGGCTTAACACCGATAATTGTTCCATCGATAATCTCTCCCTGTCTGATTGACGCCTTGCTTTCATCATTTTCTAACATCTGTTCAAAACTTAACTCTGCCATGCTACTATGAACCTCCTTAATAATATAATTTGGGGTAGATGCCCCCGCAGTAATACCTACCCTACTAACGGATTCAAAAGTAGTCAAATCCAAATCAACGAGTGTCTGTATATAGTAAGTATTCTCACATTCTTGTTTACTAATATCATATAGCTTCTGAGTATTAGAACTATTTCGACCACCTATAACGATCATGGCATCTACAGTCTTTGCAATGTTCCTTGCTTCCGTCTGTCGAACTGCCGTTGCATTACAGATTGTCTCATGAACAAACACATTATACAATTTTTTTCGAATAATATCAACAATATCTTTAAATTTATTCTTATTAAAGGTGGTCTGTGATACTAAACTAAAGTTAATTTGCTCAAAATTCGGCTCATTTTCTATATTTTTCACCAAATCTTCTGCCTCTGAAACGCTCTGTACCGTATATGCTTTCGTCTCACACCAGCCAATAATACCCTCGACTTCCGGATGATCCCTGTTACCAACTATGATAATACGGTTTCCTTTTTTGCTCTCATCCTGTGCGATCGTATGGATTTTTTTTACAAACGGGCAGGTCGCATCTACCACGTTGACATGTCTGGCTTCCAACTGATCCATAACATCTTTCGATACTCCATGTGACCGGATAATAACCGTTGCATCTTTCTGCTGATCAAGTTCGGCAAGATCATCGATCACCAATATTCCTTTTTTTCTCAGGTCTTCGATCACTTCTTCATTATGAATGATCGGACCATAAGTATATACATGCTGTTTCCCTGCTTCTTTATACGCTGTATCAACGGCTCGCTGTACACCAAAACAGAATCCTGCCGACTTTGCTAATATAATTTCCATATTTTGTCCATACTCCGGTTTTATTTTTCTGCAATGCTGATGATCTTAGCTACAACCTCATCGATACTCATATCTGAACTGTCAAGATATACAGCATCCTCTGCCTGCTTCAGTGGTGCAATCGGACGTTCCATGTCTTGTTTGTCCCTTGTGATAATGTCTGTTTCGATTTTATTGATATCCGGTGTTTCTCCCTTGGCTGTCAGTTCATCATATCTTCTCTTTGCACGAACTGCGGAAGAAGCGGTCAGATAGATTTTTACTTCTGCATTTGGAAGAATGTTTGTACCGATATCTCGTCCATCCATAACGACATCATTTTCTCTTGCAAGCTTTCTCTGAAGATCTAACAGCTTTTCTCTTACACATGGGATTGCAGATGATCTGGATGCCATGTTACCCACCTCTTCTTTTCTGAGACTTCCGGTTACATTCTCGCCATTCAGATATACCTGCTGTGCATGATCTTCATAACAGATTGTGATCTCGATCCCTGCGATCTCTTCGGCCACTGCATCTGCATCCGTTACATCTGTCTTTGCATTCAATAATGCAAGTGCAACTGCACGATACATCGCTCCGGTATCTACATAGATATATCCGAGTTTTCCTGCTACCAATTTTGCTATTGTACTTTTCCCTGCTCCTGCAGGTCCGTCAATTGCTATATTCATTTTTTCTCTCCTTTTATCCATTTACTTTAGTTACTACCTTCTGAACATGCAAGTCCCGCCAGATATCCGGTTGACCATGCGATCTGCAGATTAAATCCACCTGTCAGTGCATCTACATCCAAAACCTCGCCTGCAAAATACAGATGATCTACAAGTTTTGATTGCATTGTTGACGGAACAACCTCCTTTACGTTGACGCCGCCTTTTGTAATGATTGCCTCTTCAAAACCGCGAAGTCCCCGGAACGAAAGTGTAAACTGTTTGAGTACGGTTACTAAATTCTTTCGTTCTTCCTTTGTGATTGAATTCACCTTCTTATACGGATCGATTCCTGAACGTTTTATGACTACATCGATCAGTTTGACCGGAAGCAGATCACCAAGTGAATTATGAAAATCTTTATTAGCATATTTGCTAAAATCCCGAAGGATACGATCATCCAGCATTTCTTCTGTCATCGCAGGCTTCAGATCGATATACATGCTTAAATCCTTATCCAGATATTTATGAAGATATGCCGATGCCTTTATTACCAGAGGACCGCTGATGCCAAAATGTGTAAACAACAGCTCTCCCTGTTCTTCAAACAGACACTTCTTTCCACATTTAATCACAAGCTCTACATTTTTTAACGATAGTCCCATAAGTTCTTTGCAGAATTCATCCTTTAATTCAAATGGAACAAGTGATGGTAAAAGCTCTTTGATCGTGTGCCCTGCGCTCTCGGCAAACCGATATCCGTCTCCGGTTGATCCGGTAAGCGGATACGATATCCCGCCGGTTGTTATGACGACTGCATCTCCATACACATCTTTCTTTCCATGTGCCGTCTTGATCTGTACGCCTTTTACTACCTGATCTTCTATAATAAGCTTCTGAACTTCCGTCTGTAGTTCTACTATGATCTCCTGATTTCGGTTTAATTTCGTTTTTAATACTCCGATCACGTCAGATGAATGATCGCTGACCGGAAATACACGATCTCCGCGTTCTACCTTTGTCTTTAGTCCAAGTTTCTCAAAGAAATCAATCGTCATCTGATTATCAAAGGTATAAAACGGACTGTACATGAATTTACTGTTTGTTGTCACCGACTGAAAAAAGCGGTCTGCATCCCCTGCATTTGTCAGGTTGCATCTCCCCTTACCTGTAATGAATAACTTCTTTCCAAGGCGATCATTCTTTTCAAATAATACAACCTCGCAGCCATTTTCCGCAGCTGTGATCGCAGCCATCATGCCGGCCGCACCACCACCGACTACTATTATTTTTTTCATTGCATCATCCTCTTTAAACCTTCATTCGATATAGTCACTAACAGTCTGTAGCTTTCTTTTAACTGTAGCTCCGGGGTGATATGGTCAATCGAACGTCCGTCTTCCTTTACCAGAATGATATTCATATTATAACTTCTTCTGAAATCAAGTTCTTTTAATGTCTTGCCGACCCATTCCGGTCGAACCGAGATCTCTGCTACATTGATGTTATCCGAAATCTCAAAGAATTCCAGAAAATTGCTACATAAGAGCTTTTTTGCAACATTAATTCCGGCATCCTTTTCCGGATAGATAACTTTATCCGCTCCGATCTTGGACAGGATCTTTGCTGCTTCATCGTTATTCGATTTAGCAAGAATATATGGAACACCCAGTTCTTTTGCTGTTATGATCGTCATTGCACTGGCTTCCAGATTATCACCCATTGCAACTACAACACCATCCATATTCTCAAGTCCTGCTTCTTTCAGACTCTCTGTCTCGCATACATTGATCGTCACCGCACAGGTAACCTGTGATGAAATCCGCTTCACACATTCAGGATTACTGTCGATCGCCAGAACCTGCGCACCGGATTCCATCAAAGTGAGGGCAACATTTGTTCCAAATCGCCCAAGCCCTACTACCGCAAATGATTTTTTCATACTTTCCTCCTTATCCAACGATCACATCTTCTTCCGGATAATGAAGAAGCCGATGTTTTCCGTTCTGTGTATTAAATGCTACCACCATAGATATCGGTCCAACTCGTCCGATATACATACAGATCATAATGATGATCTGTCCTGCCGTATTCAAAACAGGCGTCAGATTTCTGGATAATCCAACTGTACAGACAGCACTTGCAACCTCAAACAAGGCATCCAGCAGATTCACATCATTGGTCGCCATCAATAATATCGTCATTATAAATATTGTACTCATACTTAAGAATACAATTGCAACTGCTTTTTTTACAACGGATACCGGAATATTTCTCTTGAAGACCTCCGTATCCTCATGATTTCTGATCATGGCAGCAAATGTAAAGAAAATAACTGCAATGGTTACGGTCTTCATTCCTCCAGCTGTTCCAACCGGCGAACCGCCGATCATCATAAGTAACGCCCCGAAGAAAGCCGTTACCGGTCGAAGTGCTGCCTGTGGTACAGCCGCAAATCCTGCCGTACGAAGTGTTACCGACTGAAAAAAAGCATTTAATATCCGGTCTTTTTCGGATAAATTACCAAGAGTGTCCGGATTAGAGCGTTCAAGGAAATAGATAACAACTGTACCACCGATCAATAACAGCAATGTCATAAAAATTGCGATCTTCGTCTGTAAATGAACACCATTCCATGCCGACCGGATACTGCATTTCTTTGTACGGATTCTTCGAAACGCTTCAACCGTATCCCACCATACAATAAATCCGATTCCACCCATAATGATCAGAAAAGAAGTATTCAGCATCATCAAAAGATTGGAATGGTAAGGAATCAAACTGTCCGCACCCATAATGTCGAGACCGGCATTACAAAATGCTGAAACGGCATGAAATACTGAAAACCAGATTCCCTTTAATAATCCGTATTCTCTGCAATAATAAAAACTGTAAATAAATGCTCCAATTCCTTCGATCAGAAACGTTCCCTTTATTACTTTTATCGTAAACTTCAAAAGTCCTTGCTTACTGTTCAGATTAAATGCATCCTGCAACAGCATTGTACTTTTCAAGGTTATCTTCATTCTGAATAACAACATAAACAGTGTGATGATCGAAACGATTCCGAGTCCGCCGATCTGGATCAAAATTAATATCACACCTTTACCAAACAAACTCCAATAGGAAAATGTATCGACAACCACCAGCCCTGTCACACATACGGATGTCGTCGATGTAAACGCAGCCGTCAGGAGATCTGTCCATGTTCCGTTTGCAGATGCAATCGGCAATGATAATAATATCGTTCCTACAATAACTGTGATAAGAAAGCCCAATGCTATAATTCTTGTTGTTGTAAGATAATTTCGGTTCACATATTTCTTCTTATTCATGATATTTCCCTAGACCTCTACTCAAAACAATCCCCTGCCTCTGCTATATCTGACAGATAACAAAATTCATGATATAAACATGGGAAGATACAGACCGGATACCACCAGTCTGCTCTTCCCATAGTATACCTGCATATGCCATTTTTCAAACGACATAACACTTTATAATCTTATACCGGATATGCCTTATCCTCTTTGTTTACAAGTGTTGCATCAACCTTTGTCTTCTTTGCTTCTCTTAACTTGAAGAAATCAACAGCAACCTGTGGGAACAATGCATATGTTAATACATCTTCATCCTGTTCCTTGTACTGAATCATTTCCTTCTCGATCTTACCAAGCTCGTTTTCAAGAAGATCAGCAGGACGACATGTGATAGGCTCCTGATCACCGATTACTTTCTTTCTAACTTCCGGATCAACAGGCTTTACAGACTGACCATACTCGCCGGCAACCAGTGCTTTTGCCTCTTTTGTACACATCTTGTATCTCTCGCCTGTAACAACATTTAATACAGCCTGAGTACCAACGATCTGGCTGGATGGAGTAACAAGAGGTGGTTCACCGAAGTCTTTACGAACTCTAGGGACTTCTTCCAGAACCTGTTCGAACTTATCTTCTGCGTTCATTTCCTTTAACTGTGATACAAGGTTTGATAACATACCACCCGGTACCTGATATAATAATGTCTTAACATTAACACCAAGAACCTTTGGATTCAGAAGGCCGGACTTAATCCACTCTTCTCTTAATGGTCTGAAGTAATCAGCGATCTCAGCGAGAAGGTTCTGATCAAATCCAGGATCATATGGTGTGCCTTCAAATGTCTTAGCCATAACTTCTGTTGCAGGCTGGCTTGTACCAAGTGCTAATGGTGAAATTGCTGTATCGATGATATCACATCCTGCTTCAACAGCCTTCATATATGTCATGGAAGCAACACCTGATGTATAATGTGTATGAAGCTGGATTGGAAGGGAAGAACCTTCCTTTAATGCCTGAACAAGCTCGGTTGCCTTATATGGAACAAGAAGACCTGCCATATCCTTGATACAGATAGAATCTGCACCCATATCCTCAATTCTCTTAGCCATATCTTTCCAGTAATCAAGTGTATAAGCATCACCTAATGTATAGGAAAGTGCAACCTGTGCATGACCTTTTTCCTTATTACATGCCTTAACAGCAGTTTCAAGGTTTCTGATATCATTTAAGCAGTCGAAAATTCTGATAATATCAATACCATTTGCGATTGACTTCTGAACAAAATACTCAACCACATCATCTGCATAATGACGGTAACCAAGAATGTTCTGGCCTCTGAATAACATCTGAAGCTTTGTATTCTTAAAACCATCTCTTAATTTTCTAAGTCTCTCCCATGGATCTTCCTTAAGGAATCTGAGACATGCATCGAATGTAGCACCACCCCAGCACTCAACAGAATGATATCCAACCTTATCCATCTTATCGATGATTGGAAGCATCTGTTCTGTTGTCATACGGGTAGCGATCAGTGACTGATGCGCATCACGTAATACAGTTTCGGTAATCTTAACCGGTTTCTTTTCTGCCATTTCGAACCTCCTGAATATATTCTCATATGATTATGATCATTACTGTACATTAAAGATTGCAAGGAATGTTCCTGCTGCAACTGCTGTACCGATAACACCTGCAACATTTGGTCCCATTGCATTCATCAGAAGGAAGTTCGTAGGATCATACTGGGAACCTACCTTCTGAGAAACTCTGGCTGCCATAGGTACGGCAGATACACCGGCTGAACCGATCAGCGGATTAACCTTACCCTTTGTTACCAGGCACATTAACTTACCAAATAATACACCGGCTGCTGTACCGAATGCAAATGCGATCAGACCAAGTAATACGATCTTTAAAGTACTGATCTTTAAGAAAGCTTCTGCACTTGTACTTGCACCAACAGATGTACCAAGTAAGATAACTACGATATACATCATAGCATTGGATGCTGTCTCTGTAAGCTGTTTTACAACACCACACTCACGGAACAGGTTACCTAACATCAGCATACCAACCAGTGGTGCTGTTGTAGGAAGGATCAGAACAACTACGACTGTAACGATAATTGGGAAAAGGATCTTTTCCAGCTTGGTTACAGGACGAAGCTGTGGCATTCTGACCAGACGCTCTTTCTTTGTTGTAAGTGCTTTCATAATAGGTGGCTGGATGATCGGAACCAGTGACATATAAGAATATGCTGCTACTGCGATTGGTCCAAGTAATGTACCACCCATTCCAAGTTTACCGGCAAGGAAGATAGATGTAGGACCATCTGCACCACCGATAATAGAAATAGCTGCTGCTTCCTTACCATTGAATCCCATCAGGAAAGCAAGGAAATATGCGCCGTAGATACCGAACTGTGCTGCAGCTCCAAGAAGAAAGCTTGCAGGGTTTGCGATCAACGGGCCAAAATCTGTCATGGCACCTACACCCATGAAGATCAGTGAAGGAAGAATACTCCATTCATCCAACATGTAGAAGTAATGTAATAATCCGCCTTCTGCCATTATATCTGGAAACATGTTAACAAGTAACATACCAAATGAGATTGGTACCAGAAGAAGTGGCTCAAAACCAAACTTAATTGCAAGGAACATGAAAACGAACGCTACAAGGATCATAACGTAATTTTTCCAGTCAAGACTTGCAAAACCTGTCTGATTTGCTAAATTTGACAATACGTCAACTATACTACTCATTTAGTCGTTCCTCCTATCAGATTTATACAAGTACAGCATTAGTTCAGAGTTGCTAATGTATCTCCTGCTTCAACAGTTGCACCTGATGCAACGTCGATGCTTGCTACTGTACCATCTTCCGGAGCAACAACTTCGTTTTCCATCTTCATAGCTTCAAGGATCAGAATAACCTGTCCCTTCTTAACTGCATCACCAACATTTGCCTTAACATCAAGGATCTTGCCAGGCATCGGAGAAGCAACCTTAATGGAACCTGCGCCTGCTGACTTAGCTGCCGGTGCTGGTGCCGGTGCTGCCGCTGGTGCCGGTGCTGCTACAGGAGCTGCTGCAACTGGTGCTGCTACAGGGGCAACGCCACCTGCTAATTCTTCAACTGAAACATCATATGATGTACCATTTACTGTAATTCTATAATTCTTCATCGATATATCCTCCTATTATTATCTCTTAATACGTCTGATCGGACGTGTCACAAGCTTATCTTTGCTTGGATACGTTGTATATGCATTCTGTCCTGCTGATGCAGCAGCAACTGCGGCTGTGATAACTGCAACCAGTTCAGAATCATTCATTACGCTTTCACCTGTTTCTGTCTTAACGATGTCAACAATCTGTCCTGCCGGTGCAGATCCTGCATCTTCTTCCTTTGTCTCAGCAACAGGCTCTGCCTTAGCTGCTTCTTCTGCTTTTTTAGCTGCCTTCTTGGCTGCTTTTGCTTCTTTATCAAAGAAGCCGGGAACAAATTTTAACAGATAGATGATAAATGATATAAAGATAAGAACAACGAATACAGTTGCCATACCGATCAGGGTGTTGGTTCCGGCTGCCTTCATCTTATCTTCAAATGTCATGTTTGCTGCAATCTCAACATCAGTTGACTTATATGGGTACATACCCTGTGAAGAAAGGGCTTCATCAGCCTGCTCTTCACTGTAACCATACTGATTCATTAACTGATATCTCTGTAAGTTATATGTTGCACTGTTGTCTACAAATGTTACCTTGATCAACGCTTCTTTTTCTGTACAGTCAGCATAAAGAGTAACGATTACATTTCCTTCTGTCTCTGTAATCTTGTATTCACCTGTAAAATCTTTAAACTCACCGCACTCATCACCGATATTACGGAATGACTTGACTGCTTCTATCTCATTTTCAGAAACCCCTGCATCCTCGCCTGCTTCTATAACATAGTTATAGGTCTCATCTGCGCTTGCATATTTCTGATATGTCTCACAGGCATCTTTTGCTACCTGAGCGATCTCCTGATCGTTATAAGCAAATTTTACTCCGTTATCATCAGAAGCACTACATCCGGCAAACATAAAAGTAACAGCTAACATAGAAACTATTAATAATAATTTTTTCTTCATTTAGTTGTCACTCCTTTTATATAGTACCGTGTTTCTTATAAGGTCTCATCTCTTCCTTTGAAAGGAGCATCTGGATCGCTGCGATCACTCTCTTTCTTGTAGCATCAGGCTCGATGATATCATCGATATATCCTCTGGATGCTGCCGAAGCTGCTCCTGAAAGAGCTGCAACATATTCTGCTTTCTTCTCCTTGATGAAGGCAAGCTTGTCGTCTGCTGCTGCAAGTTCATCTTCATACATGATCTTAACTGCCATCTCAGGATCCATAGTACCGATCACTGCATCCGGCCATGCATATACCATATCAGCTCCGATTGCCTTGGAGTTCATAACCGTATATGCTGTTCCATAGGCCTTGTCCATAACAACCGTAACCTTTGGAACTGTTGCATCTGCATATGCATTTGTAAGTTTTGCAAGAGCCTTTGAGATGGTCTTCTCTTCTTCAACTGTTGCAGCAAAACCTGTTACATTTACAAGTGTAAGAACAGGAATGTTAAATGCATCACAGAAATCTACAAATTCTTCTGCTTTATATGCACCCGCTGTTGTGATCGTATCTTCCTGATTACCAACACATCCAACTGTGATACCATCCATACGGATCAGAGCTGTAACAACATCTCCTGCATATTCCTTCTTCATCTCAAGCACAAGAGAATCATCGGCAATATTCTGGATCACTGCTCTTGGATCGTTCTTGTAAGAATCAAGATTTGGGATAATTCTGTTTGGATTGTCATTTGCAGAAGCTTCCTTGTCGTCCAGATTACAGCTTGGAAGAACCTCAACCAATGCACGGATCATACCAAGTAATTCTTCTTCTGTCTCAAATACACCATCTACATTTGCTGTATTCTCACTTACATAATCAGCTGCGGAAGTATCTAACTTTGTAATATTGTTCTCTGCTAAAGCGTTTGGAGAATTTACAAATAACTTTGCACCTTCCTTTGTCATGAAAGTGAAGTCTGATAATGATGGAACAAGGGAAGCACCGCCGCCACATGCACCAAAAACAGCTGTGATCTGAGGAATAACACCTGAAGCCATAACCTGCTTGCCATATACTTCACCAAATGCATTCAGTGCATCTGTAGCTTCCTGAAGTCTGAGTCCTGCACAGTCGATCATACCGATGACAGGTGCACCCATCTTCATAGCCATATCATAAATTTTTGCAATCTTCTTAGCATGCATCTCACCAACAGAACCGCCTAAAACTTTAGCGTCCTGACTGTATACATACACTAAATTGCCATTGATAACACCATATCCGGTGATAACACCATCTTTTGGAGTATCCTTATCCTGAATGTTAAAATCAGTATTTCTTGCTTTCACATAAGCACCGATTTCAACAAAGCTTGCGTCATCAAGCAATGCATTAATTCTATCGCTTGCTGACAGGGTGAGTTTGTTGCTCATTTCTAGTCCTCCATTAAATTTATTTTTAGGAGTTACATAAAAGTAATTCCAAATTTATGCCGATTTTATTGTAAAGCCTTTACGAATTTATTTCAAGTAAAATTATCATTACGACACAGTTTTTTCAGCACTTTTTAACAATCGAACATCCCTGCTATTTTTACTTAAAAAACAAAAGGGGAAAGTGGAAGTAATTGTCAGAAAATACCCCATTTTCCCCATAATTGTCTATTTTGTGGTTAGTTGTTCATAACTATACAGCTTTTAACTTTATATTAATCCTTCAGGACATTTTTGTTTGATACCAGATAATCGATCAGTGAAATGACCGTTAATACAAGTGCAGCGTAGATCAGCACCTGTTCGATTACAAATATCACTTTTCCACCAAGATTACCGATCAGGAAACAAACCATGACCATCTGGACAACAGTCTTTAATTTGCCCCAGATACCAGCCGCAATAACAACACCCTTTTCTGCTGCAATCAGCCGGAATCCGCTAATGATAAATTCTCTCGCAATGATGATAATAACGATCCATGCAGGAATCCGTCCCTGATCGACCAGTGCGATCATTGCAGAACATACCAGAAGCTTGTCTGCTAACGGATCCATGAATTTTCCAAATGTTGTGACCAGATTACATCTTCTTGCGATCTGTCCATCTAATGTATCCGTGATCGCTGCAGCGATAAAGATACCAAGCGCAATCCATTTGGCTGCTGCAAAATCAAGATACATAAACACAACAAAAAATGGAATCATTATAACTCTCAATATTGTTAATTTGTTTGGTAAATTCATTCTATCATCTCCCCTGTCAGATCATATTCATTTGCATCTGTGATCCGAACCTGTACAAAGGTGCCGGACATCAGCTCATACGGTGCATCAACAAATACCATACCATCTACATCGGGCGCATCCCGATAAGTTCTTCCGACATATACATCGTCTTCTGCAACATAGCCTTCGATCAGTACTGTAAGACTCTTGCCAAGCAGCTCCTGATTCTTGTCGTATGATACTTCCTGCTGCAATGCCATTATATCATCCCGCCATTTTTCTGCAACCTCATTTTCAATCTGATTAGGAAATGATGCTGCCGGAGTCCCTTCCTCCGGTGAATATGTAAACACACCCAGGCGGTCAAATTCCGACTCATTCACAAACTCCATAAGCGCTTCATGATCCGCTTCTGTTTCACCGGGAAATCCTGCGATCAGCGTTGTACGGATCGCAATATCAGGAATCCGGATCCGAAGCTTTGCGATCAATTCTACAATATCCTTTTTACAGGTACGTCTTCCCATGCGTCGCAATACAGGATCTTCTGAATGCTGAATCGGTATATCAAGATAATGACAGACTTTTTCTTCCTCCGCGATCGTATCGATCAGCTCGTCTGTGATCTCCTCCGGATAGCAGTACATCAAACGTATCCACTGGATTTCCTCGATCTTGCAGAGTTCATGTAATAATTTCGGAAGTGTCTTTTCACCATACAGATCCACTCCATAGAGTGTTGTTTCCTGTGCAACAAGGATCAGTTCTTTTACTCCCTGTGCAGCAAGCTCTTTTGCAGATGCCAGAAGCTGTTCCATCGGAATACTTCTGTACTTTCCTCTGATATATGGAATCGCACAATAAGTACACATCTTGCCACAGCCTTCTGCGATCTTTAAATATGCCATTGAAGCTCCGGTTGTAACGATACGTCCACCAACTGCCTCCGGCATATAATTGATATCTGTAACAAAGGAATGTTCTTCTTCAGATCCGATTGCATCCACGATCGCGTCATAATTTGCAGCTCCGACAATTGTATCAATCTCCGGCAGTTCTGCAAGGATATCATCTTTATATCGCTGTGACAGGCAGCCGGTAACGATCAGCTTCTTTAATGATCCTGTCTTCTTCAGCTCTCCGTATTCTATTATCGTATTAATACTTTCTTCCTGCGCATCTTTGATAAATGCACAGGTATTGATAACAACTGCCTCTGCCTCATGTTCATCATTTGTGATCTCATGTCCTGCCTTATGCAGAAGTCCGAGCATTACCTCACTGTCCACAAGGTTCTTATCGCAGCCCAATGATACCATCAATACTTTCATATATGTTCTTTCCTCAGGTTATTTTATATTGATCGAATCTACACAGTTATGCATAAGCATTGCGATCGTCATAGGACCAACTCCGCCCGGTACAGGTGTAATTGCTCCTGCAACTTTGCTTGCTGATTCAAAATCAACGTCACCACATAATTTGTTATTCTCGTCTCTGTGTATTCCGACATCGATCACTGTTGCACCCTCTTTGATATAGGATGCATCGATCATCTTCGGTCTGCCGATCGCAACTACAAGAATATCTGCGCGCTTACATACCTCTTTCAGATCCTTTGTCTTTGAATGACAGATCGTAACCGTTCCATTCTCGCGTAATAACAGCATTGCCATAGGCTTGCCTACGATATTGCTTCTGCCAATCACAACACATTCTTTTCCTGCGATCTCGATTCCGGAACGCTTTAAGAGCTGGATCACACCAGCCGGTGTGCAGGATACAAATCCAGGCTGACCGATACTTAATGCTCCGACGCTCATCGGATGGAAGCCATCAACATCCTTTAATGGTGAGATTGCTTTGATGATCTTGTCCTCATCGATATGTTTTGGAACCGGAAGCTGTACCAGAATTCCATTTACAGCATCGTCCTTATTCAATTTATCGATCAGCTCTAACAGTTCTTTCTCCGTTGTCTCTTCCGGAAGCTCATAAGACAAAGAATCAATACCGATATAAGCACATGCCTTTTTCTTATTGCCGACATATACGGAAGATGCCGGATCATTCCCTACCTGAATAACTGCCAGACAAATCTTTATACCTTTTGCCGAAAGCTCTGCTACCTGTTCCTTTAATTCATCTTTTATCTGTTTTGATATTGCTTTTCCATCAATCAGTTGAACCATATTCAATTTATTCCTCCTTAGAATAATCCGCAGATTACACCGTCATCATTTACACTGATATTTTCAGCGGCCGGTACCTTAGGCAGACCAGGCATTGTCATGATTGTTCCTGTGATTGCAACCACAAAGCCGGCACCTGCACTGACATATACTTCACGGATATTAATATCAAATCCTTCCGGTCTTCCAAGCTTCTTCGGATCATCCGAAAGTGAATACTGATTCTTTGCCATACATACAGGGAAGTTTCCAAATCCCATTTCTTCAATCTTAGCGATCGCACGATCTGCTTCCGGACTGTATGTTACATTTGCTGCACCATAAATCTCTGTTGCAATGCATGAGATCTTTTCTTTAATTGACAACTCATCTTTATATAAAACTTTAAAATCACTCTTTTTGTTCTCAAGTGTATTTAATACTGCATTTGCAAGCTCGATACCGCCTTCGCCGCCTTTTTCCCATACATTTGCAAGAGCGAAATCACAGTTTCTGTCCTTACAGAATTTCTCCACAAACGCAAGTTCCGCATCTGTGTCTGTGATGAAACGGTTTAAAGTAACGACAACAGGAACCTGATACTTCTGAAGATTCTCGATGTGCTTTTCAAGGTTTACGATACCTTTCTTTAATGCTTCCAGATTCTCCTGACCAAGCTCTGTCTTCGGTACACCGCCGTTGTACTTCAATGCCTTTACGGTCGCAACCAGAACAACTGCATCCGGCTTCAGTCCGTTCATACGGCACTTGATATCAAAGAACTTCTCTGCACCAAGATCTGCTCCGAATCCAGCCTCTGTAATTACATAGTCTGCCAGCTTTAATGCTGTCTTTGTTGCGATTACACTGTTACAGCCATGTGCGATATTTGCAAATGGTCCACCATGCACAAGTGCAGGTGTATGCTCCAACGTCTGGATCATATTCGGCTTGATCGCATCCTTTAATAGTGCAGCCATAGCACCAACCGCTTTCAGATCCTTTGCTGTTACAGGCTCGTTCTGATAATTATATGCAACAATGATCCTACCAAGTCTTTCCTTCAAATCATTGAAATCCGCTGCCAGACAAAGGATCGCCATGATCTCTGATGCAACTGTGATCACAAAGCCATCTTCTCTCGGTACACCGTCTACACGCTTTCCAAGTCCGATCACAGTATGACGCAGTGCACGGTCATTCATATCCATACATCTTTTAAATACAATACGGTTCACATCAATGCCGAGTGCATTTCCCTGATGAATATGGTTATCCATCATTGCTGCAAGCAGATTGTTTGCAGATGTGATCGCATGGAAATCACCCGTAAAATGAAGATTCAGATCCTCCATCGGTACTACCTGTGCATATCCGCCGCCGGCAGCACCGCCCTTGATACCAAAGCACGGACCAAGTGATGGTTCACGAAGTGCGATAACCGCTTTCTTATTCAGTCTTCCCATAGCTTCACCAAGTCCGACTGTGATCGTTGTTTTTCCTTCTCCTGCCGGAGTCGGATTGATCGCTGTAACTAAGATCAGCTTACCATTCTCATTTTTCTGTACGGAAGCGATAAGCTCATCTGACAACTTTGCTTTATATTTGCCATACATCTCGATATCATCTTCTTTGATGTCAAGCTTTGCCGCAACCTCCTTTATATTCTTCATCTCTGCCTGCTGTGCAATTTCGATGTCGTTTAACATTTAATATGTCCTCCCTGAGTGTAATTTTATCCTATATCAGGTAAAATCTGCCTATGCACGCTATATCCCTTCACCGGCATTTTCCCTGTATAAATATCATTTGAATCTGTATTATAGATTATTATCTATATATTCGTCAAATTCTTCCTGCGTCATAAGTATCTTTCTTGCCTTTGTGCCCTCCTCCGGGCCTACAACCCCGGCACCTGCAAGCTGATCCATGATACGTGCCGCACGGTTAAAGCCAATCTTAAACGCGCGCTGCAGCATTCCGATCGAGGCCTTTTCTTTATCAATGATAAAGCGTCCGGCTTCTACAAAATAATCATCCTTATCACTTCCACCGCTCATACCGGGTGCACCGGCCGCTCCGGTCTGTGTAATAGACTTAGATATATCATCATCATAAGTTCCGACACCGTTCTGTTTCTTCAGATACTCCACAACGGCTGACACTTCTTCATCCGAAACAAAAGCTCCCTGCACACGAACCGGTTTGGGATAACCGGTCGGATAGAATAACATATCACCCTTACCAAGAAGCTTCTCTGCACCATTCATATCTAAGATGGTTCTGGAATCTACACCGGATGATACAGCAAATGCAATTCTCGACGGAACATTTGCCTTGATCAGACCGGTAATAACATCTACCGATGGGCGCTGAGTTGCTATAACCAGATGGATACCTGCCGCTCTGGCAAGCTGTGACAGACGGACAATCGCATCTTCCACTTCTCCGTGAGCAACCATCATCAGATCGGCAAGCTCGTCCACGATCACAACGATCGTCGGCATCTTCTTTAGCTTCTCATCATCTACTGATCCGGAAGCAAGTGCCTGTTCTACTTTGTCATTATATCCCTGTATATTTCTGACTCCACATTCTGCGAACATCTGATATCTTCTGGTCATTTCCTCTACTGCCCAGTTAAGTGCGCCGGATGCCTTCTTAGGATCGGTTACAACCGGGATCAGCAGATGCGGGATGCCATTATAACAGGCAAGCTCAACCATCTTCGGATCGATCATGATCAGTTTTACTTCTTCCGGTTTTGCCTTATATAAGATACTCATGATCAGCGTATTGATACAGACCGATTTACCGGAACCTGTCGCACCGGCGATCAGAAGGTGCGGCATCTTGGCAATATCCGTAACGATAACCTGTCCACTGATATCTTTACCGACTGCAAACGCGATCTTAGATTTGGAATTCTTGAAATTATCCGATTCCACCAGTTCACGGAATGCAACGATTGAATTTTCTTTGTTTGGCACTTCGATTCCGATTGCTGCCTTACCGGGGATCGGGGCTTCGATACGAATATCCGCAGCTGCAAGATTTAACTTAATATCATCGGCAAGACCAAGGATCTTACTGACCTTCACGCCCTGCTCCGGCTGCATCTCAAACCGGGTAACCGCCGGTCCGCAGCTATAATTTGTGATCGTAACATTAACACCGAAGTTTTCCAATGTATTCTTCAGCTTGATCGCTGTAGAGCGTACCTGTGCATCCCGGTTCGCATTGTGATTCTTCGGCGGCTGTGCCAGAAGATTGGGTCCCGGAAATTTATACTTCGCTCCCTCTTTATAGTTCTTCTGTCCGGGCTTGTCTGCCGCCGGTGCAGGCTTCTTCACCGTCTGAGAGTTCTCTGCCTTTCCTGTCACACTGGAAAATGCAGAATCCATATCCGGATCATAATCATCCGGTATCACACTGACAACCTCCGGATGCTCATTTCCATTGATCGCACCGGAAAGAACATCTTCCTCATCATCAAATTCAGCATCAAAAATGTCTTTTGTCTGCTGAACAGGAATCTCCTGTGTATCACCCATAGGAACTGCCGACGAAACACCGGCTGCCGTTTTCACAGAAGCAGGCTCTGATTTTCTCCTGCTCTTTGTAACCGACGTTTTCTTCGAAAACGATACCGGTATCTGTTCTTCTCTTTCATCATGAAGTACAATCTTCTCTACATCATTATTAAATGTAAGGAAATCGTCATCCGGTACATTTATTTCATGGATCTCATCCTCATTCTCAAAGAAGTCTTTCGCTTTACCCTTATGTTTTTCATCGCTTTCATAAACTTTCAGATTCTCAAGCCTTACCTGATTGTTTGCAGACTTTTTCTTATTCTTCTTGACCGGTCTGTGTTCCTGCTCCGGTTCTTCATACTCTTCTTCCCTGTAAAAACTGTTGATCAGATTCTTAAAGGTATCAATCACAGAGATTCCTGTGATCAGAACAAACATAACAAGCGCACCAAGTATAATTACCAATGTTACACCCACAATACCGATCGTATTCCGGAAGATAAAGAACAGACCGCCACAGATAATTCCACCGCCCATATGCTCCTTATATCCATCCAGATATAACTGTTTTACCGATAAATAATCAGTTGTGAAGATCATCTGGCTGATCATCGATATGATCATCAGAACCACACCGATATAGATTACTTCATTTCTGACCTTTTTATTGCCCAAATTGGAAATAACAAATGCCGATGATATAAAAAGATACACCGGGAATATGTACTCAGCAAATCCGATCACCCCAAACAGAAACCCGGACATTGCATCGCCGACCTTTCCACATTTGCCAAAGTTAGCGATCATCAAAAATATGGAAAAAGCAAGAATGACTAAAAGGATTACTTCCAGACGTACTTCCCTGTTATCTTCTTCTATCTGCTGTTCCATCTGCTTTTTTGATGTATTGGGGTTTGATACTGTATTTGACCTTTTAGCTGTACTATTTTTCTTTCCCGTCCCATTTTTCTTTCTGGTTTCAGCCATTTTCTTCTCCCACTTACTTACTTAAATTAACGTACAAAATAATAAACAACAGATATCACACCTGCGCATAAACAATAGATGGAATATCCTTTGAATTTATTGTTCTTTACTGATTTCAGCATCACTTTGATACAAAGGAAGCCTACAACGCCCGCAACGATCATACCGCTCACATAATTCAGGATCTCTGACCCGGTAAGACTTGCTCCTGCCAGATCCGGAATCTGAAGAATACATGCTCCAAGGATTGTCGGAATCGACATGATGAATGAATATTTTACTGCAAATTCTCTGTTGAATCCACATGCCAGACCTGCTGTAATCGTAGAACCCGATCTGGAAATACCGGGAAGAGTTGCAATACCCTGCGCCAGACCGATAAATAACGAATTCTTATATGTAGCCTCTGCAGGTCCTTTATTACCCTTCTGAACACGATCAGCAATAAATAAGATCACAGATGTGATACAGAGACAAAATCCCGGAACTAATAAAGTATTTCCGGCATTTTCAATCTTGCTCTCAAACGGAAGTGCGATCACCATAGTTACAAGTGTTGATAAAATAACAAGCATTACAAATTTACGGTATTCCGTTTCAATGATCTTACGATATGGTTTCTTCTCCTTGGAAAACAGATTTGCAAAAAATCTCCCTACATTGCAGCAGGCAAGACCGATAATAGTAAATCCTTCTACAATCAGTTCAACAATATCCTTCCAATACACAATAAAGATGGCAACCAACGTACCAAAATGAAGTAGAATATCAAACATGATACCTGTATCTGTATTTACATGAAACATGTTCTTAAAAATTGCGAGATGTCCTGAGCTGCTGACGGGAAGAAACTCGGTTGCTCCCTGAATGATTCCCATAATGATTGATTCTAATAGTGACATAATTGCTCCGATCTGCTGTATGAACCAGCACTGTTTTATTATTTTTCTCTATCTATACCGTTTTTCTATGTACTGGCCAAAAGCCGTAAAAAAACGAACCATCAGCCTATTTTACTATCATTCCATCAATTTATCAAGTCATAGAGTATGTTTAATGCATCCGATACTCCTCCTATCCGGTCAATAATGCCGCATTTGACTGCTTCTTTTCCGACGAGAACCGAACCGATATCTTTGGATAATTCCTGTGTATTGAACATGATCGATCTTAATGAGTCTTCATCGATCTTGGAATGGCAGGACGTAAACTGTATGATTCGATCCTGCATCCGTTCGATATATTCGTAATTTTGTCTCACACCTAATACGGTATCAGACACTCTGAGAGGATGTACGACCATTGTTGCTGTCGGTACGATAAATGATACATCACCCGATACCGCAAGCGGCACACCGATCGAATGACTTCCTCCAAGCACCAGTGTAACAACCGGTTTGCTGATCGATGCCAGCATCTCTGCTATTGCAAGACCAGCTTCTACATCCCCGCCCACTGTATTTAATAATACGAGTACACCTTTGATGCTCTCATCATCCTGAACAACCGCAAGCTCCGGCAATACATGCTCATATTTTGTAGTCTTGGTATCAGATGGCAGACTGACATGCCCCTCAATCTCCCCGATGATATCAAGTAACAATATATTATATTTTTCTTTGTTTCCATTTATGATGATCTGACCATTTTCTACAATGAGGTCCTGTCTTTTTAATTCCTGATCCATATAAACGACTTCCTTTCTTATCGTCAGAAATGTTCCGCCTGTATAAATAGAATATCATTTTTGCTTTTCCATTCAACCATAACTTTTTTGCAAAAAAATAACAGGCAGGAAGATTTTTTCATTTCTTCCTGCCTATTGTTTGATACTTTATATGAAATTATTCATAAATTACATAACGAGTGTAATCTCATTTACATCATCCAGTTCATCAAACCGAATGTAGTTATCTTCCATTACCTTTCCATTTACAGTCATGCTCTGGCAGCCACTTTCATGTCCGTCCGGATTTGTAACATGAATATTTAACTTCTTACCACGATAGTTCTTTGTGATATCGAACTCTTTCCAGTCAGATGGTACTGCAGGCGCGATCTTAATTCCATAGAAATCAGGACGCATACCCATGATACCTTCAACACATCCAACCATACAGGTAGATGCTGTTCCTGTCAGCCAGTGAACATGGGAACGGCCTTCATAAGGACTTCCAACTGACTCCGTGAACTGACCATGGCAGTAAGGCTCTAACTTACGAACCTCGGCCTTATCATTCATAGACGCCGGTGAACTCTCGTCAAAGTATTCAAATGCACGATTACCATGTCCCATCAATGCTTCAGCAAGGATGATCCAGCCCTGTGGCTGTGAAAAGATACCTGCATTCTCCTTTGTTCCTGCATTGAACAGAAGCATTAATGCTCCGTCAAACGCATGCTCCTTATATGGCGGGAACATCAGTCTGACACCATATGGTGTATTTAATTCTCTGTGAACAGATTCCAATGCAAGCTCGCTCTGTTCTCTGGTAGCAAGGCCACTGATAACTGCCCATGACTGAGGGTTCAGCCACATGCTTGCTTCAGGATCATTCTTGGAACCGATCACCATACCGCCCTCTTTATATCCACGGATATAACGGTCATCCTCCCAGCACTTCTCCTGAATGGTGTTACCCATCTTATACTGGATCTCATTGATATAGTCAATATAATCTGCATCATCTTTTAACTCTGCAAAATACTTAATTACAGTCATTGCATAATAAAGCTGCATTGCTACAAATGTAGACTCTCCACGCTTGCCAAGTCTTAAGCAGTCGTTCCAATCCGCATGAAGTCCTGCAGGCATTCCATTGTCACCCAGACGGTTCATAGAGAAGTCGATTGCTCTCTTCAAATGCTCGTATACAGTTCCTTCATCCTTATTTGCAAATGGGATAACCTCATCTATAAAGCCGATATTACCTGACTCTGCGATATATTTGTAAATGGTCGGGAATAACCATAATGCATCATCTGCACGATATGCAGGATGTCCGGTCTCTTTTACATAAGATGGATCATCTGGTGTATCCTCATGACCAGGGTTGTGTGTGTACTTAACCAGCGGAAGTCCGCCACCATTATCTACCTGAGCGGATAACATGAAACGAATCTTTTCCAGTGCCATTTCCGGTGCAAGATGGATGATACCCTGAATATCCTGTACGGTATCTCTGTAGCCATAACCGTTTCTCAGACCACAGTATGTAAAGGATGCAGCTCTTGACCAGATAAAGGTCATAAAGCACTGATAAGAATTCCATGTATTGATCATGTTGTTAAATGACTCGCTTGGTGTCTTAACCTGGAAATTATCTAACTTGCCATGCCAGTAATCGATCAGCTCCTGAAGCTCTGCAGCGCAGGTCTTCTCATCTTCATAGGCTTTCATGATCTCATTTGCTGTAGCTTCATCCTTCATGCCAAGAATAAATGAAAATGTCTTTGATTCGCCCGGCTCAAGTGTGATCTTTGTCTGAAGTGCACCACAGGAATTCTCGTTATAATTTAATTTATTACCACAGTCACCATTGATAACAGCAATCGGATCAGCATATGTGTGATACATACCAAGGAATTCTTCTTTATCTCCACAGTAAGAAGCAACTTCACTGCCTGCAAGTCCGAAGAAACGCTTGTTTACAGCATTTCCATCCACTGAATCATTCACTACATTCTCATTGATCACCTGAAGGATTTTCTGATCTCTGTAGTAGGTTCTTGAAATAAATAATGTATACTGTAAGTTTACCTGATCCTGCTCATAGTTGCAGTCGTTTGTAAATTCACAGAAACCGATCGCAGACAGATGTCTGGTCTTATTGGATTTGTTTGTAAGAGTTACATTCCATACCTCATGTGTCTTATCCAGCGGTACATAATAAAGTACCTCAGAATGGATACCGGAATAATCTGCCATGATATTGGTATAAGCAGTTCCGTGATGACACTCGCTCTTATACTCATCCAGGCTCTTGCCTACCGGCTGCCAGGATGCTGACCAGAAATCTGAAGTATCGTCATCCCTTAAGTATACATATCTTCCAGGTTGATCAAAGCTGTTGAAGATGTAACGGATGATTCTTCCGTTTGCACCGCTCTTTTCAAAGCTGTAACCGCCTGCATTATTAGAGATGATCGCACCATAGGCAGGCGAACCAAGGTAGTTCGCCCAAGGTGCAGGAGTATCCGGTCTGTCTATTACATATTCTTTTCTGGTTTCATCAAAATGTCCGTATTTCACACACATACCCTCCCGTATAATTTTTGTATTTATTTATTTATTCTCAACATCCTTTAAGCTGAGACTGATACGTCCAGCTCTTTCATCGATCTTGATAACCTTAACAACAACATCGTCGCCTACATTTACAACGTCTTCTACCTTTGCAACTCTCTTGTCAGAAAGCTTTGAAATGTGGATCAGACCATCTTTGTTTGGTGCAAGTGAAACGATCGCACCGCAGTCAAGGATCTTAACAACCTTACCCTTGTAGTCATCACCAACAACAAGCGGCTCAACGATCATCTTGATCATGTTCATAGCCTTGTCCATGCTCTCCTGCTCAACACCGCATACAGATACATTGCCGTCATCATCGATATCGATCTTAACGCCTGTCTCCTCGATAATCGTATTGATCGTCTTTCCTCTCTGACCGATTACTTCACCGATCTTATCAGGATCGATCTTGATCTGAACGATCTTTGGAGCAAATTCATTAACATGTGTTCTTGGTGCAGGAATTGCACTGCTCATAACGCCATCCATAATGAATAATCTTGCTTCTCTTGTTCTTGCGATAGCTTCTTCTACAATCGGTCTTGTCAGTCCGTGGATCTTGATATCCATCTGGATTGCTGTGATACCCTTATAAGTACCTGTTACCTTGAAGTCCATATCTCCGAAGAAATCTTCCAGACCCTGAATATCTGTTAATACTACATAATCATCATCTGTATCGCCTGTAACCAGACCACAGGAAATACCTGCAACCATTGACTTTAATGGTACACCGGCAGCCATCAGTGACATACAGGATGCACAGGTAGATGCCATGGAAGTAGAACCATTTGACTCAAATGTCTCGGATACGGCACGGATCGCATATGGGAACTCTTCTACAGATGGTAATACAGGAAGTAATGCACGCTCAGCAAGTGCACCATGTCCGATCTCACGACGTCCCGGTCCTCTGGATACCTTTGTCTCACCTACAGAATATGATGGGAAATTATAATGATGCATATATCTCTTAGATACTACATTCTCATCTAAGCCATCGATCTTCTGGATCTCTGATAATGGAGCCAGAGTTACGATATCGCAGATCTGTGTCTGTCCACGAGTGAACATTGCAGAACCATGTACTCTAGGGATGATATCAACCTCTGCAGCAAGTGGTCTGATCTGGTTGATCGCACGTCCATCCGGTCTCTTACGATCTTTTAAGATCATCTTTCTTACTGTCTTCTTCTGATACTGATATAATGCTTCAGGAATCAGAGCAAGCCATTCTTCATTGTCAGCAAATGCTTCTTCGAATTTCTCTCTGATCTGTCTGATATTTTCTTCTCTTACCTGCTTCTCGTCTGTAAATACAGCAACTTCCATCTCAGCAGGAGTTACGATCTCTTTCATAGCTGCAAATAATTCTTCCGGAATTGCACAGCTTACATAATCATGCTTTGGCTTACCAACTTCTTCTACCATCTTGTTGATGAATTCAATGATAGAAAGGTTTACATCATGTGCCTTGTAGATTGCTTCGATCATCTTGTCCTCAGGGATCTCATTTGCACCAGCCTCGATCATGATAACCTTTGTGCTTGTAGATGCAACTGTAAGCTTCAGATCACCCTCGTCCCACTGTTTCTGGGATGGGTTAATGATGAATTCTCCATCGATCATACCAACCTGTGTCATTGCACATGGTCCGCAGAATGGAACATCTGAAATAGCTGTTGCAATTGCAGAACCAAGCATGGCAACCAGCTCCGGTCTGCACTCAGGGTCAACAGATGTAACAAGGTTGTTTAATGTAACATCATTTCTGTAATCCTTAGGGAATAACGGACGCATCGGACGGTCGATAACACGAGATGTAAGTACTGCATTCTCAGATGCTTTTCCCTCTCTCTTGTTGAATCCGCCTGGGATCTTTCCTACTGCATACATCTTCTCTTCATATTCAACGCTTAATGGGAAGAAGTCGATTCCGTCTCTTGGTTTCTCGGATGCAGTAATTGTTGATAATACAGTTGTATCACCATAATGCATAAATGCGGCGCCGTTTGCCTGTGCTGCTACTCTGCCGATATCAACACGAAGTGTCTTGCCAGCAATGTCCATAGAATAAGTCTTGAATTCTTTGCTCATTTTCTTTTCTCCTGTTTTTCTGTTATTAACCGCAGCAGGCTCGAAACAACTACAAGACGCACCTTATAGATACAGCTTGTAGAAGTCTCGAATTGCCATGCCGCAATCTCTTAAAGTTTAGCATACTCATATGTCAAATACAAGATTGAATCAAAAAAAACAGGTCAAAAAAAAACAGGTCATCCCAACATACATCGGAACAACCTGTCTTTCTTATCTGTGATGCAGAAATTATTTTCTTAAGCCAAGGCTCTCGATCAGCTTTCTGTAACGCTCAATGTCTTTGCTCTTTAAGTAAGCAAGCATGTTTCTTCTCTGACCAACCATCTTTAACAGACCACGATTTGAGTGGTGATCCTTAGGATTAGCCTTGAAGTGCTGGTTTAAGTCATTGATTCTTGCTGTAAGAAGTGCGATCTGTACTTCTGCTGAACCTGTGTCATTTGCATCCTTGCCGTACTTAGCAACGATTTCCTGTTTCTGCTCTTTTGTTATCATAATAACAATCCTCCATAATATTATACTTGGCCTGAACTGGGTAAAAGGACGGAGACTCCTTAAACTAAGTACAGGCTGACCTTTGTCAGACTACCACACTTTCAAAGGTGTGTCAACTTTAAAATCAAGGTTTTCCGTGTTTTCTGTGTTTTTCACAGCACAAATAGCATTTTTTGTTTTTCAACTGCTATATAAAAAGCATTTTCTGTTGCTTTTTGTTTTTCAACTACTATATAATAGCATCGTGATGGTATGGAGAGCAATATAAATATACTGTTCTTCCGGCATCTGACACAGATACATCAAATGCAACATGCCGTCTGTGTTTATTCTACATAAAGGAGATAACATATTATGTCAGGTTCAACATTTGGAAATAAATTCAAGATCACTACATGGGGGGAATCCCACGGAAAAGCACTCGGTGTTGTCGTTGACGGCTGTCCTGCCGGTCTTCCGCTCACCGAGGATGATATTCAGGTATACTTAAACCGCAGACGTCCGGGCTTCTCCCAGTTCTCAACGCCAAGAAAGGAATCCGATCAGATAGAGATCCTTTCCGGTGTATTCGAGGGAAAGACCACCGGCACTCCGATCTCACTGATGGTTCGGAACACCTCCCAGCGCTCCGGTGATTATGGGGATATCGCTACCTACTATCGTCCGGGACATGCTGATTATACCTTCGATCAGAAATATGGTTTTCGTGATTACCGTGGTGGTGGCCGTTCCTCCGGCAGAGAAACGATCGGCAGAGTTGCTGCCGGTGCGATCGCTGCAAAGATCTTAAAGACATTGAATATCTCATTTACAACCTATGTCTCATCGATTGGTGATATCGTATCCGACCCTGTCGACTTTGATGCAGACTATATCTCAAAGAATGAGCTGAACATGCCGGATGCAAAAAGCTACGAAGCTGCATCTGCATATCTTTCTGATATCATGGCACAAAATGATTCGATCGGTTCTACTGTCAAGTGTATCGTATCCGGTGTTCCGGCAGGTCTGGGTGATCCGGTCTTTGATAAATTAGATGCAAATCTCGCCAAAGCCCTTATGTCGATCGGTGCTGTGAAAGCGGTTGAGATCGGGGATGGCGTCATGGTATCCGAAAATACCGGTTCTTATGATAATGACGGTTTCCATATCGAAGATGGTGTTATAAATAAGAACTCGAACCATGCCGGCGGCATCCTTGGCGGAATCAGCGACGGTTCTGATCTGTTACTCACCTGCCATTTCAAGGCAACGCCATCGATAGCCAGCACGCAGAAAACGATCAACAAATCCGGTGAAAATATCGATGTATCGATCCGTGGCAGACATGACCCGATCATCGGTCCCCGTGCTGTAGTCGTTGTAGAATCTATGGCTGCGATCACGATCGTGAATGCGCTGTTTGATAATATGTCCGCAAGAATGGACAAGCTGGTGGAGTTCTATAAATAGTGGAGGGCTTTCCTCTACAGCATGGGATTCCCTACATACAACCAAACTGCCCTATACAGATAACTTGTTGCGATTTCTATTCGATGCATATGCCTGATTCGTAATACTCCTGTGTTAACTCACCTACGGATCAAACAAGCATTTGTATTTACTGGCAATATACATCGAAAAACGAAATCTTCACAATGTTATTCTATATAGGGCAGTTGTATTTTGTATATCTGGAATATTATTTTATTTCTACAAATCTTCCATTTCTTGCATCCAGTAGAATAAGCTGATCTGGAACCTGTAACTGCGCATCAATATTTGCCAAAAGCCATACAGGAATATAACAATATCCCTCCTCTGTTTCTTCTAAATAGTATGTTAGTTCTACATGATTAAATGCAATTTGCGAATATGACGCACCATGCTTTTTGATGTATTCCGGCAAGCCATTTTTCAAGGCTTCCATAATCTCATCCCACGTTAAAAGCTGTTCCACTTTTTTCGCTTTTTCATCCTGTTTCACCGGCATTACACAACCAATGCCAACCACACCTTTCGAAGATATTACAATGCGTAATATTGAACCATTTGTCATAATGCTTGATTGGCTGTCATTTCTGTTGTCATATTGGCCTGCTATACTTTCTACATAATACAAATCTGACACAAAAGGAGTAACTTGTTCAATTTTCGGAAGAAATGTTATAGAATATCCATCACACAAAAGTACTTCTTCCTCTGTTTCACCCTTTATATAGGATACACAAAATGGTTCTACACATCCCGTATCAACAGGCAATGAGACACATGCACCAGCATAGCCCAAAGCGGTATCTATCGCTTCCTCTATTGTTTTACTACATCGATTCCCGGCTGAAAGATCTTCTTCATTTTCACTATAATTCAAAAGATCCGAATACAGCAACTCATTTTCAGACAAGATATCTGTCGGTTGAACAAATCCATATCCGTTATCAATCTCAAAAAATTTCTCCATTGAATTCTCCGGATACAACATTAGTTCAAAGGATTCACAATAGTCTTCGTTTCCATAAAATGTAAGAAGATATTTTTGATCGTTAATCATACCAATGTACTGATCCGCCGAAAAATCAATATTCTTTTCTCTTATCTCCTGTGCAGTTTTTTTCTGTTGCTCTAGCTCCTCAATACTCGCCTGGTAATATTGTTTATAAAAGGTATCCGAAATATTTTGCTTGTTTTTGCAATATTGGATTTGTTCATCACATTCAGATATTAATGGGGTGCCATCATATATATACAGGACTGTTTCGCCAAATATTGCTTCTGAAATCTTCTTTTTGTATGATGCATCCAGTCTCTCTCTGCTGCACTTCATTGTATAAAGTTGTTCTACATCTGGAATACAGACAGACTTATCTGATATCAATATTGCTTGTAAGTCGGCATCTTCTGTTTTCATCTTGCAATCGATGCTTTGCGGTACCTTCATTTTTTTCCCTAATTCACTATTTTGAACTTCTCCCTGTATCGACATTTCCTCCTGATCCAGCACAAACATATCATCACTTTCTTTTTTTTCACAACCTGAAAGCAATATAACAATTCCGCCTATCAATAATAAATATTTTTTAATTCTTTTTTGTATCAGCAACAATCTTTCCATCCTCAATCTGTATTATACGATCAGCATGTTCTGCTATATCCATATCATGTGTTACAATTATCAAGGTCTTTCCCTGCTCATGCAGTCCTTCTAAAAGTTCCATAACCTTAATGCCTGAGTTTTTATCCAGAGAACCTGTCGGTTCATCCGCAAGTACAACAGGAGTATCCATAACCAAAGCTCTGGCAATTGCACACCGCTGTTGTTCCCCACCCGAAAGTTCACTTGGCTTTTTCTTATACAAATCCTGAATTCCAACCTGCATCAATGCGGAAAGAACTTTTTTCTTACGTTCTTTCTTCTCTATTCCCTTTGCCAAAAGCGGTACTTCGACATTTTCATATACACTATACTGATTCAATAGTGCAAATCGTTGGAATACAAAGCTCACATATTCCTTTCGAAACAAATGAAGCGCATGAGAATTCATTTTGCTAACATTCTTTTCATCATACAGATACTGACCATCTGTTGTCTGATCCATCCCACCTATGATATTTAAAAGTGTACTTTTTCCCGATCCGGATGTTCCAATAATTGCAACATATTCTCCATTTTCTATAGTCAGGTCTATCCCATTCAACGCAGGATATTCTGTCCTGCCATTTTTGTATATTTTTTTTGCTTCTTTTAATTGAATCATTTATTTTCCTCCAAGTAATTCCGCCGGAGATATTTTCTTTAACAGAATTGACGGTACAATACAGACCAAAAGAACAAGCAATATCCCTATCATTCCAATCGTCAAGATTAACCGACTGTAAATCGTATTCTTCAACATATAAAATGTCATATTCTCTACCATAATGTTCGCTGCCAGTTTACCGGCTATTACGCACGTCATAATCAGAATTGCAATGATCATTTTTTTTATATTATCGATCAATACCATCTTTATAATATCTCTATGCGATAACCCATAAGCAAGAAGTATCCCAAACTCTCTTCTCTGTGCCAATATCGTGTTAATTTCAAAGCACGACAGAATCAAACACACAATCACAGTGACATACACAAATAACCCAGTCATTTCTTTTCTTTCTGATTCCCTGCTCATATTATCCAGATATTTTTCTACACTATTGATGTAAAATTCTACATCCGGGTTCAAATTTAACGCATCCAGATAACTTTGAACATCATCAAATGAATAACCATCTTTTAATGTAAAAAAACAATTATATGTATTGTCCATTTCTGAATTTAAAATTATCAAAATGCTATAATCAAGTATTTGATAGGGTATCGCATTCTGGTCTTCCGGATACATGTTCATCAGATCATCACTATTTGGAGCTAATACACTGTTCTTCTTCAGAATCCCCTCTACAACATAAACCTCTTCTCCATGTATAAGGCGGGTTCCCGGCTGCACTTTATCTTTATAACGATACCCCAGATAGATTGGAATCGCGTCACCATATAAAGCATAATCAATCTCAGAAGGACATCTGCCTTGCAGCAGATCAATTTTCATCATATCCCACGCTCCAGCGTCTAGCCAGGTAGTTTCCAAACTTTTCCCCTGTATTGCATATCCGGGATCATAAACATTCTTTTTTTGTATATCTTGCAGTAATTTCAAGTCTTCATCTCTGTATTCCGATGCATCATATTCGATACGCCAGTCTCCGGATATTGCCAGTGAACCATTTCCCCATCCAGATGAACATGCATCTATGCCACTAAAACTTTTAACAACTTTCAAAAGATTAAAATTTGAATTATACTGAATATCTGAAGGATTCCCTTCAATACTTATGCTTCCTAATGTTTTTATTTCTTTTCGTATAGAACGCTCTACCGACTTCTTCGTATCTGTTTCAAGACTGACAAAATACACCAGAAGTCCAATTATTGTAATTCCAACAATATATAGAATAACATTAAAAAAACTTCGAATTCCTTGTTTCCATTCATTATCCAACGTGATTTTCCATAAATACCTAAGTTTCATTTATAGATCCATAATCCCTTCTGCCAGATTAATCCGACGCAACTTCATAATTATGATGAAAATTGACATATAAACAAGAACAACCGATGTTCCTGCCATAAACGCAACACCTTCATATGAAATACTATACCATACAGAATCTGTCAGCCAGACATTATATACGCTATTTGCAATAAAAACTGCAATAAATGAACAGATAAACATTGGCAGCATCTCCATAAATAATCTTCTTGCGATCATATTGCAGTTGCAACCACAGGCACGATATATTACATAATCTTTATATCTTTTTTTTGTAAACATATCAATCACCTGAATATAAACAACAATACAAAAGAATAACAATAATACATATATTATAATTAACACTTTTATTTTTTCATTCGGTGATGCAATCGAACGATCTATTACTTTTATATCAAATGTTGTATCGGATATTTTTTCAAGTTCCGAAATAAATTCATCTATTTCATTTATATCAAAACTATTTTCTGATCCAATATAAACTCCAAATATTCCCCACTTCATATTAGAAATTGAAAAAATATTATCTATAAAATTCCTGCAGAATTCCTCAAATTGATATTCTGTTTGAGGAAAATAGGCAAAACACACATCTGCCTTATCTGCAACAGGTTCATAAATTCCAACAACTTGATACTCTTCATTATTAATTTTTATGTAATAATATTCTTCTTTTTTCACCATTGTATTTATCATATCCTCAGATACAATTGCAACACGAGCTTTTTTCTCTAAATCGTCCGAACATATTGATCGTCCTTTAGTGATATTAAATGGCAATTCATCCTTCAATGAAAAAACTGCCAGTTCTGACCTTTCCTGAAGCATTCCACTAACCCGAACATTGGCATATGAATACACTGTGAACTTTCTTCCATACATTGCTTTTATAATCATTTTGGCAGTTTCAAGATGTTCCTTCTGTCTATGCTTATCTGGAACATCAATCGACATAGCTTCAAGTTCACCCGCCTGATTATATTCTGCCTTAAGATGATTCATACATACATCACACTTTGTTTCAATTCCCGCCAAATTAGAATAATTGCCATTATATAACCTTCCCTTTAACTCAGCCTGCATTTTATTAATAATATCAAAGCACTGAAAAATAATCACAAACATAAGTGTATATACGATCAAAAACAATCTAAAAAATTCTTTATCTCTTATCCTCATTTTAACTTCCTTTGATAATCTACAACCATTATATGTACATCTTCTTGTATTATATATTAATCGTGTGCATATATTTCTTTAGAATCTGCACCTTTTAATGATATTGTAACAGTAAAAACACTGTACGCATCACTAACAATTTTTGAATCAGAATAGGTTTTATTGCTTTTATCTAAATAACCTGTATCCAATCTTTTTACTTTTACATCTATACCCTGTATTTTACCAGATATCGAACCTGATGTAACTTCAGATGCATTTCCTCCCCCAAATGCTGCAGTCATGATGCATTTATCTTTTTTCTTACTATAATCATACATACGCGCCGATCCTGTTAATGTTGCAACCCCATCAGTTATAGAGTTGCTCGCCGATGTTGCCGAAACAACAAATGAGCTAAATAATGTAATACAACATGCTAATAATATTATATTTCTTTTTATCTTCTTCATTTTTCCTCCCTTTTATGCAATATAATGGTTGCAATTATAGTATTGCATATACGTATTACATATGTCAACATATATTTATATTTTCTAAATATATGTTGACATATAGTATATTAAAATTACAAAAAAAGATCTTGTAGTCGTACATAACTACAAGGTCTTTTTTATCATATCTAAAATACTGTTTTCTTTTTTATTTCTCTTTCTTATCAAGTACCAGATGCGCTGCATACAGTCCCAGTGATACAATGATGCCGCCACCAATAATGTTACCAAGTGTAACCGGCAACAGGTTATGAACAAAACCGCCAACTGTAAGTGTATCTGAAATCTGTGCTGATGTATATCCATAAAGCTCACAGGCTTTATCTACATATTTGCTGTTGCCTGATGCAATGATTCCTGCCGGAATGTAGTACATATTTGCAACACAGTGTTCGAACCCTGAGATAACGAAGATTAAAATTGGAAAAAATGCTCCAAACAGCTTACCGATCAGATCTTTCGCTGCACTGCTCATCAATACTGCGATACATACCAGAATATTACAAAGGATACCGGAAAAGATTGCTTTGCTGATATCGATATCTGCCTTACCCATGGCAACCTTGATCGTGAATGCACCAAGTGCTCCATCTGAGTAATCATATTGACCGGAAGCATATACACAAGCTGCTGTCAATATAGATCCAAGCATATTGCTGAAATACACAACGCCCCAGTTCTTTATCATCTGTAATGCTTTGATCTTATGGTCTGCAAGTGCCATTGTAAGCATACAGTTTCCAGTAAATAACTCACCGCCGGTTACAACTAACATCATAAGACCGATCGGGAAGATCACGCCGGTTAACGTTCTTGCAACACCAACGCCTGTCAGATTATGAGCTGCAAGGTTTGAACCCTCTGCTCCGATCGCAATAAACATACCTGCGAACATACCAAGCAATATCATCTTAAGCAGGCCCATGTTTGCTTTATTGATACCTGCCTTTATATTATTTTCCAGAATCTGTACCGGTGAGTAATAATTGTTCTCCATTTTTTCTTTCTCCTGTCGTCCTTCACTTTTAAACTTTTATCAACCGAAAGGATTATATTCTATTTTACAGACAAGATGCAACTATTTCCATGTATTTTTTTTCGTACAATCCATACTTTACTGCGTATTAACCTTGTATACAGCATAACCGCCCACAAATATGTTTTTTGCTATGTGCATTCAGCTTATGCCCGCGGATGTGCTTTCTGATATTCCTCTTTTAAGCGGCTCTGCTTGCTGTTCAGATAAATCTGTGTCGTTGAGATATCTGCATGTCCCAACATTTCCTGTACAGCCTTTAAATCTGCACCATTGTTTACAAGATGTGACGCAAACGAATGACGAATCATATGTGGTGTAATATCCTTATCAATTCCTGCCTTATCGGCATATACCTTGATGATCTTCCAGAAGCCTTGTCTGGTCATCGGTGTTCCCTTGCAGTTTGAGAATAAATATTCTGAATTCTTACACATATCTCCTCGAACATTCGAGATATAATTATCAAGCGCGCGCTGTGCCGAATCTTCGATTGGAATAATTCTCGACTTTCTGAGGTCATGGCATTCAATATACCCCATCTTCAGATTCACATCTGTAATCTTCAATGTAACAAGCTCCGATACACGTATTCCTGTTGCATATAACAGTTCCAACATTGCACGGTCACGGATCTCCTTTGGAGACTGGTCTCCCGGCTGGTCAAGAAGCCGGTTCACTTCCTCTATCGTTAAGATATCCGGCATTTTCTTTTCAATCTTTGGAGGTTTTATATTAACCGATGGATCATCCATTAATATCTTCTCCCGAAAAAGGAATCCAAAAAACGACTTGATCGACGCTATGCTTCTTGATACAGTTGCCATTGATTTTCCGTTTTTTTCTAAATACAGAATATAAGTGTTGATATTTGTCTCATTTATCGAACGAATATCCTCTGTTCCATTCTCCCGATAGAAATCAGAAAACTTAACCAGATCACGCCGGTAAGAAGCTACTGTATTTTCACTTGATTTCTTAATATTTTTGAGATAATCAACATATTTCTCTATGTAAATTTCCACGCATTTTTCCCCTTATTATGTAGACTAAATATCATTATAAATACAAATTTCTATAAAATCAAACATAATTTTTACAAGTAAAATCAAGGTTTTTCAGTATTTTCTTTATTTTTACCAAATCATGTGTTCCTCCAGAATTATGTATACCACATGTAGTAAAACTCTTTTCAAAAAAATTTCAGAATTTTTAACTCAAAAATACAGTTTATTAATACAATTGTAATAATAACTAATCGTTTCACCAGATTTTTTTCGCCCTTGCGGCTCACGAATACCACATTTTTCCGACCCATCTACAAGAATCCAACGAATCAATCCCATATAAACCATCACCATTACACAAACTATCATACCATACAGCAGACATCCAAAAAAATATCCGCTATATGCCCGTATGGATACCGTCACTCCGATTATGCATCCCGCCAGACAGGCGAGCGCGGGCATTCTTATTTTTTCAGGAAGAATATATATAAACCAATAGCATAATATAAGCCCCAACCCACGTTTTAACACAAGCATCCCATAAACAGGCAAGCTCCACGCCATCGGTTCACCGGAAATAAATGCTGTCATATCAAATTGCGTATTTATCAGCACAGTTCCAAGGATCAGACCAATAACGTAAACATAGATAAGCAGATTCTTCTTCATTACACCCTCCCCATGCATTCAGGATACTTGTATTTTATATGTCGGAATGAAATATTATATACCCTGTCTGATCTGCTTTTTTAATACATGATTCGCATATGCATAGATTGCTATCAATGTCTTTGAATCGATGATTTTTCCATCTTCAATCATCTGCATTGTATCTTCCAGTGAGTACTTTTCAAGTTTGATAAATTCTTCCCGATCGGGCATCTGTTCCCCATGCGTCAGACCAGTTGCTATATAAACATATGTCATCTCATTGCTGGTTCCTATCGCCAGACATGTTTTTGTCACAAACATAAGCTGTTCTGCTGTATATCCTGTTTCTTCTTTTAATTCGCGTCTGATACACTGTTCCGGTGTTTCCCCTTTATCCATACAACCGGCAGGCACTTCCAATGTCATATCATCCACTGCATTTCTATATTGTCTGACAAATATCAACTGTCCATTCTCATCCACCGGCAGAACACAGCACCCGGGTATATGATCGATAAGATCATATATCACCTTCTGTCCATCCGGCAGGATCAGATAATCATTATATACATCAAATATATGTGCATGATAAGCCAATTCCTTTTTCTCTCTGATAAATCGTTCTTCCATATTTCTCTCCTTATCTAAACATCCTCTCTATAAATAACGCCTCCTGTAAATCTTCCATCCATTTATAAACAATTATATATACTTAAATCTTCTTTATAGTTAAAAACAGCCTGTGGAATTTCTTCCACAGGCTGTAAAACTTTTACTTAGCATAATCAACTACGCGAGACTCTCTAATAATATTAACCTTAATCTGACCAGGATACTCAAGCTCATTTTCAATCTGCTTTGCAATATCTCTTGCCAGTAATACCATATCGGAATCATTGACGTGTTCAGGAACAACTATTACTCGAATCTCTCTACCTGCCTGAATAGCATATGTCTTCTCCACGCCCTTGTAGGAATTTGCAATATCCTCAAGTTTCTTAAGACGTGTAGTATAGGTTTCCAGTGTTTCTCGTCTAGCACCCGGTCTTGCAGCTGAAATTGCATCAGCAGCCTGTACAAGACATGCTATCAAAGATTCTGGCTCAACATCACCGTGATGGGCTTCCACTGCATTTACAATAATCGGAGACTCTTTGTACTTTCTACATAAGTCTGCACCAATCTGTACATGGGAACCTTCCATATCATGATCGATTGATTTACCGATATCATGAAGTAATCCGGCACGTTTCGCAACCTTGACATCAACACCTATCTCTCCGGCCAATAAACCACATAAATGTGCTACCTCAATCGAATGCTTTAATGCATTCTGACCATAGCTTGTTCTAAACTTCATCTTACCAAGAAGTCTTACTAATTCAGGATGAATACCATGAATACCAACTTCCAGAGTTGCGGCTTCACCTTCTTCACGCATCATGGTTTCAACTTCCTTCTGCGCTTTTTCTACCATTTCTTCGATTCTTGCTGGATGGATTCTTCCATCAACAATCAGCTTCTCAAGTGCAATTCTTGCAACTTCCCTTCTTACCGGGTCGAAGCTGGAAAGGATAACTGCTTCCGGTGTATCATCGATGATCAAATCTACACCTGTCATTGTTTCGAGTGTACGGATATTACGTCCCTCTCGACCAATGATTCTTCCCTTCATCTCGTCATTTGGCAACTGTACCAGTGAAATTGTTGTCTCAGCAACGTGATCAACTGCACATTTCTGAATTGCAGAAACAACATACTCCTTTGCCTTCTTGTTCGCTTCTTCTTTAGCTCTGGTTTCTAATTCCTTGACCATGACTGCTGTTTCATGTTTTACTTCATCTTCAACAGTCTTTAATAAGTATTCCTTTGCTTGTTCAGAGGTTAAACCTGAAATTCTTTCCAGTTCCTGTAAACGTTTTGCCTGAAGCTCTTCCACTCTTGCTTTCTGCTTTTCGAGCTGACCTTCCTTGGATGCAAGACTTGCTTCCTTTTTCTCGATTGCTTCGGTCTTTCTGTCAATGCTTTCTTCACGTGCAAGAACTCGTTTCTCCATTCTGGAAATTTCACCACGTCTGTCCTTGACTTCTTTTTCAAGATCATTCCGTGTCTTTAAAGCATCTTCCTTAGCTTCGAGTAAGATCTCACGTTTCTTTGCTTCAGCATCTTTCTGAGCTTCATCTATAATTTCTCTTGCTGCAACTTCTGCTTTACCGATCTTTGCTTCTGCAATATTTTTTCTATATGCAATAGCGATGAACCATGTAGCTACAATACATACAACAAGGATGCAAATATAAATGATTATCCACGCAACATCACTCACAGGAGCACCTCCTTATTAAGTTTTCATTGTACACTTATACAACTATTTCAGTTTAATATTTTTTACTAATTATGTCAAGTGAAAACAAACAAAAACAACAATTTTCTGCCTCATTTTCTGTGCAAATTTTCTTATATAACCGCTGTTTCATCTCTTAAAATATCATCTACGCAGGTCGCAACCAACCTATATGGATATCCTTTTCGAAGCAGATATGCAATAACCTTATCCCTTCTGTCCTTCAATTCTGAAGCCGGACATTTCTTTTGTATCAATCTCATTACTATCTCGTGTTCGTCAGGAAGCGGATTTTCTTCAAAGGCTTCCTCAATCCATTCATCCGATATCTTCTTTGCTGATAACGCATATGTGATTTCCCTTCTGCTTTTACGATTAATATGACTTCTGACATATACAGATGCATATCTGGCATCATCTACATATTTATATTTTTTTAATTTCTCAACCGTAGTTTCAATTACTTCGTTATCATAACAAAGCTCTTGTAGCTTCTGCCTGATATCATATTCACATTTTTCTGAATATTTAATCGCCGCAATGGCTTTATCCATTGCTCTCTTAAAGAAATAATCTTTTCGGAACTGTGTAAGCTTCTCCGCATCTGTATTCTCTCCTACAATCAGCTTTAACCGCTTGATATCCGAAGCATACAATGGTCCAAACGCCTCATAATCAAGATACAGACAGAATCTTTTATCATCAATCCGTTTTAAATCCGTTACCAGCATATATAAACAGCCTTTCTATTTCTCTGTTCCTATTTCTCTGTTCCTTTTTCTTCAGCATCCTCAGATTCAACCAGACCAAGCTTCTCCCGGATCTTCTCATCTATCTCATCACAGATTGCCTGATTCTCTGCCAGAAATGCCTTCGCATTCTCACGTCCCTGTCCGATCTTATCGCCCATGTAAGCATACCATGCACCGGATTTATCAACGATATCATTTGCAACGGCAAGATCCAGTATATCACCTTCTCTGGAAATGCCCTTTCCAAACATGATATCAAATTCTGCCTCTTTAAACGGAGGAGCAACCTTATTCTTTACTACTTTAACTCTGGTACGGTTACCTACGATCTCTCCACCCATCTTCAGAGTATCGATTCTTCTGACATCCATTCGCACGGATGCGTAGAACTTCAACGCACGTCCACCGGTCGTTACCTCAGGATTACCAAATACAACACCAACCTTTTCACGTAACTGGTTGATAAAGATAACAACACAGTTCGTCTTACTGACAACAGCCGTCAGCTTACGAAGTGCCTGTGACATCAGTCTGGCATGAAGGCCCATGTGTGAATCACCCATCTCTCCATCGATCTCTGCCTTTGGAACAAGAGCCGCTACAGAGTCAACGATAATTACATCTACCGCACCGGAGCGAACCATCGTCTCTGTGATCTCAAGTGCCTGTTCACCACAATCCGGCTGCGATATATATAAATCGTCAATATTAACACCTATATTCTTCGCATATACCGGATCAAGCGCATGTTCAGCATCAATAAATCCGGCAATACCGCCTCTTTTCTGGATCTCGGCAACGATATGCAAAGCAACTGTTGTCTTACCACTGGACTCAGGTCCGAATACTTCTATAATTCTTCCTCTCGGAACTCCGCCAAGTCCAAGTGCAATATCAAGGCTTAATGATCCTGTTGGTATTACTTCTATATTCATATTGGCTGAAGAATCTCCTAACTTCATAACAGATCCTTTACCATACTGCTTCTCAATCTGTGCTAATGCAGCATCCAATGCCTTCTTCTTATCATCATCTTTTATCATCTTTCTACCTCCATAAACAAATGTTCGATTCCTGTTATTATACTACTAGCCTTTCTCTTAAATGTCAATCCTGAAAATCGAATTCACTCCTGTTTTTTCTGCAAGACTTCTTCTTATCCGTTCTGTTTAACAGCTCCCGAAATCTTCTGTTTCATCATACATGAACCCATGTGATAAAAATCGTACATCTTCACGAAAAAAAGGCCAGACTACGCCGACCATGCACATTTCAATTATACCATACTTTACAGAAAATAAAATATAAAATATAATGAAGAAAAAAAACACTTGCTTGCAAGGGATGTTTTTTTTCGAATGCATTGAATATGCGAAGCATATGAAATAATGAAGAAAAATCCACTTGCTTGCAAGGGATGTTTTTTTTCGAGTGCATTGAATATGCGAAGCATATGAAATAATGAAGAAAAAAACACGGAGGTATAATATGTCAACAGCCGGAATCATAGCAGAATACAATCCTTTTCACAACGGACATCTGTATCAGGCGGAACAGATTTGTTCCACGCTTGGATGCGAGCATATTATCTCTGTTATGAGCGGTGATTATATCCAGCGTGGTCTTCCTGCTGTTTGCAGCAAATATCTGCGTGCGGATATGGCTGTTTCAAACGGCATTGATGCTGTATTTGAACTTCCAATGGTCTTTGCGACAGCCAGTGCCGGAGATTTCGCATTTGCCGGAGTCTCCCTGCTTGAAAAACTTCATGCTGTTGATTATCTAGTCTTTGGTGCGGAATGTGATGATGTTGATCTTTTAAATACAATTGCAAATTTTCTTATAGATGAGCCTACCGAATTTTCAGATTTGATCCGACAGTACATCACAGATGGTAACAGTTATCCGGCTGCACGTGCAAAAGCATTTGCCGGCCTTTTACCGGATGCTGTTTCTGTTATTGCTGAACCAAACAATATTCTTGCGATCGAATATCTTGCCGCCTTAAAGAAATTGAATTCATCGATAAAACCATACATTATCAAACGCGAACAAGCTGCGTATAACAGCACCGATATTAATGGTACGATCTGCTCCGCTTCCGCCATTCGATCTCTTATTCAGGAAACAAATAAAGCTGAGATATCTTCAAATATTATTGATACCATAAAGAAGATCCTGCCGGATGCATCTGCCTCTTTATTTTTGTCTGAATATGGCAGATCATTCCCTGTATTTGAAAATGATCTCTCTGCTTTATTACAGTACCGGCTGTTGCAGCAAACAACCATGCCGGATACAGCCGATATGACACCTGAGCTTTATAATAAGCTCAGAAAGGCAGATACATGCAGCTGCTATCATGACATCCTTGAATCCGCAAAATCAAAAGAGATCACTCAGACACGTATCAACCGTGCGATTCTGCATTTGCTGCTTGATGTGAAGAAAACAGATATGGAACAGTTCAAGGATAAAGGCTGGAGCTTTTACGGACATATCCTTGCCCTTCGCAGAAACGGATCGGCTGTCTTAAAGAAAATAAAGAAAAATGCCGCCTTTCCTGTTTTTACAAAAACAGCAGACGGCATCAGGCAATTAGATTCTGTAGGATATAAAATGCTTTCTTATGATATAACAGCTACAAGAATTTATAATCATACAGTTTATAATAAATTCGGAAATAAGCTTCCGGATGATTTTACTGTACAGACCCCTGTAAGATAAATAATAACGTAAATCTAATCTATACCATATACAGCTGATTTACCGAGTTCCTCCTCAATCCGGATCAGCTGATTATATTTTGCAGTTCTTTCACTTCTCGCCGGAGCACCGGTTTTTATCTGCCCACAGTTCATGGCTACTGCAAGATCTGCAATAAACGTATCCTCTGTTTCTCCTGAACGATGTGATATCACAGATGAATACCCTGCTTTATGAGCTGTCTCAACTGCATCCATTGCTTCTGTCAGTGTTCCTATCTGGTTTACCTTTACAAGAATTGAATTTGCAATCCCATCTTCAATTCCGTTTAACAAACGCTTTTTATTTGTAACAAACAGATCGTCTCCTACAAGCTGTATCTGTTTTCCAAGTCTGTATGTCAGAACCTTCCATCCGTTCATATCATTTTCATCCAGTCCGTCCTCAATTGAATAAATCGGATATCTGGTAACAAGATCCTCATAAAATTGTACCATTTCCTCTGAATTTCTTCGGATCTCTTTTCCGGTCATTTTCGACTCTCCCGGGAAGATATACCGGTCAGATGCTACATCATATAATTCAGATGCAGCTGCATCCATTGCTATCTGCACATCCACGCCGGGATTATATCCGGCTTTTGCGATTGCTTCCACAAGAAGATTTAATACATCATATGTCGTTGCCAGATTCGGCGCAAAACCTCCCTCATCCCCGACACCTGTACTTAAATTTCTGATATTTAATTCTATCTTTAATGTATGATAGATTTCACAGGCAATCTCCATCGCTTCCCGAAAGGATTCTGCCCCAACTGGAGCGATCATAAACTCCTGAAAATCTACTGTATTATCGGCATGTCTTCCTCCATTTAATATATTCATCATCGGAACAGGAAGTCTTTTTGCATTAACACCTCCCAAATACCTATAAAGCGGCATTCCAAGTGCCATCGAAGCCGCCTTTGCGCAGGCCAGAGACACACTGAGCATTGCATTTGCACCATAACGTGTCTTATTATCTGTTCCATCTGCTTCTATCATGATCCTGTCGATCTCGTTCTGTCTTGAAACATCCATACCGATCAACTTATCTGCAATTCTGTTATTTACATTATTACATGCCCCATATACGCCTTGCCCCATATATCGTTTCTCTCCATCACGGAGTTCATGTGCTTCATACTGTCCAGTTGATGCACCGGACGGAACCATTGCCCGGCCTTTACATCCACATGCCAGTGTAACATCTGTTTCAACTGTCGGATTTCCTCTTGAATCAAGTATTTCTCTTGCTTTAATTTCAATTATTTCCAATCTGTTCATATGATTCTCCATTCTGCCTTTCTATCCGTACAATTATTGGCAATTTTTATTCTTTTATAGTATTCACACTTTTTATCAAAGTATTCATCTTATAACGAATCGGATTTTATATGATGTAAACAGATCGTAGAAACTCTATATGATCTTAATAAAATGTTTTTATCTGACAAAAAACTTTCCTGCAATAAAAAAATACCTGCCGGAGAAATCATCTGTTACTATGATCCTCCGGCGGGTATTTTCAATTCATTCTTATTCTGATGCATGAATACGAATAATGCAGAATATCAATCATTTTTATTCTTCTGCTTTTACTGTCGGTTCAACATTAGATGTACAATACATACACTTTGTAGCCTTAACATCAATGTCACCATAACAATATGGACATTTTCTTGTTAAAGGTGCCGCAGCTTCCTCTTTCTTACCGAGAGATAACAGCTTTTTTATTCCCTTCATCAGAAGGAAAATGATAAACGCCATGATGATGAAGTTGATCACTGCTGTAATGAAAGAACCATAATCAATATACTGATCTCCCAGCAGATGAATCTTACCCTGTACTTCAGCACCACCGATGCATCCAATGATCGGATTGATAAAACAGTCTGTCAGCGACGTTACCAGTCCTGAAAATGCACCACCGATGATAACACCGATCGCCATATCCAGAACATTTCCCTTTAATGCAAATTCTTTAAACTCCTGAAAAAATTTCTTCATTTATTTGTACGTTCCTATTTTTTATTTCTTAATAAGCAGTGATTTACCTGTCATTTCCTTTGGCTGTGGAAGCTCCATGATCTCAAGAAGTGTAGGTGCGATATCTGCAAGACATCCACCTTCTCTTAAACCATAGCTCTCATCATAGTTTACAAGTACAAATGGTACCGGGTTTGTTGTATGAGCTGTATGTGGCTCACCGGTCTCATAATTGATCATCTGCTCTGCATTACCGTGATCTGCACAGATAAATAATACACCATCTGCCTTCTTAACTGCTTCTACTGCCTTTCCTACGCAAGCATCAACAGTCTCTACAGCCTTGATTGCTGCCGGAATAACACCTGTATGACCTACCATATCAGGATTTGCAAAGTTAATAATGATCACATCGTATTTATCAGAACCGATAGCATCCACCAGCTTCTCACATACTTCCGGAGCACTCATCTCAGGCTGAAGATCGTAGGTTGCAACAGCAGGGGATTTTACAAGGATTCTGTCTTCACCCTTATTTGGTTCTTCTACACCGCCATTAAAGAAGAAAGTAACATGTGCATACTTCTCTGTCTCTGCAAGACGAACCTGTGTCTTGCCATTTGCTGCAAGATACTCACCAAATGTATTGTCGATTTCTTCTTTCTTAAATGCAACAATCTTGTTTGGTATAGACTCATCATAATCTTTGAAGCATACATATACCAGTGGGAATCTTCCGTTTGGTCTGTTAAAGCCATCAAAATCATCACAGCAGAATGCTCTGGTGATCTCTCTTGCTCTGTCTGGTCTAAAGTTAAAGAAAATAACCGAATCATTTGGCTTTACAAGTGATACTGGCTTACCATTCTCTGTAATAACGGTAGGAAGGATAAACTCATCATATACTTCTTTGTCATAAGATGCCTGTACTGCAGCAACAGGATCTTCTGCCTGTACACCCTCACCTGTTACAAGTGACTTGTACGCAAGTTCAACACGATCCCATCTGTTATCACGATCCATAGCATAATAACGACCGGATAGAGAAGCGACCTTACCTACGCCGATCTTCTTCATCTCTGCAATCAATTCCTCTAAAAATCCTTTTCCTGATGCAGGAGCAGTATCTCTACCATCAAAGAACGGATGAACATATACATTTTCAAAATTCTGTTTCTTACACAACTCAAGGATCGCATACAAATGTGTATTATGGCTGTGTACACCACCACTTGATAATAATCCCCATACATGAAGATCAGAATTGTTCTTCTTGCAGTTCTCGATAGCTTCTAACATTTCTGCATTATCAAAGAATTCACCATCCTGAATGGACTTTGTAATTCTGGTTAATTCCTGATATATAATTCTTCCTGCACCGATATTCATATGACCAACCTCAGAGTTACCCATCTGTCCGTCCGGAAGTCCAACTGCAAGACCGGAAGCAGCCCCCTTTACATAAGGATACTCAGCCTTTAGCTTATCCATAACAGGAGTATTTGCAAGTGCGATCGCATTGCCTTCTGTCTTATCACTAATTCCATAACCATCAAGTACCATTAAAACTACAGGTTTTTTACTCATTGTTATTCTCCTTCTACTTTTTCTTTTTACCAGTATCCGTCGCTTCTATCATCGCTTCATACTGATTTGATATCTCATCTATTCCTCCAATGGCTTTTAACGTGCCATGGTCAAGGATCATTGCCCGATCACAGATTCTTCGAACCTGTGCAAGAGAATGAGAAACAAATAAAACGGTTGTTCCACCCTCCATAAGCTGCATGATCTTAGCCTCACTCTTTTTTCGGAACTTTGCATCTCCTACGGATAACACTTCATCCAGGATTAAAATATCCGGATTCGCAATCGTTGCAATCGAAAATCCAAGTTTGGACTTCATACCGGATGAATAATTCTTGATCGGCACATCGATAAATTTCCCAAGCTCGGAAAATTCTACGATCTCATCATATTTTTCTTCCAGATACCCCTTTGTATATCCAAGAACAGTTCCATATAAAAATATATTTTCTTTACCGGTGTACTGCTGGTCAAAGCCTGCCCCAAGCTC
This sequence comes from Clostridium sp. L2-50, assembly GCF_000154245.1. Lineage (NCBI taxonomy): Bacteria > Bacillati > Bacillota > Clostridia > Eubacteriales > Clostridiaceae > Clostridium > Clostridium sp. L2-50. Next base: position 68,219 of record NZ_DS480316.1, on the reverse strand, counting down.
CAACAGAGGCACCACTTTCCCATGACGGATCACTTTACCTTCCGTTGGTTTATAAACGCCGGAAATAACCTTTAACAGCGTACTCTTTCCAGCACCGTTTAATCCAAGGATTCCCATTCGTTCACCCTTGTTCATTGTAAAACTGACATTCCTTAAAGACCAGAATTCATCATAACTGATCTGATGTTTAATAGATTTAATAATATATTCTTTTATATTATCAACCTTTTCACTGCTCAGGTTGAATTTCATACTGACATTATCAACAATAAGTGCTTCTTTACCCATTCCTGTCCCCTTAAATATGAAGAATAAATTTATCCTGTTTCTTATAGAACGTGTATGTTCCGATTATAATAGCAACTATCGAAAAAATAAATGCATACAGCATATAATTCCAATTCAATGGATCACCCATCACACATGCACGGAAATTGTGTATAACACAATATAATGGATTATACTTTAACAGCCAGGAATATCCACTTTTTAACAAACGCGTCGGATAATAGAAAATCGCACATGTATACATAATGATCATTAGAAATACATCCCACAGATATTCCATATCCCGGAAAAATACCGTAACAGTTGCTAGGATCATTCCAACACCGAATGTCATAAGCAGCAGAATCAACAACGGGATAAACATCAGAAGTATCTGCAGCTTCGGCACATGATGACAAAAAACAAATAATGGTATCATTACTAATAATGATATCATAAAAATTATAAAATTAAAAAGAACCGATGACATTGGATACAGATACTTTGGTACATATACCTTTTTAATCATACCGGCATTTGCACGAATTGCCTTGGAACATGCCTTTGTTCCACTGCTAAAAAACGAATACAACAAACGTCCGCTTAAAATATAAAGCGGGAATAACTTATTTTTGTTGTCAAACAATGTTCCGAATACAACAGTTAATACTGCTGTTGTCATCAACGGTTCCAGCAAGGACCATAAAATACCAAGATACGAACGTCTGTATTTTAATTTGATTCCCTTCTTTACCAGTTCAGCAAGCAGATATCTTCTGCTCCAGAATGTCTTTAAATATTCCATATTTACATCCTTTTTCTTTTAATTTGTTCAAAAATCGTTTGAATTATATCACAGTTAAACATAATCGTCAACGAAGTATAGATTGCCGGGATGTACAAAAACATTGTATGAATCTATTCATTTAGCACGAATTACCAATTAAAATAAAAATACCGCAAAATACACAGTGCACATTTTGTCGTCATCTGGTATTTTACGGTATCTTTATTGCATTAACTTTGTATATTTCAAATATATGAGTTACAAAAATTACTGCAAAATTAATTACTTATTGTAATTTACAATCTTTCCAAAGTCAGCCTTCAGTGAAGCACCACCTACAAGACCACCATCAATATCAGGCTTTGCAAGAAGCTCTGCTGCGTTACCGGCGTTCATAGATCCACCATACTGGATTCTTACAGCTTCTGCTGTGTCTGTATCATATACTTCAGCGATGCAGTCACGGATTGCCTTACATACTTCCTGTGCCTGATCGGATGTAGCTGTCTTGCCTGTTCCGATAGCCCAGATCGGCTCGTAAGCGATTACCATGCTCTTAACCTGATCTGCTGTGATATCTTTCAGATCACTCTTGATCTGAAGGCGGATGAAGTCAAGTGTGATACCCATTTCTCTCTGCTCTAATGACTCACCACAGCAAAGGATAGGTGTAAGGCCTGCTTCAAATGCCTTCTTAACTTTCTTATTTAAGAGACAGTCACACTCTTTGAAGTAGTCACGACGCTCTGAATGTCCGATGATGACATACTTAACACCGGCATCAACTAACATTTCTGCTGAAATCTCACCTGTGTATGCACCCTTTTCTTCGAAGTACATATTCTCAGCACCAACTTCTACATTTGTGCCCTTAACAGCTTCTACTACAGGTACAATATCAATTGCAGGTACGCAGTATACAACATCTACGTCGTCATTTGCAACTAATGGCTTTAACTCTTCACATAATTTTACAGCCTGGCTTGGAGTCATGTTCATCTTCCAGTTACCAGCGATGATTTTCTTTCTTGACATGTCTTTTATCTCCTTGAAAATATTATTTTCATTATCTGCATATTTTTCCATCCGATTCAGATGGAGCATGTACATAATTTATTTGTCGTTTGCAGCAGCAACGCCCGGAAGTTCCTTACCCTCTAAGAATTCAAGGGAAGCTCCACCACCTGTTGAGATGTGGCTCATCTTAGAACCATATCCTAACTGGTTAACAGCAGCAGCAGAATCACCACCACCGATGATAGTTGTAGCATCTGTCTCAGCAAGAGCAGCAGCTACAGCCTTTGTACCGGCAGCAAGTGTAGGATTCTCGAATACACCCATAGGTCCGTTCCATACAACTGTCTTAGCTGTCTTAACAGCATCTGCATATAATTTGATTGTCTTAGGTCCGATATCACAGCCCTCTTTGTCTGCTGACATCTTGTCTGCATCAAAGATCTCTGTCTCAACCGGAGCATCGATCGGATTAGGGAAATCGTCGATCATAACGGAATCAACCGGAAGTAATAACTTCTTACCAAGCTTCTCAGCCTTTTCCATCATTTCCTTACAGTAGTCGATCTTAGACTCGTCAACTAATGATTTACCGATCTCATATCCCTTTGCCTTTAAGAATGTATACGCCATACCACCACCGATGATCAGTGTATCGCACTTCTCAAGTAAGTTAGAGATAACATTTAACTTGTCTGCAACTTTTGCTCCACCAAGGATAGCTACGAATGGTCTTACCGGATTCTCTACCGCATTTCCAAGGAAGTCGATCTCCTTCTGCATTAAGTATCCAACAACTGCTGTATCAACAAGACCTGCAACACCTACATTTGAGCAGTGTGCTCTGTGAGCTGTACCAAATGCATCATTTACAAATACATCACAGATAGAAGCAAGATCCTTAGAGAATGCTTCACCGTTCTTTGTCTCTTCCGGTCTGAAACGTGTGTTCTCAAGTAAGATAACTTCGCCATCTTTCATAGCTGCTACAGCTTCTCTTACCTTTGGTCCAACAACTTCAGGCTCAGCAACAAACTTAACTTCCTGTCCAAGAAGCTCTGAAAGTCTTACCGCAACCGGTGCAAGAGTCTTTGTCTTCTTGTCTTCTTCTGTCTTAACCTTGCCAAGGTGTGAGCAAAGAATAACCTTTCCACCATCAGCAATTAATTTCTTGATTGTAGGAAGTGCTGCTACAAGACGATTCTCGTCTGTGATCTTACCTTCCTTTAATGGTACATTAAAGTCACATCTGCAAAGGACACGCTGTCCCTTTACATTAATATCATCTACTGATTTTTTGTTTAATGACATTACTATTAAACCTCCTGATTTTTATACTTTTATCTTCATATTTGTACAGAGTGCAAATACATCTCCGTAAAAGAAATATAGGGTCCGGTCCATGAAGACCGGACCCCTTGTAAGGTCAAATTAATTACTACAATTTGTCAGTCAATTATGCTAACTCTGCGAAGTACTTAATTGTTCTAACCATCTGGCTTGTGTATGAGTTCTCATTATCATACCATGATACAACCTGAACCTCATATAAGTCATCAGCGATCTTTGATACCATTGTCTGAGTTGAATCAAATAATGAACCATATCTCATACCGATTACATCTGATGAAACGATAGGATCTGTGTTGTAACCGAATGACTCTGATGCAGCAGCCTTCATTGCAGCGTTGATTCCATCAACTGTTACGTCAGCACCCTTAACAACTGCTGTAAGGATTGTTGTTGAACCTGTTGGAACTGGAACTCTCTGAGCTGATCCGATTAACTTACCATTTAACTCTGGGATAACAAGACCGATAGCCTTAGCAGCACCTGTTGAGTTAGGAACGATATTAGCAGCACCTGCTCTTGCTCTTCTTAAGTCGCCCTTTCTGTGTGGTCCGTCAAGAATCATCTGATCGCCTGTGTAAGCGTGGATTGTTGACATGATACCTGACTGGATTGGAGCATAATCATTAAGAGCCTTAGCCATTGGTGCAAGACAGTTTGTTGTACATGAAGCAGCTGAGATGATCTGATCATCTGCTGTTAATGTATCCTGGTTAACTGAGAATACGATAGTCTTAAGATCATTTCCTGCTGGAGCTGAGATAACAACCTTCTTAGCACCTGCATTGATATGAGCCATTGACTTTTCCTTTGAGCAGTAGAAACCAGTACACTCAAGAACTACGTCAACACCGATCTTACCCCAAGGAAGATTGTTTGCATCTGCTTCCTTGTAGATTGTAAGTGTCTTACCATCAACTGTGATTGTGTTAGCCTCATCATCAGCTGAAACTGTATGAAGGTTCTCACCAATCTTACCACAGTAACCACCCTGTGCTGTATCGTACTTGAGAAGATCTGCAAGCATTGAAGGCTTTGTTAAATCGTTGATTGCAACAACTTCATATCCTTCTGCTCCGAACATCTGTCTGAATGCGAGACGACCAATACGTCCAAAACCATTGATTGCTACTTTTACTGCCATTTTTTATTCCTCCTAAGTTTTGAATAATAAAAGTATTTATAATATACTGCAAAGCGCAGTAATTAATCGTGCTATTCACACAACAAAATCATACCTAATTTGTGTGTAAATTTCAAGTCTTTCTCAAAAAAAAATTGTCCAATTCACGCAAAAATAAACAAACACTATATTGCAAAATGTACAAAGAATCAACTTTTTATGATATTTTCATATTTATTGCAACCATTAAACCCGTATTTCGAGATATTTCACACATGATTCTTGTGTTACCAATATATGCTTCTTTTGTATGATTTCTTCTTATCTTCGGCTCTTCTTCACTATTTTTTCAGTCCCTGTAGCTGTGTTTTATTTTCTAACGTGCTATAATAACATTAATTTTCACAACATCTGCAGTCAACAGGAGGTTTTACATATGAAGCTTTGCGATCATCATTTACATTCCGGATTCTCCGATGATTCTGAAACAGGACTTACAGATATTGCTGAACAGGCAATTCATCTTGGTATGTCTGAGATCTGCATTACAGATCATCATGATATTGATTATCCAAAAGACGAGGAAGGCCATACCTTTCTGTTAGATACAGACCGATATATTTCTGCTGTAAGAAAGTTGCAGGAACAGTACAAAGACAAACTTACGATCCACCTCGGCATCGAACTCGGTCTGATGTCTCATATCGCAGACAAGATCATTGCTTACACAGATAAATATCATGATTTTGACTTTATTATAGGGTCCTCTCATCTTGTATATGGCAAAGATCCCTACTATCCCGCTTACTATGAAGGACGTTCGGAAAAAGAAGCACTACTGGAATATTTTGAATCCATTCTTGCAAATGTGCAGACCTTTGATAATTATTCCATATACGGCCATCTGGACTATGCCGTCCGTTATTGTCCATCCGGCGAAGCAGCCTTCCGCTTTTCTGATTATGCAGATGTCTTTGAAGCAATTCTGAAAACAATCATCGAACATGGGAAGGGCATCGAGATCAATACCGGAAGCCTGTATAAAAACATGACTTATGCACATCCTCATCCGTCTATTCTTAAACTCTACAAGGAGTTAGGTGGTGAGATCATCACTGTCGGAAGCGATGCACATATTCCAAAATACATTGGCTATGACTTTGAAACCTATGCCAGAGACATTCTGACCGCCACAGGTTTCCGCTATTACTGCACCTTTGAACAGATGCAGCCTGTATTTCATAAATTATAAAGTGACGCTGGTGTGGATGCTATTACAAAAAATCTTGCTGTTCTACCACATATTCACTATTATGGAGCAAGCCTTGTCCGAGGCCGGTACTTAGCAAGCCACTTTGTGGCGAGCTTAGAACCGCTGCACGAGGACTAGAACGGAAGTGTCTTGCGTAATAATAGGTGAGTATGTGGCAGAACAATAATAATTTTTTAAATAATAGCATCCACACCAGCGTCATTTTTATTCCTATCGTATGATCTCTTTTATTGTACCGCCTCCGACAATATGGTCATCTTCATAAAAGACAACCGCCTGTCCTTTGGTCGCTGCCCGGACCGGTTCATCAAATACAACCCGGACCCTGTCAGCATCCAACATGTAGATCCTGCATGGCGCGCCCTTATGTGCATACCGGATCTTTCCGATCACCTGCATCCCATCTTCCGGCCGCTCGACAGACATAAAGTTCGTTTTATCTGCGATCAGTTCTTTTGAAAATGTATCTGCATTTTCTCCGATCACCACTTCATTTGTCTCCGGGATAATATCCACAACAAATACCGGGTGTCCCATTGCAAGTCCAAGTCCCTTCCGTTGTCCGATCGTATAATGGATTATACCTTTATGTGTACCAAGGACTTTTCCATTCATATCTACAAAATTTCCAGGTACTGCCTTTAAGCCCTCTTCCCGTTCCAGATATCCGGCATAATCACCATCCGGTACAAAACAGATATCCTGACTGTCCGGTTTATTTGCTACCTGGATACCGATATCTGCGGCAATCTGCCGGATCTGTGTCTTATTATATTCCCCAACCGGCATCAACGTCTTTGATAACTGATCCTGTGTCAGATTATAAAGTGCATAGGTCTGATCCTTCTCGATTCCTTTTGCCACGCGTAAGGTATATCTGCCACTTGAAAGCTGTTCCACTCTAGCATAATGTCCGGTAGCAATATAGTCTCCACCGATACTTAAAGACCTTCTTAACAGTGACTCCCATTTTACATACCGGTTGCATGCGATACATGGATTCGGAGTTCTTCCGTTCCGGTATTCATCTACAAAATAGTCAATGACGTATTTTCGGAAATCCTCTTTAAAGTTCATTACATAATAAGGAATCTCAAGCTGTGCAGCTACTCTTCTCGCATCATCTACCGCCGACAAGCCACAGCAGCCGCCATGCTCACTGATCTGATCTGCATCCTCATCCTGCCAGATCTGCATAGTCACACCAATCACGTTATATCCCTGTTCTTTTAAAAGATATGCGGCTACAGAAGAATCCACGCCTCCTGACATACCGACACATACTGTCTTTTTATCCATCTTATCTTCCTTCCTGCAATTCCTGCTTGCAGTATAGAACCGGATTTCTCCGGCTGTCAAGTATACAAATACTGTTTAATCTTCCAGTTCTCTCACCATCCGGTCTTCAATATCCTGTACCGGTCTTACACGTCCCGGAATCTTGATTCCATGTTTTTCTGCATAGTCCCACAAAGCTGCATGCAGTGTTTCTTCTGCAAGCAGGGAACAATGTTCTTTTTCCGGTGGAAGCCCATCCAATGCTTCCATAACTGCTTTATTTGTAAGCTTCATTGCCTCAGCAACTGTTTTTCCTTTGATCATCTCCGTTGCCATGGAACTGGATGCTACTGCAGCTCCACACCCATAGGTCTTAAATTTGCAGTCTATGATCACCTGTTCCTCATTAATCTTCAGATACAACCGCATCATATCCCCGCATTTAGCATTTCCAACCGTACCGACACCGGAGGCATCCTCAATCTCTCCGACATTTCTTGGATTCTGGAAATGATCGATCACTTTATCACTGTACATATCTTTCTCCTTCACACTTGGGGCGTTTTATCTCACGCATTTCACAATTGCATTCTTATATTCACTCCGACCGAATCTGATCTTTCATTTCTAACAATCTTACTGTATATGATTTTTCTTGACAAAATCCTCATATAAAGGTGACATATTCCGAAGATTTGTAATGATCCGTTTCAGATTATCGACAACCATATCCATTTCTTCTTTCGTATTCTCATATCCAAGGGTTAGCCTCAGAGAACCGTGCGCAATCTCATGCGGAAGTCCGATCGCAAGCAACACATGAGAAGGATCAACAGAACCCGATGTGCAGGCAGAGCCACTGGATGCACAGATACCCGCCATGTCTAGCATGATCAGAATGGATTCTCCCTCCACGAACTGAAAGCTGATATTTACATTATTTGGCAGTCGTTTCTTTGAATGTCCATTCAGTCTGGTATACGGGATTTCCTTCAATATCCGTTCGATCAGATAATCTCTGAGCTCCGTCTCCTTTTTCATCCGTTCTTCCATTTCTGCCATTGCGATCTCACACGCTTTTGCAATACCTACGATTCCCGGTACATTTTCTGTACCGGCTCTGCGTCCTCGCTCCTGCTGGCCACCATGAATAAAGCTCTTTAACTTTAAGCCTTTTTTGATATATAAAAACCAATTCCCTTTGGTCCGTTAAACTTATGTCCGCTCGCACTTAACATATCAATATTCATTTCATCTGCGCGAATCGGGATCTGTCCAAATGCCTGAACTGCATCCGTATGAAACAAAATACCGTGTCTGTGTGCGATCTCTCCGATTTCTTTTATTGGTTCAATCGTTCCAATCTCATTATTTGCAAACATGATCGAGATCAGAAAGGTGTCCGGCCGGATGGCTGCCTCAAGTATATTCAGATCAACCAATCCATTTTCATCTACATCCAGATACGTTACATCATACCCTCTATTCTCCAGATACTTACAGGTATGCAGGATCGCATGATGCTCAATCTTAGTCGTAATGATATGTCCCCCATGTACTCCATAGGCTTCTGCCGTACATTTTAACGCCCAGTTATCGGACTCAGACCCACCTGCCGTAAAATAAATTTCTTCCGGTTTTACACCAAGAACTCCGGCTATCGTCTCTCTTGCCTCTGTCAATTTATTTTTATTATTTGCCGCAAATCCATAAACACTGGACGGATTTCCGAATTTATCTGTAAAATATGGCAGCATTTCTTTTAAAACATCCGGATGAACTGCCGTTGTTGCCGCATGATCAAGATAGACCAAATCACTCATTTCTTTTCCTTCTTTCTGATTCTTTATGTACTATAGCTATATCCTGAACCATCATTTTCTACAGATCATTTATAAATTATTTTGCTATTTTATAGAATATGCTCTTTACTGACAAATGTTCTGCTTATTCCTGTACTACTTTCACCGAATTCTTCAAAGGATCGATAATTTTCTTTTTTGTCTGTAGCGCCATGAAGACCGAAAGAATCACACTGACAACCTCCGCAATCGGGAAAGACAACCATACCAGCTCGAGATTGTGTGTCAATTTTGCAAATGCATAAGCAACCGGAAGCAGCACGATCAACTGTCTGGCTAGAGATACGATCAGACTGTACACACCTTTACCAAGCGCCTGGAACATACCGGAACATACAATACAGATTCCTGCAAACAGGAATGAAATGCTCATTGTTCGAAGTGCCGGAATACCGATCGCCATCATGTCCTCCTGTGCATCGAATACCTTAAGGATCAATCCCGGAATTACCTGCATCGCAGTCAGACACAAAAGCATGAAACAGATCGCAGCCATCATTGTATATTTAACAGCTTTGAGCATTCGATCCGGTTGTTTTGCTCCGTAATTATATGATACGATAGGGATCATACCATTATTCAGACCAAATACCGGCATAAATGCCATACTCTGTACTTTATAAAAAATACCAAACACTGAAACTGCGATCGGTGTAAATGTAAATAAAATACGATTAAATCCATATGTCATAACTGAACCTACCGCAACCATCGCGATTGAAGGAACAGCAATGGACAAAATTCTGCCGATCACATCTCCCTCCGGCCGAAAGCTTTTAAATGATAACTGGATATCCGGATTTTTTTTCAGATTATAATAGATTGCAAGTGATGCCGCAATACACTGTCCGATAACTGTTGCTATTGCCGCACCTGCAGCACCCATTGCCGGAAGTCCGAAATATCCAAAGATCATAATCGGATCAAGTATAATATTAATAACGGCTCCAAGTGCCTGTGTCTTCATTGTGTAAAGCGTCCGTCCTGTTGACTGCAGCATACGTTCAAATGTCATCTGTGCAAAGATACCAAAGGAACAGATACAGCAGATACGTCCATAATCCACTCCATAATCAATGATTTTTGCAACATCCGTCTGACTCTTCATAAATGCATCGATCCCAAATAAACCGATCAATAAGAAAATTGCAAATCCAATAAGTTCCAGAAAGATTCCCTGTCTGGCTGCATCATTTGCTTTTTTCTGATTTTTTTCACCAAGTGACTTGGATATCAATGCATTAAAACCGACACCGAGACCGGAGGTAACTCCGATCATAAGATTCTGTAACGGAAATATTGTCGATACTGCCGTCAGTGCATCCTGATCAAAATGCGATACAAATACACTATCGACTACATTATAAAGTGCCTGTACCAACATTGAAATTACCATCGGAAGTGATACTGATATCAATAACTTCCCCATCGGCATGGTTCCCATCTTATTTTCTCCGGTAGTATTGTTAGTTTTGCTTTCTTCACTTGCATCTGTCATTTTTACATCCATACTGTCGCCTGTCAATTTTGCGTTGTCAACCTCTGTTTTTAACAGTTGCCCTTCCTGACTTAATTCTTCTCGTTTTAATTCTTCCTGTGTTTCATACTTACTCATTTTTCTCATCAACCCTAATCTTCTTTTATCTAACTGTCATTTGTCTTTTTCGCAACAGTATTTATCATACAGCATTGTATTTATTGTTTCAACAGGGAAATCTGTAATAATACACTCTCTTTTGTGCGTAAAAGAACATTCTCATGTTCTTTCATGCCCCATCTCGCCCACCGCACAGCAATATACTCTCTTTCATGCCCCATCTCGCCTGTCGGCTCGATGTCGCCTATTCGCCAAATACAGATATTCATGTAAGTACAGATATGCATGCAAGCATAATATCTGTACTTACATGAATATCTGTGCTTGGCTCATTTACACACAAACTGCCGGGTATAAAACCCGGCAGTCTAAAATGTCCATTTTCAATTATAAACTGAATTACTTGTTAGCAAGCTCAGCCTTGATTGCTTCTGTAAGAGCAGGAACGATCTTGTTCAGATCTCCAACAACACCATAATCAGCTACATCAAAGATAGGAGCATCCTCATCCTTGTTGATAGCGATGATGATATCTGACTCTTCCATACCGGCTACATGCTGGATCGCACCTGAAATACCAATTGCGAAGTATACCTGTGGACGAACTGTCTTACCAGTCTGACCAACCTGAAGCTCCTTTGGCTTCCAGCCTGAATCTACAACTGCACGTGAGCATGATACCTGTCCGCCAAGTACTTCTGCAAGATCATCAAGAAGCTTGAAGTTCTCTGCTGAACCAACACCACGACCACCTGAAACAAGGATCTTAGCGTCCATGATATCTTTGATATCTGAAACAGCCTTTGAGATTTCAAGGATCTCAACATACTTGTTGTTTGGAGTAAATCCAGGATTGTACTCGATCACTTCTGCCTTCTTGCCAGCTACTCTGTCAAGCTTCTGCATAACGCCCGGACGTACTGTTGCCATCTGAGGACGATTATCAGGACATGCGATTGTCGCGATTGTGTTACCACCGAATGCAGGACGTGTCATAAGAAGCTGATTGTGCTTCTGCTCCTGATTTGGAAGTGCAACAAGAGGGAAATCACCGATTTCAAGTAATGTACAGTCTGCTGTAAGACCTGTAGCTACTCTTGCTGATACTGTAGGACCAAGATCACGACCGATAGCTGTAGCACCAACTAAAACGATCTCTGGCTTGTACTCATTGATAACTGAAGCAAGTGCATGTGCATATGGCTCAGTTCTGTATTCTTTTAATTCTGGATCATCAACAACGATAACTCTGTCTGCACCGTACTCTGCAAGTTCGTCTACAAGACCCTTTACGTCGGAACCGATCAGGACTGCTGTAACCTTTTCATTAAGCTTATCTGCAAGTCTCTTTCCTTCACCGATCAATTCAAATGAAATACCACTTAACTTATTATCTACCTGCTGTGCAAAGACAAATACGCCTTTGTAGTTCTTCATATCTTCTGCGTTCATTGCGCCCATTTTATTCACCACTTTTCCTTTACTATATTAGATTACATGCTTATCTTTTAACTTGCCAACAATATAGCTAACTGCTTCATCTGGAGAATCAGGTACAACCTTCTCGCCTGCACCCTTTCTTACCTTATCAGAAGCCTTTGCAATCTTTGTTGGTGAACCTTTCAGACCAAGGTTTGAATCATCAACATCTACAAGATCTGCTCTGCCAAGTGTTGTGATCTCTGCATTAACTGCATCGAAGATTCCACCTGGAGTCATGTATCTAGGCTCATTTAACTCTGAAAGTGCTGTTACAAGGCAAGGCATCTTAGCCTTTAACATATGATATCCATCATCATACTGACGCTTAACGATTACGGAATCTCCGTCGACCTTGATCTCCTGTGCATATGAAATAACCGGAATTCCAAGATGCTCAGCAATCTGTGGTCCAACCTGAGCTGTATCTCCATCGATAGCCTGACGACCTGTAATAATAAGATCATAATCAAGCTTTCTGAGTGCTCCGGCGATTGTTGTTGATGTAGCCCATGTATCAGCTCCACCAAGAACACGATCCGTTACAAGAACGCCCTTGTCAGCGCCCATAGCGATTGCTTCCTGAAGAACATCTGCAGCCTTTGGAAGACCCATTGTAAGAACTGTAACTTCTGCTCCATACTGATCCTTTAATCTAAGTGCAGCTTCAAGACCTGCCTTATCATCAGGGTTCATGATTGTAAGCATTGCTCCTCTGTTTAATGTACCATCTGGGTTAAACTGAACGCCACCCTTTGTATCAGGTACCTGCTTTATACAAACTATAACCTTCACGTTAAGTACCTCCTAATTATTTTAATAAGTTTGCAGAAATAACCATACGCTGAACTTCTGAAGTTCCTTCGTAGATTTCTGTAATCTTAGCATCACGCATCATACGTTCTACATCATACTCTTTGATATAACCATAACCACCGTGTAACTGTACACACTTTGTTGTTACTTCCATAGCTACTTCTGCAGCATACAGCTTAGCCATAGCAGCTTCTACAGAGTATGAAGTCTTGTGATCAGCCTGGTACTGCTCTTTCTTCTTAGCTGCCTTGTATACCAGTAACTTAGCTGCTTCAACCTTTGTTGCAAGATCAGCAAGTACAAACTGAGTATTCTGGAACTGAGCGATTGAACGACCAAACTGCTTTCTTTCCTTAACATAGTCGATTGTGATATCAAGAGCACCCTCAGCAATACCAAGAGCCTGAGCTGCGATACCGATACGACCACCATCAAGTGTATGCATTGCAATACCAAATCCCTTGCCCTTCTGTCCGAGAAGTGCATCCTTAGGAATACGGCAGTCTGTGAAGATAAGTTCATATGTGGATGAACCACAGATACCCATCTTGTTTTCTTTTGTTCCGAATGTAAATCCCGGAGTGCCTTTTTCTACGATAAATGCTGAAATCTCTTTCTGCTTTCTACCACGTTTTTCAATTGTACCTGTAACTGCAATGATAATATATACATCTGCTTCTTTACCATTTGTAATGAAACACTTAGATCCGTTAAGAACCCACTCATCACCATCAAGAACAGCCTTTGTCTGCTGACCCTGTGCATCTGTACCAGCACCCGGCTCTGTAAGACCAAATGCACCAAGCTTTCTACCGGAAGCAAGATCTGGGAGGTACTTAGCTTTCTGATCTGGTGTACCGTATGTCTGGATTGGATCTACACACAGAGATGTATGTGCGGAAACAATAACACCGGTAGTACCACAAACCTTTGAAAGTTCCTCAACACACATAACATATGTTAAAGGATCACAACCCTGTCCACCATCTTCCTTAGAAACAGGTATTCCTAAGAAACCATACTTTGCCATCTTCTCTACTGTCTCTCTAGGGAATCTGTGATTTTCATCAATTTCCTGAGCAAGAGGCTTTACTTCATTCTGCGCAAATTCTCTGAATAAGTTCTGCGCCATTTCATACTTCTTGTCTAAAGCGAAATCCATTCTATTTCTTCCTCCATAAATATATTTATCAGTCAATTACTGAGCATCAACTGGTGTCTTTGTGCGGTCAGCATTGTATACATAGAATCCCTTACCACTCTTAACACCAAGGTTGCCGCCACGTACCATCTTACGAAGTAATGGACATGCACGATACTTGCTGTCGCCTGTCTCGTTATAGAGTACATCCATAATAGCAAGACAGATATCAAGACCAACGAAATCACCTAATTCAAGAGGTCCCATTGGATGATTTGCACCAAGTTTCATAGCTGCATCGATACCAGCGATATCTGACACACCTTCCATCTTGATAAATGCAGCTTCATTGATCATTGGAATCAAGATTCTGTTTACAACAAATCCGGCAGCTTCATTTACCTGTACAGGTGTCTTACCGATCTCTTCTGAGATCTTAACGATCTTATCAACAGTCTCTGCCGGTGTGTTAACACCTGCGATAACTTCGATAAGCTTCATTCTGTCAGCTGGATTGAAGAAGTGCATACCGATCATAGGACGGGTAAGACCATTTCCAATCTCAGTGATGGAAAGTGAAGATGTATTTGATGCAAATACACACTCTGGCTTGCAGATCTTGTCAAGCTCAGAAAATGTTGTCTTCTTAACTTCCATGTTCTCGAAAGCAGCCTCTACGATAAGGTCACAATCTGCGCATAAGTCTTCCTTAATACCCGGAGTGATGCTGGCAAGAATACCATCAACCTTCTCCTGTGTCATCTTTCCTTTTTCAACAAGTCTGGCATAACCTTTAGCGATCTTGTCCTTACCGCCTTCAGCCCATTCCTGCTTAATGTCGCAAAGTGCTACTTCATATCCGTCAACCTGAGCGAATGCCTTAGCAATTCCCTGACCCATGGTTCCTGCACCAATAACGCCAACTTTCATTTTAATATCCTCCTAAAAATTATTTTTAAGCAAACATGAGAAATTCATATACGTTTCGTTTGACATGCTTACTTTGGTATATCAAACATTTAGGATGGTTGATTTCGATTTCAAAATAACCACCCTAAACGTCAATATCAAGATTGTTGATTTATTTATTCTGGAAAGGAACAACCTTTAATTTCTTTTCCTTATCTTTCTCAAGGAAGTTGCCCATTCCTGCCTTCTGATCCTCTGTCTCGAAGCAATCGCCGAATAATTTCTCTTCTACAACGATTGCCTGATCCATATCAACCTGTAATCCATCATTGATTGCTTTCTTACAGTTACGAACTGCGATCGGAGCATTTGCTGCGATGATAGAAGCCATCTTCTTAGCTGCCGGTAATAACTCCTCTAATGGATATACAGCATTTACAAGACCGATTCTGTATGCTTCATCAGCTTTGATATTTCTTGCTGTGTAGATCAGCTGCTTTGCCATTCCTGCACCTACAAGACGGGCAAGTCTCTGGGTTCCGCCAAATCCAGGTGTGATTCCAAGGCCAACTTCAGGCTGACCAAATACTGCGTTCTCAGAACAGATTCTGATATCACAGCTCATGGAGATCTCACATCCACCACCAAGTGCAAATCCATTTACGGCTGCGATTACAGGGATTGGGAATGTCTCGATCATGCGGAATACGTCATTACCCTTTTTACCGAAAGCTTCGCCTTCAGCCTTTGTAAGTGTTGACATCTCTCCGATATCTGCACCTGCTACAAATGATTTCTCTCCTGCACCGGTAAGTACAAGACATCTTGTTGTATTCAGGTCAACAGCTTTGAATGTTGCATCCAGTTCTTCAAGAACTGTGCTGTTTAATGCGTTTAATGCCTTTGGACGATTAATAGTGATAACACCAACAAATCCGTCCTGTTCATATGTTACGAATTCCATCGTTTATCTCCTTATATAGAAATGTAATATGGTTTTTCAGCCGACCGGATTAGTCTTCGATCTTAACAACTGTTGAGCAGCCCATACCACCGCCGATACAAAGTGTAGCAAGACCTGTCTTAGCACCCTTTGCCTGCATCTCATGAAGAAGTGTAACAAGGATACGGCATCCTGAAGCTCCTACCGGATGTCCAAGTGCGATTGCACCACCATTTGGGTTAACCTGCTTGTCAACATCAAATCCAAGATCCTTAGCTACTGCAACTGACTGAGCTGCAAATGCTTCGTTTGCTTCGATGATATCGAAATCTTCAATCTTAAGACCTGTCTTAGCCATTACTTTCTTTGTTGAAGCAACTGGTCCGATACCCATGATAGATGGATCAACACCACCAAGAGCACCTGCTACCCATGTAGCCATTGGCTTAACACCAAGTTCTTTAGCCTTTTCCTCGCTCATAACAACGATAGCTGCTGCACCATCATTGATACCTGAAGCATTACCTGCTGTTACGAAACCATTTGGATTGATAGTTCTGAGTCTTGAAAGTGTCTCAACTGTTGTACCAGGTCTTGGTCCCTCATCCTTCTTGAACTCAACCATCTCTTTTTTCTTCTTAACCATAACTGGAACGATCTCTGCGTCAAATGCACCTGACTCCTGAGCTGCTACAGCCTTCTGCTGGCTCTTTGCTGCAAACTCATCAAGTTCTTCACGAGTAAGTCCCCACTGCTCACAGATGTTATCAGCAGTCTTGATCATATGGTAATCATTGAATGCATCCCAAAGAGCATCATGTACCATTGTATCTACAAGTTTACCATCATTCATTCTGTATCCGAAACGTCCCTGCATTACAGCATATGGAGCCATTGACATGTTTTCCATACCACCTGCTACAACGATATCAGCATCTCCTGCTTCGATCATCTGAGCAGCCATATTTACACAGTTCAGACCTGAACCACAAACAACATTAACTGTAACAGCAGTTGTCTCAATTGGAAGACCAGCTTTGATAGATGCCTGACGTGCAACATTCTGTCCAAGACCTGCCTGGATTACACAACCCATATATACATGATCTACCTGATCTGCAGGAACTCCTGCTCTGTTTAAAGCTTCCTTGATAACGATTGAACCAAGTACCGGAGCTGGTGTTGTGCTTAATGATCCGCCCATAGTACCGATAGCTGTACGGCATGCGCCTGCTAATACAATTTTCTTTGCCATAATAATGAAATCCTCCGTAATTTTTTATAATGTAAGTGTTATATCATGGTACATTTATGCTGTAAACGGCACAATAATGACCATTATTGACATAACAGCACACTTTCTGGCTACATTCTAGCACAAAAGAAAGTACCACGCAACCAAAAATGAAATGCACGCATTAGAAATCATTATTTTTTCATTTCTGGTTATTTTCTTAATTTTATATAAAATATCAGTGTTTTTTCTTTCCTGTTTTCTGTTTTTGATATTTTTTATCATTTTGTCCTGCAGGTTTCCCGGTTCTGCTGTTTCTGTTATCCTGCCCGGATTTATAACTTCCTGAATTTTTACCGGATTTATCCTGTTTTCTATGATTACTGTTCTTGTTATTCTGATTCCGTGTTGCCTGTCCTGACGGATTCTTTTTATGGACATCTTTATATCCCGAAGTATTCCTATCCATCTTTCTCGGAGTGATCAGACAATGTTTTTCGAATCCGATCAGATCTTTCCGTCCTGCCTTTATCAGGGCTTCCTTTACCAAATCATAATTTTCCGGTCTTCTGTACTGGATCAGTGCACGCTGCATTGCTTTCTCATGTGGGTCTCTCGCAACATATACCGGTTCCATCGTACGCGGATCTACTCCTGTGTAATACATACAGGTCGAGATCGTTGATGGTGTCGGATAAAAGTCCTGTACCTGCTCCGGCATATATCCGATATCACGGATATATTCTGCCAACGCTACTGCATCTTTTAACGTAGAGCCTGGATGTGAGGACATAAGATATGGTACTGCATATTGTTTCAATCCATACTGCTCGTTGATCTTCTCATATTTTTTTATAAATGTCTCATATACCTGATTCGATGGCTTACCCATGTACTTTAAGACATTATCTGAAATATGCTCCGGCGCAACCCTTAATTGTCCGCTGATATGATACCGGCAAAGCTCCCGTAAGAAGGTATCATCGTGATCCGCAAGCAGATAGTCAAATCGAATACCGGATCTTACAAATACCTTCTTCACCCCGGGTATCCGTCTTAATTTACGAAGCAGCTCAACATAATCTTTATGACTGGCATTCAGGTTCTGACATGGTTTTGGAAACAGACACTGTTTATTCTGGCATACGCCGTATTTCATCTGTTTTTCACATGCCGGATGTCTGAAATTCGCCGTAGGTCCTCCAACATCATGGATATATCCTTTAAACTCCGGATCTTTCGTCATGCGCTTTGCTTCTTCAATGATCGACTCATGACTTCTGGTCTGAACGATCCTTCCCTGATGAAAAGTTAGTGCACAGAAGCTGCATCCGCCAAAGCATCCACGGTTGCTTGCCAGACTGAACTTCACCTCTGCTATAGCCGGGATTCCCCCATCCTTTTCATACATCGGATGATAGGTGTTCATGTAATCATACCCATATACGTCATCCATCTCCATCTGTGTGAGCGGATATGCCGCAGGATTCTGAACAACATATCCCCGGTTGCCATATCCTTCCACCAGCACTTTTCCGGAATATGGATCTGTATTGATATACTGTGTATAAAAGCTTTCTGCATATTTTAAACGGTCTTCCTGAAGTGCTGCATAATCAGGCAGGATCACCGGAGCTTCTACACCGGACAGATCTTTTGTCTTGTAGACTGTTCCTCTGATAAATGTAATATCCCTGACATCTATTCCGCTGTCTAACGCATCTGCAATCTCGACCATGCTATGTTCACCCATGCCATAGGAAATCAGATCTGCCTGTGAATCGATCAGAATTGAATGCTTTAATTTATTCGACCAGTAATCATAGTGTGCAAGTCTTCTGAGACTTGCTTCAATCCCACCAATAATGATCGGAACATCCTTATACGTTCTACGGATCAGATTGCAATATACCACTGTTGCATAATCCGGTCTCAGCCCCATCTTTCCACCGGGAGAATAGGAATCCATACTTCTATGTTTTTTTGAAACAGTATAATGATTGACCATAGAATCCATATTGCCACCGGAAACCAGAAAACCAAGTCTTGGTCTGCCGAATACATCTATGCTCTTATCATCTTTCCAATCCGGCTGTGGAATCATACAGATCTTATATCCATGTGCTTCCAAAACTCTGCTGATAATTGCCGGACCAAAAGAAGGATGGTCCACATAAGCGTCTCCGGTAATAAACACGAAGTCCGGCTGTTCCCATCCTCTTTCTATCATATCTTTTTTATTCACCGGCAGAAAATTATGTGTATTTGTCATTTTCTTTTCTCTGCTTTCTATGCATCTTCTTTTCTTGCTGCAATATCAACCGACATACCGGCACCAAGTGCAACTGCTTCTAACGCTTTATCCGAAACATACGTATCAATTCCCGTTTTTTCCTTGATCAGCTTATCCATTCCATACATCAGGCTGCCACCACCGGTCAGAACAATCCCATTTACCGATATATCCGCAACCAGCTCCGGCGGAGCCGTCTCAAGTACACCATGAATCGCCGTCAAAATATGAGAAGTTGTATCTGCAAATGCTTCTATTGTCTCATTTGCCGTGATCGTGATCGCCTTTGGAAGTCCCTTGATCAGATCTCTTCCCTTTACAACATAGGTGATGTCCTCCGGTCTCTCATAGACCGATCCTACCGCTATCTTTGCTTTCTCCGCAGTTTGTTCTCCGATCAGAAGATTATACTTTCTTCTGATATATCGGATCATCGATGCATTATAATCATCCCCCGCTGCTTTAATCGAACGGCTCTCTACAGCCCCTCCAAGTGATATAACTGCAATATCTGTTGTTCCTCCTCCGATATCAATGACCATATTTCCTTTGGCTTCCTCTATATCAACTGCTGCACCGATTGCAGCCGCAAGGGGTTCTTCCATAACATAAACACTCTTAGCTCCTGTTCTGTAAACAGCCTCTTCTACAGCTCTCCGCTCCACTTCTGTGACTCCGCTGGGAACACAGACACATATTTTCGGTCTGCCAACCCCGGTTCGTTTCTCCATAGCACTGCGGATAAATGCCTTTAACATCCGCTCTGTAACAATATAATCTGAAACTACTCCTTTTACGAGCGGTCTTACAACTTCGATTGATTCCGGTGTCTTTCCGATCATCTTTTTTGCTTTATTTCCAATCGCAATAATGCGTTTCGAACTTTTCTCATATGCAACAACAGACGGTTGGTTGATGACAACCCCACGACCTTTTACATATACCAACACATTCGATGTCCCCAAATCTATTCCTATATCCATACTATCTTATATCTCCTTTAAGTTTGACAACCATAAGAAACAACTTTCTGCTCGTTTCTTACGTTATCGTACCGGTTGTAAAAATCTCACATAAATACAGACTTTGATAACCGATCTGCGTAAAAAAAGTGCCAAGTTTACAATAATAAATATTATAAACATTGGCACCATTTTTTTCAACCAAAATATAAACTGGAAAATGTTATCCTACGATATTCACTTTTCATTACTTTATATCTGTCTTCATAACTTTCTTTGCTTCAGGATTCCTTGCATCTGCTCGTTCCATCGCTTCGTCTACAGCAGTTAACAACCTGTCAATATTACCAGTCTCCATCGCAAGAAGTAAATTCTTGATATTACCCTCAATACCATCTTCATATTTATACCCTTTTTCAATGATATATTCTTTGGCAATTACAATCATATTCTCTTCTTTAATCTGATCAAAATAAACACGATTGTTAAAGCTTCTTGCCTGTGTCATATTATCTGCAAGCATCTTGCTAAGTGCAACCTTTTCACCGGTAAGAATTATCTTAACATCATTCTTCTCCGAAGAACAAAGATCAACCATCTCTTTGAAACGCTCAGGTGTTATAAGTCCTGCACTCTCAACGATCAGGCATCCGCCTTTCAATTTTGTAACCGCACCGGCAAGCTTACCGCTATTGATTACTTTTGCTCTAACCTTTGCCTTTGCAGGTGATGTACAGAAACCAAGATCATAATAACACTCAGCAAAATCTTCTCCAACCTTTGATGAACCAAATCCATGCAGACCGAGAATAACGAGATTCTTTGAGCGTTTCGGATCCACTTTCATTGTCTGAAGAACATTCACAATCTGTGCGCCCGCAGGATTTACACAAAGATACTTATACAGATACTTTGCTTCCGATGGCAGGGCTTTCTTCATTTCCTGATTAATCTCACTCTGTTCAGCTTCTACAGCGGCTTCATCCGTTGCTTCTAAGGATACATCTATCTTAGATGCTTCTTCTACCTTTCCTGCTTTTAAAAGTTCAACCTGTTTTCTTGCTTCTTCTTCCTTCTTAACAGCTTTTTCAAGAACCTTTGCAGCAGCGGCAGCTCTGCCACTTACTTCTTCCAATTGCTTCTTTGTACTGATTTCTTCTTTCAGAAGAGAATCAAGATCATGCTTCTTTTTATCTTCTGCTTTCTTAACTGCCTCTTCATTTGCAGCTTTTCTGGCAACGACACGTTCTTCCTGTTCAGTCTTCAAACCGGCAATCTTCTGTTTTAGTTCTTCTTCTTTCTTCTTGGCATCATCAAGCAACTTCTGTGCTGTTTTCTCTGCTTCCTTCTGGGCATCAACAGCTTCCCTCTCTGCAGTCATTGCAGCGGACTGAACTTTCTCAAGTTCTGCAGCCTCTCCTGCTGCATATTTTTCTTCTTCATCTGCAAGGAACTTCTCGCGTGCATCCTCTCTGGACTTCTTATCCTTATCCAGTTTCTCTCTTCCATCTGAAGCAGCCTTTTCAGCATTCCGGATCTCTACTTCTTCTTCAATCTTAGCCTTCTCCAGAATTTCTTCTGCTTCTTCCTCTGCATTTTCTGCCTTGGAAAGAAGATCTTCTGCCTCTACTACGGATTTCTTTGCTGCATCAAGTGCCTGCTGTGCTTCAGCCTTTGCTGACTTAAAGGATTCTACATCTTTCTTTGTCGCAACAATATCATCGTTTGTTGTCTTCTTTTCTTTATTGAGTAAATCAATTTCAGACTGGAATTTCTTCTTATCAGCTTCACCCTTTGAAATTCTGGACTCTGCCGCTGCTTTTGCTGTTCTGGCTTCTTCCAGTTTCTTCAACGCTTCAGCTTCTTTTGCTTCTGCTTCTTTTAATGATTTCTTTGCTGAATCAATAGCCTTTGTTGCTGAATCATTGTTATTCGTCGCAGTCTTAAGTTTGCCTTCACTCTCAGCAAGCCTGCTTTCAAGTCCGGCTAATGTCTTTAATGACTCCGACTCCATATCTGTTGTATTCTTAAGGTTAAGAGCTGCTTCTTCCTCCGCCTTCTTGGAATCTGTGAAGATAACACCTGCACGCTGCTTATTCTTTTCTGCATCGTCCATCAGCTTCTTAGCTTTGTCATTCTGTGTCTCTTTCTTCTTCTTGGCAGCATCAATTGCTTTCTTCTTATCTTCCTCTAATTTTACGGAAGCCGTTTCTGCATCCTTGCAAGCCTTTGTATACTCAGCTTCGTGTTTTTCAATATTTGCTTTCTTAGCATCTGCAAGCTTTTTGATCACTTCATCAGCTGCAGCCTGTGCATCATTGATGATTTTCATCTTGATAGTCTCAGGATTGCTCTCCTTTAATACCTTATCTGAATCATCCTTTGCTTTCTTATTAGTATCTTCTATCTCTTTATTGATAGCTTTTACTTTTGTTTCAAGCTCTGCATTTTCTTTTGCTAAGAGTTTCTCATCAGCCTTCTTCTTTGCATCGAATTCTGCCTTCATCTTATCTTCATAAGCGGCTTTTTTCTTTGCACATTCTTCAAGCTGTGATTTCAGTTCTTTTTCTTCTTTTTCAGAATCTGCAATCGTCTTCTTGGCTGTTTCAACGACATTCTTTGCATCCTGAGCCTTACGTTCAGCAAGTTCGATAGCCTGTTTTTTCTTGGTCTCGGCTTCAACCTTTGCCTTTTCAGCCGCAGCCTTCTTACGTGCCTCTTCTGCTTTCTTTTTGGACTCTTCCTCTGCTGCTTTACGTTTAGCTTCTTCTGCAGCTTTTTTCTTAGCTTCTTCTTCAGCTTTTTTCTTAGCTTCTTCCTCTGCCTTCTTCTTAGCTTCTTCTTCTGCCTTTATACGTGCAGCTTCTTCTTCGCTGGTTTCATCAATATTGGAGAGGTTCTCAATACCGGCTCCAAGGAAGTCTTCATCTTCATCGTCATCATCTATATCATACATAGATGAAACATCCGCGTCATCTTTGTTTCTGTCAGGTAAAATACTGAAAAGATCACCATTATTGTCATTTCCTTTTTTAGTCTTAACCTCTTTCACCTTAACATTCTTGCCCGGTGTCCATTCAGCATCATCTGAAACAACAGATGTCATATCATCTTCGTCAAATCGTTCTGCTTCATCAGATAACGTTGTCTTATCTTTACCTTTTATCTTATTCGGTTCAAGGGAAGCATTCATATTCAAAGTCGAACCAAGACCGCCTCCTGTCGCACCCGGTTTTCCTGAAAGGCCTTCTCCTGAAGGTGCACTACCAAGTCCACCAAGTCCGCCGGCTCCTTCTCCAAGGCCACCGCCAAGTCCGCCGAGACCGCCATAGCCTTCTCCAAGGCCACCACCAAGTCCGCCGAGGCCACCACCAAGTCCCTCATCGGCAATACCACCGAGGTTAAGACTGATCTTTGGCATTTCCTGCTTTTCATTCTTTTTCTCTGTTTTAGCTTCACTCTCTGCCTCTATATTATTTGTATCCGGCTTTTCAGCTTCAGCTTCTTTGTTCTCTGTCTCTTCAGGCTCATCCTCATGAACAATACCTAATGCTTCTTCTCTCTTACGACGCTTCTTCTCCTCAATTCGCGCAAGTTCTTCAGCAGACAAAGTCTTGTATTGGCTCTTGCTTCCACTATCTGAAGTTTTCTTTTTATTGCTGCTCTTATTCTTCAAAGCCTGTTCTTCTTCAAGTCTTTTCTGCTTTGCAGCTTCAGCAGCCCTTTCTTTTTCAAGCTGTGCTTTAATCGCAGCAATCATAGCTTCTGTTTGATCTATAGCCAATTTGTACGCCTCCTTCCACATTATCAAATAAAAAAAATAATATTTATATTAATCTAATTATTTGTCATTTTTTCTTAAGCTTATATTTTTTTTCATCGGAATGTTTTGATTCAGATTTCTTTACAGCTTCAGACTCTGAAGCACTATCATTTTCCTTTATGTTTTCCGATTCATCGGTTTCATCCTCGCTTGAAGGATTTAACACAAAGCTGTCCTGATGCATATTGAAATAATCAGTGTTTGATGCATATTTAGTTCCAAGCTCGATTCCGAGTCTTGCAAGCAATTCATCTGTCTCACTGATCAAAGCTTCCTCTTTTTTCAGATTTTCAGCCATCTTCTGATCGTATTCTTCCTGTATGTCTTCATGCTTTACATGTTCTACAACAGGTGGTTTATCACTGTTATAATCAGGGAAAAGACTTGATCTGAATGTAGGAAAATCTATTTTTCTGCCATTTACATTTGCAGAATTCTCAACCACCGGTTCTAAGATTTCTGATTCTGAATCTTTTATTTCAAAAACCTCTGTTTCAGGATTTTTTGATGCAGGATCATTTATTTCAAAATCGTCGGTTTCAAAAATCTTTGCTTCGGGAATCTCCGTTTCAGAAGCATCATTATCTATATCATAATCCTGTTCTGATATTACTTCTGAAGCTGATTCATCGAGTTCATCAGGTACCGACTCATCAAACGCTTCTGTTGTGACGTCGACAGTTTCTTCCGGTATATAAGCATCTGTTTCCGACTGTTCAGATTCTGTCGTCTCCGGCTCCGCCTGTTCCGGTTCTTCTGCTTCGATATCAACATTAACTTCCGCTTCGTCAATGATTTCAGCTTCCACATCTTCTTCCTGCTTGATTTCTTCTGTCTCAGACTGAATGATATCTTCATCACTTTCATCTGGCATCAGATCTTCCGGCACTTCCGAGATCTCTACAATATCGTCATCCTCATATGCCTGCTCAAACGAATCGTCTTCCCAATCGTCTGTATCAAATTTGTATTCATCCAGTGACTGGATCGCAACATCAATATCAAATTTATGATCTTTCTTTCCTTCAGATTCAGAAACATCTCCCGAAAGCTCTTCATTTTCACTTATCTGAGGTTCTTCCATGAGAACCGTCTCGTCTTCTTCTGCTAGCTGTTCAGCAATCTCCGCTACCTCTGCATCCTCATGTGGCTCCGCAGGTTCTGCATACTCAGCTTCTTCAGCAACAATCTCCGACTCTGTATTTTCTTCAGACTCAGGTTCTGTATTTTCTTTTTCAATAACTGTTTCAGTATCCGATTCTGCAGCCTCTTTCTCAACAATTTCTTCAGTCTCAGGTTCCGCAGTCTCTTCCTCAACAATTGTCTCAGTCTCAGGTTCCGCAGTCTCTTCCTCAACAGTTGTCTCAGTCTCAGGTTCCGCAGTCTCTTCCTCGACAATTGTCTCAGTCTCAGGTTCCGCAGTCTCTTCCTCGACAGTTGTCTCGATCTCCGGCTCGCTTTGTTCAAGCGCATCCGGGTCAACCATCAATACTGTATCGAAATCATCTGTAATATCCGAAGTATCAAAATCATCCAGACTTTCATCGAATGATTCTTCTGATATCTGATCCAGATTCTTTTCTTCGCTAACAATCGAAGCGGTCTCCGGCTCTTTCATTATATCTTCACTCTGAGTCGAATCTATATTCTCTTCTACCGCCATTACTTCATCCAGTAATTTGTCTTTGTCCGGTTGCAGCTTCTCTGTTTCAGCAATTACCTCTTCAATCGCAGCCTCTTCTTTCTTTGACAGTCGTCCTATATGAAATCTCTTTCCTTTATCCTTTTTTTCCTCTGACTGCTCATTTTCCTGTTGTTCTTTCTTCTGCTGTTTCTTTAATTCTTTCTTTTCTTTAGATTTAAGCAGCATCTGTTTGAACTTCACAGAATTTGGTATGGGTTCACGATCATCGACCATCAAAGTAATCTTAGGGTCTTTCGGGAACATACGAAGGTGATCAGCTTCCAAAACCTTTTGTTCAAATGTTCTGATCTCTTCCTGTTCTTTTGAATCATCCTCCTGTTCTGATGCAGGATAACAATATATAGTTTTCTCTACATCATATGATTTATCTCTAAGCCGGTTCACATTCTCAATATATGGGGAACCTTTATAGGTCGCGCAGAAAATTTCAGCCTCCGACTGAAGTTTCTCCATATTTCCCATTGCAGCATACAATAACAACATCTCAAAATCCCAAGCTGCATCCGTTTCGGCTTCATTTGCTGAAATAAGAATTCCATACAGCTCTTTGAACGATTTTCGTTTTGCTTTTGCAATCATGTATTCTATACGATATGTACCTGCATCTTTTTCATCTTGATTAAATTTATAGATGTCATAATATGTGTCTACAAGTGAGTAAAACCCCTCAGATAAATACACTTTAATCAGTGAATATATAATCTTATTTCCAACAGGCGCCATGGAGTGGGCTTTTACAAGAGCAGCTCTGGCTTCCGAATAACGTCCGTTTTCATAGTAAACTTCACCACAAATCTTGATAAACTGAGGTGAAAGCGATCTGGTCAAATCCTGATGTTCAAGTATATCCAATGCAAGACTATAATCCCCGCTTGCCGCAAGTTCTTTTATTTTGTTGACACTTGACATGCTAATTCCAGTACCCATCCAATCATACTCCTAAACTAATTTTCATCAGCTAATTTTATCACATCAGGTCATCTTTTACAACTGTCATGTACCTGAGTTTTGCTTCTTCGAGCATATATATGCACAAAGCAATCCTGTAAATAATCCAGCTATCAATCCTCCTATATGCGCTGCATTATCTATGCCTTCCGAAACATATCCATTCAATATTGTGATCACGGATAAAAAAATAAGATCCTTTAATGAAATATCTGATATCTTTCCTTTACCAAAAAAGGCAAAAACAATCAATATACCCATCAAGCCGCAGATTGCACCCGATGCACCTCCTGCATATTCGTAAAAGTTTCCCATATAACAACTGACTATCGAACAAACAGATGCTACAATGCCGCAGAACAAATATACGCATATATACTTTACTTTCCCCAGCAGATATTCTACCCTTGCTCCAAGAGCAATCAATACAACCATATTGCTTAAAAGATGCGTCAGAGAAAAATGGAAAAACATAGATGTTAGCAGTCTGTAATACTGCTTTTCAACAAGAACATACCGAAGATTATCTGTCAGAATTTCTTCAAGAAAAGAATATCCGTAAGCATCCCTGGTATATACATATGCTATGAATACCAAAATATTGAGCAATACCAGAATCGGTGTTACCACTCCAAATATTTCCTTTAACCGGATACGCCAGTGGTCTTTTTCCGCATAAATCTCTTTTTCAAGAATCCTCTGTAACCCGTCAAAATCTGCCGGTTGATTCTCAAAAATATATAATTTACCATAATCCTCACTGAACAGCCAGACATTGTCCATCTTCTTAATGATCGTACTTAAGTCGTCATCAAATATTCCGTCCTTGGTAAGTAGCAGGTTCAAAATCATAACTCTTTTTCCTGTTTCTTCCAGATCATTTCTAATCTGTGAATTAAACTTTATAAGATTATCCGCTTTCAAATTTCTGCTATTTCCAAGCACAATAACGTATATGGCATCGCCTTCCGCTCTGCCATATACATTATTACTGTCAGGATTTAATTTTTTATATCCTTTTTCCCCCAGATGCTCAATGATCTGTAACATATATTGTTGCATTTTTACAATCCAAGGAACAGATTCTCAACCTTCTCAATTACAGTTTCCTTCATATCTCCACGTGTTTTTTCATACTGAATACCGGATTCCATAATCTCCAATAACTGCATACGAAGTCCTGAATCAATATCCTTAATATACTTCATAAGGACATCCTTGATCTCCATAACATATTCTTTCTGTTTCATTTCTTCCAACATCGGCTCATAATTAAATGTTATGCTGTTCTTCATCTCATCCTGTTTTCTGCCACAGATCACGCATTCCTCTGCGCCACCTTCATTTACATGTCCGCAGTTACAGGTCCATACAAGTCCATCCGACTTATAATTACATACAGCATCAAGACCTTTTTTAACTTTAAGTGCTTTATACTTCAATGCACTCATTTCAACATCGATCGGATCATCTCCGCATGAATATACACCTCTTGCAGTTACATATTTCTGAATATATACTTTACAACTTGTAATAATCTTTATGTATTTTTCAGGAAGTTTACATTCTATATAATCAGATTTTAATAATGATACATTTGTTTTATCAAATACAAAATCCACACCTGTTAATGTGATTTCATCACCGTAAATATTTACAAACTGAATGTCTGCTTTGATTGCTTTGACATCATCCATATTGTAATTATTATACCATGCCGAAATCTTGGTTCCGTTTCCTTCAGATGCAAGGATAACTTTTACGGCTCTCGGTACAAGCTTGTCGTAATAATTATTTACATATAATTCTTTTCTTACAAAATCGCTCTTTTCAAATTCGGATTTGTACTCTTTTTTCACCGAAACAAGTGTACCGCTAACAATAACCGCTGAAATATTAGATGAATAATCAACTATATTTGTTTTAAAGCCTACGACCGCATTGTAATTTGTCTTTCCGACAACTTCCTCAAATGACTTGATGGTTTCCTTCATTGTTCCATCCAGCTTGTCATGGTACATGCTGCTTCTGTCTGTTGCAATGTCAGCAATAGATGCACCGATCTCCTTTAAAAAATTAGAGCTTAAAATTGTCTGTACAAATTTATAAGGACCATATTCTGTTATCTCATATCCTTCAAAACTTGTGCCTGATGTAATCATAATATTTGCCATGTGTAACGCACCTCCAAAAATATATGAAAATTGTATCACAATATATCGGAATAGACAAATACTTTTTGTGAATTTTATATTAAAATCGCGTCTTTTTTTAGTAATTTTACTCAAATAACCACAAGTATTGTTTAAATTGCAATCGGAATATTCTTCACCTGTGGTCCTGTCTGATAATCTTCAATTGTAAAATCATCCAACGTAAACTGATAAAAATCTTTTACATCCGGATTCATGGTAAACTTTGGTGCAGGATAGGTTTCTCTGGATATCAGCTCTTTTACGATCGGAATGTGTCTGTCATAAATATGTGCATCTGCAATTACATGCACCAATTCTCCCGGTTTAAACCCTGTAACCTGTGCAATCATATAAACCAGTGCTGCATACTGAACAACATTCCAATTATTTGCCGCAAGTACATCCTGTGATCTCTGATTCAATATAGCATTCAGGCGATCTCCTGTTACATTAAATGTCATCCCATAAGCACACGGATACAGATTCATCTCATGAAGATCCTCGTGTACATACATATTTGTCATCATACGACGACTGTATGGATTATGTTTCAGATCATAAATCAAGCGATCCACCTGGTCAAACATACCTTCTTTGTACTGGTGTTTTACACCCATCTGATATCCGTAAGCTTTTCCGATCGAACCATCTTCATCTGCCCAGCTATCCCAGATATGACTTTTCAGATCATGTACATTATTGGATTTTTTCTGCCAGATCCACAGTATCTCATCTATAGCAGACTTAATATATGTCTTTCGAAGTGTAATTGCCGGAAATTCCTTTGACAGATCATAGCGGTTTACGACGCCAAACTTTTTGATCGTGTAAGCACTTGTTCCATCCTCCCACTTAGGGCGGACTTTTTCTCCCTCTGTACTATATCCGTTTTCTATGATTGATCTACACATTTCTATAAAAATATCATCCGCACGACTCATTTTATACCTCCGTTTTTTTCATAAATAAAGCTTCTGTAATTGTATCGTATCAACCGAAAAAACGCAACTTATTACATGAAACACTACCATTTATTACATTTCGGCACTTTTTTCCTGCAAATCGTGTATGATGTTGCAAAGAAATGAAAGGAGACTTACACAAATGCCAAATGAAAATTATCCATTACCTAAGCTTCTACGTTACTTCCGTGAGAAAAAACAAATGACGCAGGCAGAGGTCGCCGAGCAGCTCTCAATCTCGCGATCCGGATATGCTAATTATGAATCAGGGCGGATACTTCCCGGTATCGAACATATAGCCAAATTATCGAAGATTCTCGACCACGACTTCCTGTTCGCCTATTCCATGTCATTAAAAAACGCAGAACAGGACAATTACAATCTGATTGAAGCAGTCAGTGATCCATCTGCATATCAGGCTGTTCCTGTTCGCAAAGAAACAATTACTGATCTTATCAATCAGTTGAAGGAAGTCCCAACATGGGAGTTGGAGCTACTAAAAACCTATGTACAATTATACTGTAATGAGAAAAACGAAAAGGAGAAAAAGAATATATGACATCCGTTATCCGAACCAATATAGGCAGTGCACTGTTATCCCTTCGAAAAAGCAAAACCTTATCCATGCGTGAAGCAGCCGAAGAATTAAAAATATCCCAATCTGCCTATTCCCAATACGAACGTGGCAGTTCTATACCCGATATAAAAACAATTTTTTATGCATCAAATTACTATCATATCAATATTCAGTTTCTTGTATTTCTAATCTGTATTGATCTTGCATCTCTGGAAAACATTAAAAATGAGAACCTTTTTCAGTTATTTACCTTTGACAATATATTTGACTGGGATTTTTTTCATGTATTTAAAGAGTATGATCGTCTGTCTAAAAATTACAAGGATGCCGTCACCCGTTTTCTTCATGCCGCAAATATCTGTAATCAGAATGAATCCAGAAAAAACAACAACTAAAAAAACAGCAGTCAGATCTGTTTTATAGCTGTCTGACTGCTGCATTTATCGTATTCATTACTTTTTTCTTATCTGCGCTCCAAAGCGGTGCGATCAATAGTTTCTTCGGTCCGTCTCCGGTCAGGCGATGGATCACCATATCCGGCGGCAGTACCTTCAGACACGAAACAACACATTCTGTATAATCTTCCAGCGACAAAACAGAACATTCTCCATTCTGATACAATTCAGCAAGGTTGGTTCCTTTAAGGACATGAAGTAGTTGTAGCTTTATGCCCTGTGCACCGCTCTTTCCTATATACTCTGCTGTTTCGATCATATCTCTCTGTGTCTCTCCCGGAAGTCCCAATATCATATGTACGATCACATGTACACCAAGATCACAGAGTTTTTTTACTGCCTCGTCATATACCGAAAGCGGATATCCGCGATTAATAAGCTTTGCCGTTTCCTCATGGATCGTCTGAAGTCCGAGTTCTACCCACACCGGCTTGATTCTCTGTATATCACGCAGCATATCGATCACCTGATTTCCCAGGCAATCCGGTCTGGTTGCAATTGAAATAACTGCAATGTCTGACCGCATCGCTGCATTTCTATAAATATCCCGCAAACGGTCGATATCACCATAAGTATTCGTAAATGACTGAAAATATGCAATATAATGTTTACCTTTGAACTTCGAAGCAACCAGCTGTTTTGCCTGTTCGATCTGTTGATCTATGTCCATATCCGCTTTTGGACTGAAATCACCCGATCCTAGACTACTGCAAAAGATACAACCGCCAATTCCTGCCGTTCCATCCCGGTTCGGGCAGGTGGTTCCAGCATTTAATGACAGCTTGTATAATTTCTCCCCGAAGGTATCCTTTATATATTGATTTGCTGTATATATATTCATCTTACATATTCCTTATACATTGAACTGCCATGTTCATGTCCATCTCCATATTATATATCTTCCATATACAACTTCCATATCGATCAGACAGCAGCTTTACTGTTTAAAAAAATTCGAGCAGCTTCTCCGGCTTATGGATGATCTGGGTAGCACCATGTTCTAACAGGAATTCTTCATCACGAAAGCCCCAGGTAACAGAGATACATTCCAGTCCGCTGTTCTTTGCGGTCATGATATCCACATCTGAATCTCCAACATAGACTGTGCCTTCCCGTCCAATCTGCATTTCCTTCATTGCTTCTATGCAAGTGTCCGGTGCCGGTTTCTTTGCTACATTTGCAGACTCTCCGATCGCTGTACTTATATATGCACCAAAGAACTGATCCCTCAGTCCCTTCACTGCAGCATCAAATTTGTTCGATACGATACCTACCGGTATTTCTTTTTCTTTTAACGCCTTAAGCACATCGACAACTCCCTCGTAAGGGCCTGTCTTATTCAACATATTCTTTGAATAATGTTCCTTGAATATCGCGAGTGCTTTTAATGTATCGTCCTCTGAAGTTCCCGTCGGAACTGCACGCTCCATCAGCTTCTCTACGCCATTCCCTACAAAGCGGCGGACCTCATCGATTGTCCGTTCCGGATAATTCATCTGACGAAGTGCGTAATTTGTACTGTCTGCCAGATCCTCTAATGTATTTAAAAGTGTTCCATCCAAATCAAATATAACTGCCTGATATTTCTTCATTGTACATCTGCCTTTCTGCCTTTGTTCTATTCCGGCTGATCGAGTTCCTGTACGGCACGGACAAGTGCCGGAACGATCTGCTTCTTTCTGGAAACCACGCCTTCCAGATATGCATAATGATCGACAAATTCCGTCTGGAATGCACGGGAACAGATCTCCTCTGCCTCATCTCCAAATGCCAACATTCCGGAACTATCGTCTAAGATACTTGTCATTACAAACAAAAATACATCACATCCATTTTCTGTATAATCGGTCAGATACTCATACATACTCTTCTGTATCTGCTCAATCTCTCTGGTATTGATCGATGTGATCTGTCCGATCGCAAAGGTACGTCCGTCGATCTCAAATTTCTTATAATCCTGATGCAGAATCTCATCGATTGTCTTTCCCTTCAGATTACTTCCGGCATCAAACATCTCCATTGCGAAATCATTTACATTAATCTCGGCAAGTTGCGCCAGTGCATATGCTGCATTCTTATCCTCACAGGTACAGGTCGGTGATTTAAACAGCAGCGTATCTGATAAAATAGCCGCACACATCAATCCTGCAATCTTCTTATCCGGTATAATGTTCTGCTCTCTGTACATCTGATATATGATCGTAGATGTACAGCCAACCGGCTGATTTCTGAAATAAACCGGTGCAAGCGTTTCTACATTTGCAATTCTATGATGATCGATGATCTCCCGGATCTCTGCCTTGTCGATATTATCAACCGACTGTGTACGTTCATTATGATCGACCAGGATCACCTGTTTTTTTCTGGCATTGATATAGTTACGTCTGGAAACCAGTCCCAGATAATTTCCACTCTTATCTACAACAGGGAAATAACGAACTCTCGTCTTCGACATAACACTTTTTATCGTTTCAACCGAATCATCCTCGTTAAACGTCATTATATTATCACGAACCATAAAGAACCTTACCGGTATACTCTGACCGATCAGTCTGGCCACCTTATAAGTATCATTCTGAGATGTGATGATCGAACAGCCCTTAAATGCCGCAAGCTTCACAACATCGTCATCCACCTTATCCACCAGACAAAGGATCAGCATACCTGCTCCCTTTTCGATAGCCATTAGCTGAGATTCCTTCCGGTCACTTAAGATAACAATGTCGTCCGGCTTTACAAAATGCTCCATAAGCTCCACATGTGCCGCGCCTATGATAACTTTTCCTTTCGTAATATAACTATGCGGATTTCCACAGACCATCTCACCATCGATCGTCTCCATGATATGTCGGCACCTGGTTCTCGCTTTATACAAAATATCGTCTTCCGAATTCAACATATAAGCTTCTGCAATATCTCCAACAGTTAATATTCCACGAATCTTTCCGTTCTCCACAACCGGCAACGTCGTTGCATCATTCTTCTGCATGATCTCAAATGCCTTCTTCATTGTTGTATCACCCGGTACACCGGAAACGAGCCGGTAAGAAATATCACTCAACTGGGTGTCCACGTTTTTGATCAACTCCGGTACTTCCACATCAAAATAATTTAATACAAATTCTGTTTCTTTATTGATATTACCCGCTCTTTTGGGAATGTATTTATTTTCTGACTGATTCTTAAGATCTGCATACGCGATCGCTGAACAAATCGAATCCGTATCCGGATTCTTATGTCCGATCACAAACACCTCATCTCTTGGAATGTTATGCATATTCCACCTCCTATTAAGAACACAAAACAGCCTGCTGCAAAATGCAGCAGCCTGTTTTGTCAGGTTGTATCATATTATACTTATAATTCGCTGATGTCAACCAGTGATAATCGTCTATTTGCGGATGACTCCAAACTTGTAAGCAGTGCATTCGCTGTATCAAGACTTGTAAGACAGGTAACACCGGTTTCAACTGCATGACGTCTGATCACGAAACCATCCTTGCTTCGTTCAACACCCTGTGACGGAGTATCGATGATCAGATCGATCTCATGACTTAAGATCAGATCCAACAGGTTTGGTGATGGTTCCTCTACTTTGTTGATCAGTTCAGCAGGCACTCCATTCTCATTCAGGATTCTGCATGTGCTCTTTGTAGAGAAGATCTCATAACCAAGAGCCGCAAAACGTCTGCCGATTTCTACTGCATCCATCTTATCTGCATCCTTAA
Source organism: Clostridium sp. L2-50 (assembly GCF_000154245.1). Classification (NCBI taxonomy): domain Bacteria; kingdom Bacillati; phylum Bacillota; class Clostridia; order Eubacteriales; family Clostridiaceae; genus Clostridium; species Clostridium sp. L2-50. Next base: position 33,498 of record NZ_DS480316.1, on the reverse strand, counting down.
CTGTAAGAATCATCTTCTTTGTCTTTGGAAGATTTACACCTGCGCCAAGGAACGCTTTGTAAAGGGCTTCGTTGTAGTCCTTGGAGATACCAAGACATTCACCTGTTGATTTCATTTCCGGTCCCAGACTGATCTCGGCTCCACGGATCTTCTCAAATGAGAATACCGGCATCTTGATCGCAAAGTATTCTGCTTCCGGCTGAAGTCCCGGCTTATATCCCATATCCTTGATCTTCTCGCCTGTGATAACACGGGTTGCAAGATCTACGATTGGAATACCAGTAACCTTGCTGATATATGGAACAGTACGGCTGGAACGAGGATTTACCTCAATTACATATACTTCATCATTGTATGCGATAAACTGTATATTGATCAGACCGATTACATGAAGGCTGTTTGCAAGCTTTCTTGTATAATCTTCAATTACACGTTTGATCTTTGGTGAAAGCGTCTGTGCAGGATATACAGAGATACTATCACCGGAATGGATACCGGCTCTCTCTACATGCTCCATGATACCAGGGATCAGGATATCTTCTCCATCACATACGGCATCTACTTCTACTTCCTTACCCATGATATATTTATCAACCAGAACAGGATGCTCCTGAACATGTCTGTTGATGATATCCATAAATTCAATAATATCTTTATCAGAGATCGCGATCTGCATTCCCTGTCCGCCTAATACATAAGAAGGTCTTACCAGAACCGGATAACCGAGTTCATTGGCTGCCTCTAAGGCTTCATCTCTGGTAAATACCGTTTTTCCGGCAGGTCTTGGGATACAGCACTTCTCAAGGATCTCATCAAATAATTCTCTATCCTCAGCGGCATCTACATTCTCTGCACTTGTACCAAGGATCGGAACACCCATCTCCATCAGTGCTTCCGTCAGCTTGATCGCTGTCTGTCCGCCGAACTGAACAACCGCACCATCCGGTCTTTCCAGATCTACAATTGCTTCTACATCCTCTGCTGTCAGTGGCTCGAAATACAGCTTATTTGCAATATCAAAATCTGTACTGACTGTCTCAGGATTATTATTTACGATAATGGTCTGGTATCCCTTTCTCTCAAATGCCCATGTACTGTGTACGGAGCAGTAATCGAATTCGATACCCTGTCCGATACGAATAGGACCGGAACCAAGAACCATAACCTTCTTTACGGAATGATCTTCCTCTACTTCATTCTCACCGTCAAAGCAGGAATAATAGTATGGTGTAGATGCTTCAAACTCTGCAGCACAGGTATCAACCATCTTGAAAGATGCACGGATACCATAGCCATACCGCAGCTCTTTGATCTCTTTTGTTGTCTTTCCTGTAAGCTGTGCGATTACCTTATCCGGGAATTCTACACGCTTGATCTCCTTCATCAGTTCCTTGGAGATATCTCCCTTGGAATCACGGATCTCCTGTTCATAGTCAACCAGATTGTTGATCTTATCAATGAACCAAAGATCAATCTTTGTGATATCGTGAATTGCTTCCTGTGTAATGCCACGGCGAAGTGCCTCAGCGATAACAAAGATACGTCTGTCATCTACATGATGCAGAAGCTTTAAGATATCACTGTCAGACATATTCTTATATCTGCTGGAATGAAGACCATCTACATGCTGTTCCAGAGAACGGATTGCTTTCATCAATGCGCCCTCAAAGTTTGTGCAGATACTCATAACCTCACCGGTTGCCTTCATCTGTGTTGTCAGATCATGATCTGCCTTGATGAACTTATCAAACGGAAGTCTAGGAATCTTAACAACAACATAGTCCAGTGCAGGCTCAAAACTTGCAAACGTCTTCTTGGTAATTGCATTCTGGATCTCATCCAGATTATAACCAAGTGCGATCTTTGCAGAAACCTTGGCGATCGGATAACCGGTTGCCTTGGATGCAAGTGCTGACGAACGGCTTACACGAGGATTTACTTCGATTACACAATATTCAAATGTAGTTGGATGTAATGCAAACTGTACGTTACAGCCACCACGGATATTTAATTCAGAAATAATATTTAATGCAGATGTACGAAGCATCTGATACTCTTTATCACCCAATGTCTGGGATGGTGCTACTACGATAGAGTCACCGGTATGGACACCGACCGGATCCAGATTCTCCATATTACAAACTGTAATACAGGTACCATTTGCATCACGCATTACTTCGTATTCGATCTCTTTCCAGCCTGCGATACAACGCTCTACCAGAACCTGACCGACACGACTAAGTCTCAGACCATTCATCAGAATCTCGACAAACTCTTCTTCATTTTCAGCGATACCACCGCCGCTTCCGCCGAGGGTATATGCCGGACGGAGTACAACCGGATATCCTATCTTCTTAACAAATTCCAGACCGGCTTTTACCGTTGTAACAACCTCAGATGGTGCTACAGGCTCATGGATCTTCTCCATGGTTTTCTTGAATTCCAGTCTATCCTCTGCTTTTTTGATTGTTGAAGAAGATGTACCGATCAACATAACATCATGTTCTCTTAAGAAACCGGACTCTTCCAGTTCCATTGCGATATTTAAAGCTGCCTGACCACCCAGTGTTGGCAGAAGGCTGTCCGGTTTTTCCTTCTCGATCACTGCTTTTACTACATCGGCTGTTAATGGCTCAATGTATACCTTATCTGCGATATCCTTATCTGTCATGATCGTAGCCGGATTGGAGTTGATCAGGACAACGCAAAGGCCTTCTTCTTTTAATGAACGACAAGCCTGTGTACCGGCATAGTCAAATTCTGCAGCCTGTCCGATTACGATAGGACCGGAGCCAATTACAACAACTTTTTTAATATTCGGATTCTTTGGCATTACTTAGACACCTCCATCATATTCATAAATACATCAAACAAGAAGTCTGTATCAAGAGGACCGGCACATGCTTCCGGATGGAACTGTACGGTCTATGCATTCTTACCAAGGTAATGAACACCTTCTACTGTACCATCATTTACATTGATAAAGCTGACCTCGGCAACCTTTCTGTCAAGGCTCTCTTCTTTTACCATATATCCATGATTCTGAGTTGAAATATAAACCTTTCCGGTCTTTAAATCTTTTACAGGATGGTTCGCACCTCTGTGACCGTATTTCATCTTTACGGTATCGCCGCCATTTGCAAGTGCAAGCAGCTGATGTCCAAGACATATTGCAAAAATAGGAATATCTGTATCGAAAAGTTTTTTCACTTCTTTGATCGTAACCTTACAATCCTTTGGATCTCCAGGTCCGTTTGTTAACATGATGCCGTCCGGTGCATCTGCGATGATCTCCTCCGCAGGTGTCTCAGCAGGATATACAGTAACCTGACAACCTCTCTTTAATAAAGATTTGATAATATTTCTCTTAACGCCGAGATCGATCACAGCTACCTTGTAGCCATCTCCCGGATAAACTTTCTTTTCTTTGCATGTAACATCAAGAACAACATGTCCCATCTCCCATGCTTTGATCCGCTTCAGACAATCTTCAAGGTCATAAGAAGCATTTGTTGTGATCATGCCCTTCATTGTACCCTGATTTCTGAGGATCTTGGTCAAGGCTCTGGTATCAACTCCCTCGATACCTGTTATATTGTTATTAATAAGGAACTGGTTAATACTCTGTTCACTTCTAAAGTTACTTGGCTTCTTCGCAATCTCTCTTACAATAAATCCTGACTGCCATGGTTTATCAGCCTCCATATCTTCCAGACATACACCATAATTACCAATCAACGGATATGTCATACAAACTGCCTGCCCGGCATAGGATGGGTCTGTCAACACCTCTAAGTAACCTGTCATAGACGTATTGAAAACAATTTCGCTTATGATCTCATCGGTTGCTCCAATACTGGTGCCTTCAAATACATGTCCATCTTCAAGTATCAAAAAAGCTTTCATAATACAATTCCTTTCTTCTTTTTTCTATTTTTGCTCAAAAAAAAAGAGTGAACAGAGAATCTGTGCACACATACAAAGATCCTCATCTGCCTCTTTTTTCTAGTTTTGTCAATTCTAACACATTTGTTATTGTTAGACAACACTTTTTCATCGAAATTCGTCAACTTATTTCTGAGCAGCTTCCTGCTTCATTTTTTCTGCTGCTTCATACACTCTTCTGCTGAATTCACAGCCGCAGAAGTTCTGTCTATATAAATTATATTCCTTTGAAAGCTCGATCGAATGTTTATATCCGTTTTTCTTCTTAAAATCACTATGCAAAAATGTTATACCATACTGCTCACCCAGTTCTTCTCCGATCTCATTGAGCCAGTCTGCATTTTTATGCGGGCTGATCGACAGTGTCGTAGTAAAATAATCAAATCCATGCTTCTTTGCAAATGCTGCACTTTTATCCAGACGAAGCTTATAACAGGCATAGCACCGGATTCCACGTTCCGGTTCCTCTTCCATTCCTTTTGCCATTTCAAGAAACCGTTCGCTCTCATGCTCTTCCAGATATGACTCCACCCCATTCTCCTGATATACTTCATGAACAAAGCGTTTTAATTCATTCCAGCGTTTCTCGTATTCTTCATCACTTGTGATATTCGGATTATAAAAATAAGCAGTAATATCAAAATAATCGGTCAGAACTTCAAGGCAATGACTGGAACACGGGGCACAGCAGCAATGAAGCAATATCTTCTTTTTACTGCCGGAATCCGATATTTTCTTCAATTCTTCTTCCATCATAGTATAATAGTTTGCATTTTTCACTATTTATCTCTCCTTTTTTATCAAAAATAACGGAAGTTTTTCCCTTTTTTTGCCTTTTTGTGCATTATTTACAGTTGACTTTGTGCTATCTATACAATATACTATATTCAAACAAACATAGACATACTATATGATGGAGGTGTTTATCATGACAGTTGAACAGGCAATCAAAAAATACAAATTACAGCCGGTAAGTGTCAGCGTTGCAAAAGTGAAAGCCAAAGAACTGAATGTGGAGGAAGTTTTGTACATGAATGTACAGAAGAATAAATACGCCTACATTGTTAAAGATGGTGCACGGGGAATCATGCTTTACTCCGATGAAAGAAGTCTTTATACCAAATTGTATAAAGGACTTAAGATGACTCCTCTTCAGCCATAGTTTCGTATTTAATTTCACACCACATAAAAGAAGCTTATCATCAGAAGTCCGGATTTCAGACCGAATCTGTTATAAGCTTTTTTTATTACTCTAAACGTCGCAGCTGCTTCAACAACAAAAAAACTCGCTTTGTATTTATATTTAAAACAATCTGTACTCCGGCAATTCTTCTCCAAACAGAAAATGCCTGATTCCATCATCCACAAATATTATGATCAATGAAAGGAACATCCACAACACAGAATATGGCAGACATATCTGCCCCATCACATTATATGGCAGATATGAATAATCCCATACTCCGACATGAAAGATCAGATTTACTATAACTCCGGTAATAAATTCCAACAATGTTATGATCTCTGCCGATAAAAACATCTGTAACGAGATCGGCATTCTCGGGAACATCTGATTCAAACCTCCGCAGGCAATCATACACAGCCCCCCACAGATTATCATGGAATAATGAGAATAATCTCTGGTAAATATTTCAAGAAAATAATATACCATTCCTCCGGTCAAAAACAAAGACAGATATTTAAAAAAAGTAATTTTCATCGCAAGCACCTCTTTTATAGTATCTGTCTTTCTGCTTATAAATATGTGTCCGTTCCTGACTTTCTCTATTCCCGGATTTTTCCTTTGAAAAATTGTTTTACATGTTCAATCGTCTTTGCATCAAGCTCTAACAGGACTTCCTCTGTGCGGTTATTCTTATTCAGGATGAAAGAATAAACAGGATTCTCTGTGTTCTTATCCTTTGAAGTGAAATTCATCGTTTTAATACCGGAATTTGCCTGATGCTCATTATCCCTATAGATTGAATCTACAGTCGTGATCTGTTTTACTTCTCCGCCTTCAAAATGATACACCTGTTTTCTGCTGCTCTTTGCGGTGATCCTTGCAACCTCAACATCATCATTTACGAACAAATATTCAAACTCACACTCTTTTCGATTAATCGCAAATGAAAATATAATTACACCAACAACCGCAAGCGGAAGTCCAAAGATTGTGCCTCCCGGTACAAAGAACATAAAAAATGCTCCCACCACGGTGATAATTGCTCCAAGTACGATCAATGCCATGATTCCGGCAGAAGTCTTTGTTTTCACTATATGTTCTACATATCCGTCTGTTGTCATTTTATTTCTCCTTTTTGTATATACACTCTACAACTATTATACATGGTATCCATATTTTTTTAAACCACTTCATTTATGAAAATACGATCTGATTTTCTATATAATTCTGTGTACTCCGTATATGGCTCATAAAACATGATCCCACGGCCTTTCTTTATCATCTTATGATCTGTATATGTTCCAAACAATTCAACCTTAGAAAATACAGGAATATCACTCTCACAAATTCCATATAACAACGGATCAAGTGATCCGGTAACTGTACAATACTGAACGATCTCTGCGCGATCCCCATCATACATGGTTCCATACACCGCCGCTATCTCATTCTCATCCTTTATAATATATACATCACCGAACAGGGACTGACATTCCATTCCAAGATCTTCCAGGTAGGCTCTGGTTCGTGGTACAAAGAGATCATAGCGTTGTGCCAGTTTTTCAGAAAAACTCTGCAACTGTTCATCTGTTATATCTTCCAACCCACAAAGCTCATAATCATTCTTCTCAGGTTTCAGATCGGTTATATTATAAAAGCCGCTTTCTACTACCGGAGCAAATCCCAGACCTTTATAATAGATCTCTTTCTCCGGCATCAGATAAATATAATCGTAATCATTCTCAGCCGCATATGCAAGCACATGCTTCATTAATATCGACATGATTCCATGTCTTCGGAACTCAGGCTCGGTCGCAACGCCAACGATATATCCACCCTTTTTATATGTGGTTGCTCCTGCTGTCGTCTCAGCAAGAGTATATGAATTCAAATGCACCATAGAAATAATCTTGGAGTCAGTCTTTGCCACAAAGATATGATTCCTTGTTGCCACATTTGAAAAATAATAATCCATATATGCATCCTGATCGTCAAATGACTGTTTCCAGAGCTTACGGATCTCGTTCATATCTTCCGCTCCGGCAGTTTCTATCCTGATCGAATCAAACGTTTTGCAATCCATCTGATCGCATCTTTCTTCATTCATACCCTAAACTACCTACTGTCTGACCGGACAGCCCTGACAGCCGGCGCAGCCTCCCTGGTTCATTCCCATAACATCATAATCATAGTTCCCGACAGTCTCTAACAGACAGACAGCCTGTGAACTGATTCCAAGACCCACTCCGGTAAATCCCAGCTTTTCCTCTGTCGTAGCCTTCACATTCACCCTGTTCACCGGAAGTTCCAGACATTCTGCAATATTCTTTCTCATATCTTCTATATATGGGGCAAGCTTCGGCTGCTGTGCGATCACTGTCGCATCTATATTCTCTATAAAGAAAAATTTCTCATCCAGAAGCTTCTTCACTTTCTTTAACAGCACCATGCTGTCTGCCCCCTTATAACGGTCATCTGTATCCGGAAAATGCCTGCCGATATCTCCCAATGCCGCAGCACCGAGAAGCGCATCCATGATCGCATGAAGCAGAACATCTGCATCTGAATGCCCAAGCAGTCCTTTCTCGTATGGAATCTCCACTCCGCCAAGGATCAACTTTCTGTCTTCTACTAATTTATGAACATCATAGCCCATTCCAACTCGCATATTTGATTTCTCCTTATTATTTCATTCACTCATATTTTTCTATCGTTATGATGACCACATGAACCGGCATCAATATGCCGGTTTATTCAAATACCATCACACTGCTACAAAAAAAAATCGCCATGATATCATGACGATTAAAGGTTAGTAGCGGGAGGGGGATTTGAACCCTCGACACTGCGGGTATGAACCGCATGCTCTAGCCAACTGAGCTATCCCGCCATATTTTATTTTAAATGGGACCTACAGGGCTCGAACCTGTGACCCTCTGCTTGTAAGGCAGATGCTCTCCCAGCTGAGCTAAGATCCCATTTCGTTTGTGTTCTCTGTCGAACACCTTTGCTAGTATAAGGGATATACCGATAATTGTCAAGAACTTTTTTCAACTTTTTTAAAACTTTTTTATTTGTTAAAAAATCTGCTTCCGACTACATTCGATGATTGTCGATCAGACTGATGATCAGGTTCACGATAAACAAAATTGCAGCAACCGGAATGATCACATATACAAGAATCTTAACTCCGATCACAACCAGTAATACGATCAGGGCAAGTAATAAAACAAGTCCGATTCCGATCACAACCTTACCAAGCGTCGTAGAAAAATCAAGTTTTCCAAAGCAGACACTGGTATTTCCATTTTCATCCATTTTGATATGCCAGCCCTTTGGTGTGTCTCCTCCATCTCGGCTCACACTTCCGCGTCTGCCGTTCGTTGTCTCTGTATAGGTATAGCTCTGTTCTGTCCGGTCAGCTCCTGCGGTATCAACGATCGTCTTTGCGATCAGTCGCCCGGAGCCAAGTTCCGCAACAATTTCCTCCTCAGTCTTACCTTCTGCTATTTTTCTCCGGAAATAAGACTCATAATATTCTATTGTTTCACGATATTTCTCATATGATACATTCCCATCCAAGCCTTCTCTGAGCTGATCCATAAATTCCTTCTTACTCATTTTTATCACACTTCACTCTCCCCTGTTCATCAGGCATTGAGTTTTCCTTTCTCCCGTACTGTCACGGGCATTTTGTTTTACAATAATAAAATCATATATTTACATATACAATGATCACATAATATTCTCCCATATCTTCAACCAGATACTTAAGTTTTTTTATAGCCGAACTGTCATAGAGAAATGACAGATCCGGTCTGTCCGTATCCATATAATAAACAATTGCTTCGAGCACATCCGAGCGTCCGATCTGCTTCGTGATCCCTTTCTTATATGCTTCAAAATCATCAAATACTGCAAATGTCTTCACATAATAATTCATATCTGTATCTGTGCAGGTACGGTAAAACTCCCGTTCCCATGTATGATTTTCGGCAAGTGCCTCATCTGTCAGATTAAAATATGTGTGTTTTATATACGATCCCATGTCCGGAACCGCATCATCCCAAGTCAGATCGATATTATACCATTTGCCATTAAGTTCAACCTGATTCCACGCATGCAGGTCACCATCTGCCGTTCCGACTACAATATCACATGGAATATCAAGACAGGTCATCAACATAAAAAACGCTTCCGCATAACCATCACATACTGCTTTATGAGATACAAGGACACCATAGGCATCATATGCATCCTGCTGTTCCTCCGGAAAACCATATACACAGTTTTTTATCAGATAGTCATGTACCGCCACCTCTTTGTCAAAATCACTCATCGGTTCTTTGATGCAGGTCTGATAAAATTCTATATATGCATCATACATAGCAATCGCTTTCTTTTTATCCGATGGTATCTCTTCATCAAAAAGCGCTTTCCGGATCACATAGTAATTCTCGCTACGATCAAAAGAAAGCTGAATTGCAAGATAATCACCGGAAGATACCAATACCCGATAGGTATCTACACTTCCGAATGCCGAATCCACATATTTATTAATATCACTGATATCCTTTATCTTTACATTCTTTACATAAAAGATATCAGAATCATTTCCATCCTCCATCGAATGCATTACATTTGTTCGTAATGCTACCAGTCCGTTCACAACATCCTGACGATGAAATATATTAAAAAATGCCCATCTTCCTGTATAGAAAAGAACGATCAGCACAAGTGCCGTAATGATTCCTTTCAAAATAAAATGTCGTTTCTTCATCCAATCCATCCATTCTGACAATTTAGGTTATTTTATCATCTGTCCACAACTGCTGTAAACCTGTAAATATCTTTTTCATAAAAATTTGATATTTACCATGCAAAATTCTTCTGCTAATCCCTGTTTTTGTTGATTAAGCTCTCATCCTGTTGTAAAATGAAACAGTTAAAATAATTTTAGAGAAAAGAGGAACTACATTATGGCACAGCTCTGGGGTGGTCGTTTTACAAAAGAAACAGACCAATTAGTATATAACTTTAATGCTTCGATCTCTTTTGATCAGAAGTTCTATAAACAGGATATCCGCGGAAGCATTGCGCATGTTACCATGCTTGCAGCATCCGGCATCCTTACAGAAGCAGAACGAGATCAGATCATCGACGGCTTAAACAGCATACTTACCGATGTGGAAAATGGTACACTTGAAATCACATCCAAATATGAAGATATTCACAGCTTTGTAGAAGCAAATCTGATTGACCGTATCGGTGATACCGGTAAGAAATTACATACCGGAAGAAGCCGTAATGATCAGGTAGCTCTTGATATGAAGCTCTATGTAAGAGATGAGATCGTTGAAATTAAAGCTCTTGTACTGGAATTAATGAACACCTTACATTCCCTGATGAAGGAACATATCCACACATATATGCCCGGATTTACACATTTACAGAAGGCGCAGCCGATCACTCTCGCCCATCACTTTGGTGCATACATGGAGATGTTCAAGCGTGATTACGGCCGTCTGTGTGATATCTATGCAAGAATGAATTACTGTCCACTGGGCTCCGGTGCTTTAGCCGGCACAACTTACCCTCTGGATCGTGAGCTAACTGCTTCCCTGCTTGATTTTGCAGGTCCTACTCTTAACAGTATGGATTCTGTCGCAGACCGTGATTACTGCATCGAATTATTATCCGCTCTTTCAACGATCATGATGCATCTGAGCCGTTTCTCAGAGGAGATCATTATCTGGAATACAAATGAATATCAGTTTGTCGAACTGGATGACGCATACAGCACAGGAAGCTCGATCATGCCACAGAAAAAAAACCCTGATATCGCAGAGCTGGTTCGTGGTAAGACCGGACGTGTCTATGGCGCACTGACTTCTCTCCTTACCACAATGAAGGGAATTCCGCTTGCTTATAATAAGGATATGCAAGAGGATAAGGAATTTACCTTTGATGCGATCGATACCGTAAAGGGATGTATCGCATTATTTAACGGTATGATAAAAACTATGACTGTAAATAAAGACCGTATGGAAGCATCTGCAAAGAACGGATTCACAAATGCTACGGATGCTGCCGATTATCTGGTAAACCACGGTGTTCCATTCCGTGATGCTCACGGCATCGTAGGTGAACTGGTTCTCACCTGTATCGAACGGAACATCTCGCTGGATGAGCTTCCACTAGACGATTACAAGGCAATCTGCCCGGTATTTGAAGACGACATCTATCTGGCGATCAGCATGGAAGAATGTGTCAATAAACGTAATACAATCGGTGCTCCGGGACCGGAAGCTATGAATAAGATCATCGAGATCAACGAAGCTTATCTGAAGGATCTGAATAAGTAAGGAGATGAATCAGAAATGAATCGAACAACAAAAGCAAAATATGATCTGGCTGAACGAATGTTAAATGTTCACATCGAACCGGCCGAGGTTGCCATAATGAGCGATCTTCCACTCGAGGAAGTAGAAAAGCTGAAAGCAAATCTCATGAAAAACAGCGACACCGGCGGCACAACCGTTCAGGACTATATGGCAGAGCTTGCCACCGAAGCCAAATCACAGCTAGAAGCTCAAAACAAGAATAAATAGAGCAAAAAAAGCACAATAAATGTAAAAACTAAAATAAAATATGGGAAATCACAATAACACAGATTTACCTATAAACAAATAAAGAGGTATCTATATTTTGTTCTACAGACCTTTTTCATGTCGGTCCTTAACGAACCGCAAGGCGGTGAGTTTAGTACCGCTACGTGATAACTGAGCCCTTACCAAGGCTATTTAGCCGAGGTTAGTTCAAAGTTATACAGCGTAAAAATAGAATGAAAATGCTCTGTAGAATAAATATATAGATACCTCTTAATCGTCCATATATTATCTGAGGTAGCCCTTTAGAGATTTGATCGCACTCTTTTCGATACGGCTGACCTGCGCCTGTGAAATTGCGATCTCCGATGCGACCTCGGTCTGTGTCTTTCCTTCAAAGAAACGGAGCCTTAATATATTATATTCTCTCTCGTTTAATTTCTTCATTGCCTCTTTCAATGAAATATTCTCTACCCAATTTTCTTCTTTATTCTTCTTATCACTTAACTGATCTACGATATATAACGTATCTCCGCCTTCCTGATAAACAGGCTCATATAATGAAACCGGTGTCGATATGGCATCCAGTGCTGTCGTGATATCTTCCGGTGCTACATCGATCTCCTTTGCAATTTCATCCACGGTCGGTTCCCGATCCAACTTCTTTAACAAAGCATCCTTTGTGTAGATTGCCTTATATGCAATATCTCTTAACGACCTGGATACCCTGATACTGTTATTATCCCGCAGATACCTCCGACATTCTCCAAGTATCATCGGAACTGCATATGTCGAAAACTTCACATTCAGACTCCGGTCAAAATTATCAATTGCTTTTATCAATCCTATGCATCCAACCTGAAACAGATCGTCAGGGTTCTCATTTGAATTCGAAAATCTCTGGATCACACTCAGAACCAGTCGCAGATTGCCCTTGATAAAGGTCTCTCTGGCAGCCATATCTCCCTGCTCGATCCTGTCAAACAATTCATCCTTTTCCTTGTCTGTCAGTAACGGAAGTCTGGCTGTATTCACACCACATATCACTACCCTGTTCAGTGCCATATCATGTTCCTCCTGCTTATGTCTGCCTGTCTGTCAAACGGATTTTTTCTTAGGCCTCATAAGAAAAGGATTTACATTTTCAAGGTAGATTATTCATTTATTTAATTCTTTCTGAACTCTAACAGTTCCAGTCCTTCATTATGCTCAAGCACCTGATTGATAACCCATTCATTTGCAAATAACAATAATGGATTACCCTTCATATCCTTCACCTTCTTAACATCGCTGACACGTTTCAGCTTTGTAAGATCTGTAGATGGATCTTTTACCCAACGGATATAGTTATAAGGGATCGGCTCTAAACGGATCTCACATCCATATTCATTCTCCAGTCTGTATTTTAATACATCAAACTGAAGAACACCTACAACACCTACGATAATCTCAGACAATCCTGCTGTAAACTCCTGAAAGATCTGAATTGCACCCTCCTGTGCGATCTGAGTAACACCCTGTACAAACTGCTTACGCTTCATCGTATTCATCTGAACAACACGACAGAAATGCTCCGGCGCAAATGTCGGAATTCCTTCGTACTGGAATTTCTTACCCGGAAATGTAAGAGTATCACCGATTGAAAATAATCCCGGATCAAATACACCGATTACATCACCCGCATATGCTTCTTCTACGATCTTACGATCCTGCGCCATAAGCTGCTGCGGCTGGGATAATTTTAATTTACGCTTACTGGCTGCATGGTAAACCTCCATACCGGCTTCAAATTTACCTGAACAGATACGCATAAATGCGATTCTGTCACGATGCGCTTTATTCATATTTGCCTGTATCTTAAATACGAAAGCTGAAAATGGTTCTGTAACCGGATCGATCACACCCTGATCCGACATTCTTCCAAGAGGAGGTGTCGTCATTTTCAGGAAATAATTCAGGAACATATCGATACCGAATGTATTCAGTGCAGAACCAAAGAATACGGGTGAAAGCTCTCCCTTCTGAACCTTCTCGAGATCGACTTCATCGGTTGCACCGTCAACCAATTCAATTTCTTCCTTAAACTGGTCATACAGGTACGGTCCGATCAGATCCTTAAGCTCCTGATCCTCGATATGATATTGCGTCTCCGCAGCCTTCTTCGCACCACCGGTTGAGATTGCTTCAAAGGTATCGACCATCTTGGTCTCTCTGTCATAGACACCCTTAAATTCCTTACCGGAACCGATTGGCCAGTTCATCGGACAGGTACGTATTCCAAGGACATTTTCAATCTCATCTAACAATTCAAATGTATCTCTTGCATCACGATCCATCTTATTAATAAATGTAAAAATCGGGATATGACGCATTACACAGACCTTAAAAAGCTTGATCGTCTGTGCCTCTACACCCTTTGAGGCATCAATAACCATAACAGCAGAATCCGCAGCCATCAGGGTTCGATATGTGTCTTCTGAGAAATCCTGATGTCCCGGTGTATCAAGAATATTGATACAGTAGCCTTCATAATTAAACTGAAGAACGGATGAGGTAACTGATATACCTCTCTCCTTCTCAATATCCATCCAATCGGATACCGCATATTTGGAATTTGCTTTTCCTTTTACCGATCCTGCCGTATTGATTGCACCACCAAACAGGAGAAACTTCTCTGTTAAAGTCGTCTTACCGGCATCCGGGTGGGATATGATCGCAAATGTTCTTCTTTTCTTAATCTCGTTTTCGATATTCTTGTCTGCCATTTCTAATTTCCTCTTTTACTCATAATTGAATCTTTATTTTTTTTAGCCCACATCATCAACGATTGAATGTTGACCGACATTTTTTCCAATTCAGACAGAACCGAATCAAACTGCTCCAGTTCTCCTTCATCTACAATTCCATCGGAGGTGATATTGATCAGTTGCTCCGTAATATTCTCCATCTTCTGAGAAGATCCAAGGAACTGAAGGATCAGTCGATCCAAGCTATCTGCATTGATCGGTTTCACTGTCTCACGACCGATTGCACACTCCCCTGAGCAATACATATTACAAAGCTCCGGTATCTCATATACATCCGCCATCGCCAGAACTTCTTCCGGATAAGGAACTGACATGCCAAGCTCGATCCGTGATAACCGCGTCCGGTCAATATTTAAAATCTCAGCCGTCTTTTCCCGGCTGGTAAGATTTGGATTATTCTTTGATGCATTATATCTTGCGATATAATACGGATTATTCAGTGCTTTCGTAGCTTTTTTACTCATATCATGTTCCTCCAAAACTTCACTTATGTAGCAGTACATAAATTTTCATCATCATATTACCACACAATCTACATTCTGAGAAGAAAAAAGAACCGACTTATCAGAAAATACAGTTTCTTCTAACAAACCTTCCTTATCTGCACAGGCACAGAGATTATATTCCCGACCTGTTTTATCTGTTATTCTGAATTCTCGGAAATAGACATTTTTCTTTTTCATCTCTGAACGATCCATAATTTTTTTCTGAGTCGGATCTGAAAAATCAAGTCCTTTTCCTGTCATCTTACCAAATGATTCCATCCGGGTCCAGACCCGCGCAAAATATAACGCAGCCGCATCCGGATCCAACTTCTTATATTGTTCTTTGTCCGCTTCTGAAAATAACCGGTTCACGATCTTCTCCCGTCCACCCTGTATCAGCTCGATATCAATGCCACAGGACAGATCGTGTTTCGTTTCTTTATGAAAGATCAGAACTGCAACGCATCCGCTGTGACTGATATTAAATGCTATCTCAGGATGATCTGCCAGATAAACCTTGCCATGCTCCATGATCTGATAGCGACAGTCTTTCTCAGACAAATGACACTCTTTTAACGCCCGGTCAAGCAAAATTCCCGCAGCAACCGACAATTTCTTATCCTTCTCATATCGAAGCCTATTCACTTTTTCCAAACGATACTCAGACAGCTCTTCCAGATACTTTTTCATCTGCTCCTCTGTCATATCCGACACATCCGCATACCAAATCAGCATGGAAATTTTCCTTTCTATCTATTCATGTAAATCTTTTTCTAGTATAACCATATTCCGGTAAAAATCAAATTTTATATAGCATCAAAGCATATATTTACGAAACAAAATCTGCCGCTAACGCATATATTTGCTGAATAAAATCTGTTATCCGGACAAGCTTCTTTCCTATAAAATAAAAAAACCCACATACGAAAGTTTGAAAAACACTAACGGTTTCATACACCTCCACATGCAGGATTCTTTCATACTATTTATTATAACGTGCAAAGATTCGGGAAATCTCTCATATCCCTATTCACTTCGTCAATATGCAGTCCTTTGTAAGAACTATCTACTGCATTATAGGCTTTCTGCATCTCTGCTGTACATGCCATCATAGATGCAGGCACGCCGACATACATATCATTGATCGAAATCTCGATCTCCCCAGGATTCAATGTAATGGAATCCTCCTTCTCATTATATGGTTTATCCATCAGGATTCCTTTTACTGCCCTACTGAAATACGGCATTACATTTGGCACTGATATATATTTCTTATTTAACAAAAGTTCTTTGTAGCCATCCTTGAGCACACATAACTGCTTTTCTTCCTGAATATCATTTACAAATGCAGCAGCTACCTTCTGCATAACTTCATCCCGTCGGTCATTTGTCGGTGAACCAAACATAACATTGATATCATTCTCCGCAAGCTTCTTATCAGAGAATGCAACGGATAACATCTTCTCCGGACCATATGCTCCGATACCGCTGAATAAACGACGATAAATCTTCTCCATCGCATCCTTGACAGGAACAACTCTTCCGTTATCAATATTTGCTTCATTATCTAACATCAACCGGATCAATCCATCCTTTACCTCATTGATACGACTGTCATTTACATAATCAGTCGGAAGGAATTCATGTCTGGCTGCATTCTTTAATATATTCTTGGTTGTTACCTTACCTTCATTTGCAAGATCCTCGATTGAATTCTTCAGGTCTTCTCCGAACTGGGAATAGATCTCATCCAAACGCTCTGCTCGCTGCTGCAACCAACGAAGTGTATCACCAAACAGATCCTGTGCATCAATCTCATCCATGATCCGATTTCGTTCTGCAGCAAGTGTCTCTTTGATACAGGCATCATAATATCCATTCTCTGTCTCACGCTTTGCAGACGGAAAAGTGAAGAAACGTTTTGCTACAATCTCACATATAGATTCTATAATTCTGGAATATTCACCGGATGGTGTATATTTGCTGTGAAGCTCCTGCAGCTTCTTAACCTCTGCCATCATACCTCTGGTAGAATCTGCCACACCGGCTGTCGGTGCTCCGATAATATCAATTGCTGCATACGGACCGCATTTCTCGATATATCTGGCAATTACCGCATCTAAGGAATTCCATAATTTATTCTTAATGGACTTGATCATAACCGGAAGCTCCTTATCCATATTATCAAGCTTCTCACCCATATGTTCTCTGAGTCCGTCTGTATGCTTCTTGATCATCTTATAGGTTGGCTTCGTAAACTGTCCAAACTGGATCAACCCGTTCACACTGAGGTTGATCTCATCCCCCGGCTCTGCATGAAGAAAAGCATCCAGTTCCTTTAAAGCATCCTTAATATCCGTTTCAATCTGCGGATTGTCGAACGGAGATACAAATAATCGCTTATACGCCTTATTGAACAGATCACTCTCACAGATATTCTCAATCTCACGGATTGGTATCTTATAATCTGCTTCACTGACAACCTTATAATAACAGTTTGCTGTCGCAATCTCAGAATCCGAATGCTCCATCTTCCAGTTTGTCACAGAATATTTCTCGTTATCAAAGAACACATCACGAAGCAGCTTCCTGTCATCATTTACATCATTGTTACCGATATATTTATTACATGCAAGCTTATATAAGAAGCTTGCTGTATCCATAAGAATTGTTCCCTCCGGCAGATATCCCTGACTGTCCTTTTTACCGGATACAAGCATACATGCATCGAACAGATTCTCCCGGATCACCATCTTGTGAGTGGTGCTTTCAAATATATATGCATCATCCTTTTCTGAAAGCTTCATATAATAATCAACTTCTTTTAACGCAGCACAGCCATTTGCCATCATTCGGAACATTAATTCCGGATCTTGGGTTACGCTCTTGTTGCCAAATATAACATCCGGCATTAACAAACAGCCTCCGATCCGAAGATTCGCCCACTTTTTTGCCTTTCCGTATGCACGAATATTATATGCAAGATCGGATAAGATACCGCTTCCGGTTCCGCCGGAAAGACTTGATACGATGATCACATCCATCCAGTTACCATTCGCTTTATCATGGATCTCTTCCAGTCTGTCAAATAACAGCATACGGATATCTTCATAAGCATTTGAAAACATCAGTCGTCCGATCTGACGATTGCCATGCGCACCATCCTTTGTCACTGTTACATCCGGAAAATCTGCATCCATCCAGTTTGCTAGATTCGGATGTACCGGATTCTTCTTGATTCCATCCGCAAGTATATTTTCAATATTAGGTCTGTAGATACTTAATACTTCAAGTGCATTAAAACCAATATGTTCTTTACTGTCCTCAATTGTCTGTTCCATCTCGGGAATATCTGAATCAACCATCAGAAAATGAATATTATCCTCCGGTGTGATATCATCGACCATCATTCCTTTTAAATTACAAACTGTTCTGCTTCCGATTCCACCTAAACCAATTACAAGCAAATTCCCATTAAACCGGTCATCATGACTGATCCTTCCAAATACGCGGATGTCTCTCAGTTTGCTAAATTCTTCTTTTTGCGTATCAATAAGTATCATATACAATCTCCTTAATTATAACCATTCCCCCGGCACAGAAGCGGGTTCAGCCAATTCTGCGCAGCTCCGTCACAAATATACTAACATATATATTTTATGCTAACACTATTTTATGTGATTTTCAACAAAAAGCTACATATTTTTTAGAAGTTTTGTATTCTTTTTCCTATACAATCTTAACATTCTACACATAACTCTTATTCTTTATGCATAAATTTTTGCGACAAAAAAGTCCATCAGACTTGCTCATTCAGAAAACTGACTCTGCTATAAATGACTCGCTGCGATTTCTATTCGCTGCACATGCCTGATTCGTAAATACTCCTGTGCTAACTCGCCTTCGACTCAAACAAGCACCCGTATTTACTGGCAATGTGCATCTCACTACGAAATTCTCGCTGATGTCATTTTATAACAGAGCCAGTCCTCTGAAGGAAACAAGTCTGATGGACTTTTTCTGTCTATAAATTTCTCTAATAAAATATTATACAAAATACTTAATACCATCTTCTCATAGTAATTTTCATTACTATAAGTAAAACGTAGGCAAATTATATATTATTCATTGGTTAAATATACGACAATACCCTTGTTTGCCGGGAGGTCTACAATCAGCTTACCATCGCGGATCTCAAGGCTTTCTCCACCTGTACAGTCACCGCCTGCGGCTACAGAGTTTCTCTCCTGCTTATGCATAGTCTGTTCGAATTCGCCGATCACACGATGCATGTTGTTCATGGTATCATTCAGATTTCCAAACAGATTCCATACTGCCTGTCCGAAGTCTGCGCCTGTTTCCAGTGCTTCTAATGCCTTACGGATATCTTCTGCCTTATAGCGGATCTCACCAGAGGCTCCAACCAACTGACCGGCTTTATCAAGCAGCTCATTTCGTGCATTTTCCCATGCCTTTGCTGTTGCATCATCTGTACAGGTATCCTCCTGTACTTCTGTTGACTGATCGATCGTCAGGAGGTTGACTGCTTTATTTGCACCAATCGGCAGATTGATCTCCATGTGTGCACCGTCATCTGCATTATTCAATGCTGTTACAACTGCACGTCCATCCAGACATCTTGCAAATGCAAACTGTCCGGTCGTCAGATACAATTCCCGGTAGTCTCCATAGGTCAGTTCCGGAAATCTCTGTTTCAGATGCCCAAGTGTTGTATACAATGCAGGGAGCTCATCTTTTTCATTAAAATCAGCCAGATTCAGATCCGGACGCAGATTCCAGTCTGAACCATTCTCCTTATTGCCCGGTATACCGAATTCAGAACCGTAATAGATTGACGGAATTCCCGGTACGGTATATACGAGGATCGCTACATTGTACATATGCGCCTTGTTATTTAATTTACTGTAAATTCTTGCTACATCGTGGTTATCACAGAAAGTATATAACTTCTTGTCACCTACAATGCCATTTAAACGCTTGATCGTATGTGCAATCTCAAAATAGTTATGGTCGTTATGTCCGGAATACAAGCCCTTATGCAGTTCATAATTTGTTACGGAATGGAGCATATCGTTATTTGCCCATCTTGAATAATCTCCATGAATAACCTCGCCCATCAGCCAGAAATCCGGCTTTAATCCATTGCAGAAGGAACGTAATTCTTTCATAAAGCCAAAATCAAGTACGTCCGCAGCATCCAGACGGATTCCATCAATATCAAATTCATCGACCCAGAACTTTACGGTTTCAAGATGATAATTCTTCACTTCCGGATTCCAGAGGTTTAATTTCGCAAGCAGATTATATCCGCCCCAGTTATCATAGGAAAATCCATCGTTATATTCGTTGTTACCCCAGAAATTCACATTGCAGTACCAATCCTTGTATCTGGAATTCTCCCGGTTCTGCTTTATATCCTGAAATGCAAAGAAATCTCTGCCTGTATGATTAAATACACCATCTACGATGACCTTTACATCATTTGCATGACAGTTCTTTACGAACTGCTTGAAGTCATCATTTGTTCCAAGTCGTCTGTCTACCAGCCGATAATCGGTTGTATCATATCCATGAGAACCGGATTCAAATAACGGTCCTATATAAATCGCATTGCATCCGATCCGCTTCGCATGCTCCGCCCATTCATTTAACTTGTCAAAATGCTCTCCTGTCTCTCCATTGTTATCATGTGGACATCCACACAATCCAAGTGGGTAAATATGATAAAATACTGCGCTGTCATACCATGCCATAGTCTTTATCTCCTTTTATCATTTTTTGTATACATATTGCAAAAAGCCATACATATCACTCATGTAAAATTATACCACAAACCTGTCGTATACGCGAAACTTTTATGCAAATTCCGATTTTCTATATATTCCATATAAATTTATCTTCCTGCATTTCATTTTTTCCCGACACATAATCATAAAAACTCTGTACACAGGGAGGCTTATAAGCAGTCGCGTCACAGATTATAAAGAAGAAATATTCGGTTGTTAAGATCTCTTTTGATGTTATCTGTCTGCTTACAACTGCCTGTATGACAGGCTTCTTCCTCGGTCACATCAAAGGTCTTGGGATCGGAACCATCCTTGCCGCCTTTACAATGGGAAAAGGCATTGCCATCGCCGGACAGATCATTGATAAACGTATGATCTTTGTTACCTATCTGCCCAGAAAGAAATAGATTTTTATATAAATATTTTGAACAAAAATAAAATTCCATGAATGGGATAACAGGGAGCCGGAAAGCTCCTGTGTTACCCCACCATGGAATTTTTTTAACTTAAATTTGCAGTTTTATTTTACTGTTACCTTCACCCGTTTATTTACTCCATTTAATGCAGTAACATAGATATAACAGGTTCCTTTTTTCTTAGCACGGATCGTACCCTTTGCCGTTACAGTAGCAACTGCTTTATTGGTACTGCTGTAGCGAAGCTTAGCACCATGCCCTTTGGATAACAGTTTCTTCTTGTCATCCTGTAAGATAAGCTTAGTTGCTATCTTTGCTGTTTTACCTTTCTTTAAGGTATACTTTGTCTTCTTGCACTGAATCTTCTTTACATTTGTATAGGTCTTATTCTTCGGCCCTGCGATATGAAGTGTCAGTCCTGTAGCAATATACTGCTTCTTTCCATTTACAATACGATATGCCTTGACGCAGACTCTGTAAGACTGCTTCCGGTTCAGCTTCTTGCCTTTATACTTACTCAGTACGGTTGCATTCTTCTTTGCACCTGAAATCATCTTAACAAATGTCAGCTTCTTTCTATTACATGGGGCTGCATAGACATCATATCCCTGTGCCCCCTTAACAGCTTTCCAGGTCAGTTGAATTCCCTTCTGTGTCCATGCAACCTTCTGTTTGCTGGAAAGTGTCTGTGAATTCTTCTCGATCTGCTTCCTGGTCAGTTCCTCTACAACCGGTTTTTCCGGTTCTAACGGAGGCTCCGGTGTCTTAACAACCGTTACAGTGATCTTAATCGGTACATTCTGCAACAGCTTCTCATCAACGGTACATACCAGTTTGCTCAGATCTGTATTGTTCGTCCGGACATCAGCTGTGATATCTGTACCATTCATACTCCATGCATTGATCTCGTAGCCAGCGATCACCGATGCTGTCATTGTAACCGTGCTGTCCCGGTATACTTCAAGGCTGCCTGATCCGGAGGATACATTCTGCACAAGATCATTCTGTTTTTTACGATCCACATGAACAGCTACTGTTCCTGCATCTACTCCATCTGCCGATACCAGCTCATACTGAAACTCAGCTTTTGGAATCTCCTTATAAGTAACTGTCACCTCTACATTCTTCTCAAAGCCTGTATCTGGTGCCTGAATCCTGATCTGCTTATTGTCTGTATTTTCTATATCAGAAACCGTCATATCACTGTAAGCTGCACCATCCATCATTACTGTGATCTGATCCACTTCATATCCGGTCTTCGGTACTGCTGTCATAACAATATCTTCTATACGGTATCTGTCGATATAACCGCCGGATACAACATCATTACATCCCACTGTTCCCTTGCTGTCACAGCTATATGTGACAGTTGGCCGATCAAGCAGAACCAGTACAACACGCATGGATTTGTTTACACTGTTAAATGAACTTTTCTTCGCATCCTTTCCGGTTGCGATCGTCTGTTCTTCTGAACCGATAAACAGCTTCCACGCAGAGATCTGATACTGCTCCGGTACATCTGCTTTCATAACAACCGGCAGATTCTTTACGATCTTTGTATCATTGCTGATCTGCACTGAATCGCTCCATGCCGTAACAACATCATCTACCTGCTGTCCCTGTTCATTTACCGCTTCAAAATGAAGTGTTTCCATCTGGAACATATTGACAACCAACTTGATTTTCATGTCTTTCTGCACATTGGATACTACATACCGGTCTCCACCCGTTGCTGCTACAGTATAATGTGTATCATCGGTATAGATTCTCCACTCTGATACCGTAACTGATTCCGGAAGATCTGCCGTAAGGGTTACTGTTGATCCCTTTGCCGCCTTACCATCCTGAACCTGTTCTGAGACATTGATCTTACAGCCTGCAACCGATGTATCCGGATCTTCTGCAATCACTTCGGTCTCAAATAAATATGTCTCTACCGGTTCAAATTCAACGGCCACAACAGTATCTGTCTCCACATTATCGAGTGTGATCTCTGTTCCGGCAAAGATACTTCCGTCAGTATTTTTCTGGATCTTTGCTGAACCACCATGAGAAACCGTCCACTGTTTTACGACATAATTCTCATCCGGAACTGCCTGAAGCAGGATACTCTTTCCCGTAAGGACGGTCTCACCTGTATCGATCTTGCTTCCATAGCTTCCGGCCTTTACATAATATGCCTGAAGACTTCCGTTTTCCGGCTGATCGTAATTCAACTGGTAGGTCTTTGCTGCAAAGGATACACTGACATGAACGCTGCTGCTCAATGCTGAAATAATCAATGTATCTCCATTTACCACATAATCAGTTCCGAGAACCAGATCATTTCCATCACTTCCTGTTACCTTCCATGCTTTGATCTTATAATTATCCTTTGGAATTGCTTTAAAGGATACCTTGCTCTGATCTGCTAATCCGGCTCCGGATGCAAATGGCTCTTTGGAGTCTCCACAATATCCTTTTATCGTTCCCTTGCCATCAGACTCATATCGGACTGTATACTGGTTCGATACGATCTGATATTTTCCTCTGTTCAGAGTGACGTTATATTTCTTCAGGAATTCTTTTACCAGATCTATATACTCACTGTCTTCTTCGGTTCCAACTGTAAGCCATGCGATTCCGGTCTGGTAAACACCTGCTGACGAATTTTCATCTAACTTCGGCTCAGCCTCTATTGTTATCAGATCCGATAGCTTATATTTAGCTGCATCTGAATCCAGAATACCGGATTCTGTGTCATCACCCGCATATTTTACATCAACATCTGACAGGCTTAATACTTTATCTGCCGTGTCATCCTCTGATATATCATCCTTTGATGGAGCAGTAATAACGATCGGCCGTTTGCTTACAGTAAGCATCTTCATCGCATATGATTTGGTCTGACTGGTACCGCTCTGTCTGGTTATCGTCGCAGCAAATGTATGCTGTCCCGGCCATTTCGGTGTAAATGTATTACCGGTTATATTTTCTGTTACAACCTTATCATCTCCATCTACATAGGATACCTGATAGGATACAGAAGCATCCGCTGCTAGCGGTTCTGTCGTTATATTACCGGATGTATTATTTTCCCGTTTTCCCTGTCTGACTTCTAACTTAATGGTATTGCCATATTCCGCATTGTTGCCTGAAAGAACGTATACCGTATCATCGGTACGATCTATTACATAATAAACGGTCTGTGTATCTGTAGGATATAATGATGTATTTCCTCCATAGGATACAGTTACCGTATAATCTCCGGCTTCTTCCGGATTCCATACAACAGACGCATTACCATTCTTATCTACAATGGTTGATATATCACGAATGGAACCGGTTCGGTTATTGAAGAAGTTTACATTTACAATTCCTGTTTTATCGATATTGACAGAAGATGTAACTGCCTCTGCAACATGGATCTGAACCGTTGTCTGATCTCCCTTTATGATATCTTCAACCTGTGTATCATATGTTTCATTTACGGTAACAACCTCACCAGGGGTAACACCATACTGCTTAGATGCACAACTTCCCATAAGAGAAAAGGCATCATCCGTAGCGATCTTTAATTCATTAAATGTTGTAATGATCTGCTCCTGCTGGTTCTCATCTGTTACCGTCTGCTCAGTCTTGTAATAATAGGTCTCATCCGCAGTCCGATCTGCTTCGGCGGATTTTGCATACATGATATAAGCATTATTTCCTTCGTATGCCTCCGGCCAGTACAGATACCAGGTTGTTCCATCAACCTCGATATACTGCTGATTTGTAGTGCCAGCAGATTCTTCTTTATATCCGGCATAAGCAGGCACATAGGACTGAACAGTACCGGCATACGCTTTTGCTGTAATTGCTCCATCTGTACCCTGTTCCAACTGATACCACTGTGTAACTGCTTCTGACATAGCATCTGTGCTGTACAACAATATCTCACCATCGGCTGTTACTGCTATATATGCATAATAAGTCTTGCCCGCTGCCGTCTCTGTCACCTGTTCTGTCACAGGCTTTATTGTATCTGCATCAACTCCATTCCAGAGAGCGGCTGCATCACCGGTTGTTCCACTCTGGAATACATTTGGTATTACTTCATTTAATTTCACCTTTGCAGTTGCTGTTCCTGCTGTCTCATTATATTCTTCCAGTACATACCATTCATTTGTCTGGCTGTCAAAATAGATAAATTCCGGTATTACTGCATCCGGATATACAGCGGATACCACTGCACCATTCTTATACTGGACAAATGTCTCCTTCTGTGTTCCGATCGTAACCGCTACAGTCTTCGATACCGTACGTTCATTCGTAACCGTCCGTGTCTGTGTATACTGTCCAAACGCTGTATTGGTTCCCTTATTCGCACTGTCGGACTGTGTATTGCTAATCGTTGCTGTCATCATACTGTCAGCCCTTCCGACATGCAGGATACCCGGAGCTCCATATGCATATAACCGCACACCCTTTATCAGCTCAGAAAGAACGCATCGATAAGAATTGCCATCCATATCCTCTGTGATACCATTTAACTTCAATGTACTTCCATTTATACCGGAAGCTTCTTTGTCCGTCAGGTTTACCCAGTTGACCGAACCTGCTTTTCGAACCTGCCATGCATAGGACAGACCGCCTTTCGCATTTGCAGATGGGAGTGCATCGATCACAAAGCTCGCATTACCGCCGACAACAACTCTCTGTACACTTGTCATGCTTAAGATATCTGGTTTCTCACTGTCAGCCAGTGTATGAACGGATACCTCCGGTGTGTATTCGGAGTATACAGTCTCGCCTCCGCTATTTGTTCCAACTGAACGAAGTGCAAATTCATATTCCGTCGATGGTTTCAGTCCATCATAGCTGTAAGAAAAACTGTCACCGCTGATCGTATCTAACAGGCTGTATTTATTGGTTGTAATACCATCATTAAATACCTGATAGATCTCATATTTCTCTGCCTTCTTATAACCACTTTCCCATGCAAGCGTTACGGAATCCGCGGTCACTGTATCCACACTGATATCTTCCGGTGGAGATGGCGGCTGTTCGACATTCTTTACAACAAAGCCAAGAATCGGAACATTGCTATCGCCAAGCTTTGCCTGCCAGATACCAAATTTTGTACTGAAGCTGTACTGAGAATCCGTCGCCGGCGGGTAAGCTACCACACCTTCCTTTGATACTGATGAATAATCAAATGTTGTCTTACCGGAGCCCCAGCCACCGCCAAGCTTGACACCACCGCCATAATTCATCTTCACTACCATGGCATCAATTTCACCTTCTACACCAAGTGTCAGTTCGAAGCTGTTCGTCTGGGTCATTGTTTTACTGCTCTGTGTATTGTCCGTAATATTCATAGCTACCGTTGTCTGGTCATTGACCTTATTATTGATCTCTATCCAGTTCGGATAGCCAACGAAACCTTTCATTCCAAGCGAGCTGGTCGCATAGGTATCCGGACATCCCGGCGTACTGGACAGAATATCCTTCGTGATCACCTTATTCTGCAGAGTTTCATCACTTTCTGCAAATCGGTTAAAGGTATCTACATCCATGGTCGAATAGACCGGCTGCTGCTGCACTCCGACTTCCATGGTATACGATGCACTTCCATTCGCCGGTGTGATGACATATTCATACAATATAACCGGCGTTCGATAAAGTACTACCTGATTCTTCGTACCATCATTTTCAAAACTGATCGAATACTCATGGGAAAGCTCATCCTCATACGACCACTCCCAGTCATGGGTATAGGACGCCTCCGTATGGAACTGCAATGCTGAAGAACCGATGGAAAATGATGCATATGCTCCGATGGATGCCATTTTCGTCTTACTGGTTACCGTTCCTTGTCCTGATAGCTTACCATATAAGGTTTCTCCGATATTACCATTATAATAATTATCCTGAAGCTCTCCAAAATATGGAGCAGCCTGTAATATAGCCAGAATATCTACATTACTGTATGTATATTTCTTGCTCTTAAAGGTAAATACATCTGTATCTTTATCCGCATCAACTGCTGCGATCGCCAGACATGGGAAATCACTCATGCCGACATGCCGCACCAGCTCGTTTGAAGTCGAATCAAAATAACTGCCCGGTGTACAGATACCGGTCGATGAATCCTTGTTCTGTTCCTTACCGGACATGTTCACCCGGTAAAAGTACCGGTTAAAGCTCTGTTGCTTATATCCGGTCGTATATAAGACCTGCTCAATTCCCAGATCATTTTCATCAAAGTTTCCTGCCACACATCCGTCTACCCAGGTATCGGATATGATATAACCGCCGATTCCTTTATCACTGCTCTGACATACCTTGGCTGTATAGTCCTTTTTCCATGATTCATTTTCAAACTTCCAGAAAACACCATCTAAGAAAACCTGCTCCGCATCATTTCTTCCGTTTACTGCCGCACAGGTCAATGCAGGAAGCGGATGCACATTATCATCTTTATCAAAGCCTGCATTTACAAAATTACACATATCCATTACGTTTCCGCCGGATGGAATTAATGTCTCCACCTCTTCATTTGGATCGTATTTCAATGTTACCAGCATATACTTTTTATTTGAACCGGATTTATCTCCATCCGGGCCATCATTATCACTGTATACACCGGCAACTACAACTTCCGGGAAGCCATCAAAATCAATATCACCTGCTGCTACAGATGCGTAACGCATATATACACTGCATGTATCCTTATCCATTACATACTTATTCATCTGCTGTGGTTTCTTGTTCTCTACCTTATAACAGGCAAATACAGAGCTTCTCTGCTGCAGCTTCTTTCCATCACTGTCATCGTGGATATTCGAATAGGAACCAACCAGAAGGATCTCATCTTTACCATCCCGATTGATATCCGAAGTTTCTATCGACATGTTGATTGTTGCTCTTGCTGTCTTACCATTATTGGTAAATTTACCTGCCATATCCGCTCCGGTATTTCCCATAAAACTACGAACCGGAATATTATCACTGATCGGCGATAAGGTGATTCCGTCCAGGATCATAATATACGGATCTCCACGTTTTGGAACATAGACTGCGATATCTTCATCTCCGTCACCGTCAAAATCTCCTGCCTTTAATGTAAAATAATTCTTATAGGCACTGTATTTTTCCAACTGATTATCCCGAAGCCAGTCATTATCATCACCCGATCCAAGGCTGAAGGTCTTTCTTAATTCCTGACCTTTACCGGATGCACTGTATCTTGCTACAACAAGCTGCGGATCTTTTCCCAGTGATGCGCCAACAAGTGCAACCATATTATCACGGCCGGTTCCATACGGATCATAACCGTCTACATTTACATACTTGACATCAGCTGCGCCGGATGCTGTACGGCTCTGCATAAATCCATTGTTGTTCCGTTTCGAATCCGGTCCAACATAATAGCCCTTGATATCCGAGCTTTTCGTATAGTTATACGTCTCAGCATTTCGGTTCTTTCCACTGGATCGATACCATAAAAATGCTTCCATCTTTTCATTAAATGCAGAATAGCCGGAACCGTATGGATTTTCACCGTCATTTGCATTAAATGAACTTGGTGTCGTCAGATTAAATCCATATTTATCCTTTCCGCTGTTATCTGCATTTGAAATATCTGCCTGCGTGACCGCCTGCCCCGGCGGCTCATCCGCAAGAACTCTGACCGGATTTCCAACCCTAGGAAACATACCGATCACCATCGAAATCGAAAGCATTGCTGCCATCCATTTCTTTCCCCATTTTCTGTTCATGTTCTCATCATCCCTTTCTTACATAAACGTTATTCTTGTTTCTGAATGCTGTCTCTGCATCCAAACCTCCAGTTACATAATAATTATATCGAAATATTTTCTAAAAAGAAAGAAAAATAGATATATTTTATAAATATATCCATCTTGTAAACACAATATGTGTATTTGTTCTGACAATTTGCGTTAGTTGATTAGAAGCGGATACAATTTAAAACGCATAATGTTATGCAAATATTGTCGGATCAAATCATAAATTATACCCCTCTTGCTTCAAAAAAAGACATTTTCATATGATATCCTTATAAAAATATATCCCAAATTTCGGACATATCTTAAACTGTAACATCATACGAAAATGTCTTATTATGTGCTCCAACTATTCTATTTTTTATTCATTAAACTGCTGTTCTATTATGAATGAATGCTATTCTATTTCCATTTTACCTGGTAAATAAATGCTGCCTTCTGATCACATCTTACTTTATAAGTAAATGCTATACCTGATCCTATCTTACTTTGTAAACAATGCTTCTATAAACACATCTGCGATTAACTGCTGTCCTATCGCTGTCGGATGATCATCCGGATCTATGTAATCTTCTGCCTTCTGATTATTCAGCACAATATCATTTGACAATGCAAATGCATCGTAACAATCTGCCAGTACAATATCCTTTTCCCTGCATATTGTCTGAATAATCGTATTTGCCTGATTGATCTTTTCTTCTGCATATTGTCCGATGTTGATCGTTTTTCCATCTGCGGTAATCGCATAATCCATATTCCGGTATGGATTGTATAAGGTCATGATCGCAATCCGGCAATCCGGCGAATCCTTACGGATCAGATCTATACTATCTGAAAGATTATTATAAAACTGATTCAGATTATCTTCTGCAGACCGGTCTGCCTCCTCAAAGTCCCGGATAAATGTCTTTTTATTAATTTTTTTCCAAAGTGGAGAATCATCTCCTGCACCGGAATATCCATAAAAATAATCTTCATACTGCATAACAAAGAATTCAAACGGAAGAAGTGCATCATTCGTACCAATGCAAAATGTCACATAATCAGCATGGTCTAACAGATCTACCTTGCCTTTCTTGATATTTTGCCACATGTCGTCACTGAGCTGACCATTTACACCTTGATTACATTCGACAACCTGCATGCCCTGCTGTTTCATATAAGCAGCGATCCTTGCAGAAAATCGTTCATTCTCTGCATGTTCTAATGAATATCCATATGTAATCGAATCTCCCAATGCTACATATATAACAGAATCATCCGATACCTGCTCATTTAACTGCAACAATTTTACATTATTCTTTGTACGGCCATGCAATCCCCAGACGATTGCAATAACACATGCCCCGGCTACTGTGATCAGTCCGGCAGCCTTCCATTTCTTCATATCGACCACCTCTGTTTTATATAATAACTTGGAATCTTTTGCATTATCCTAATCCGGTATAATCTCTATATATACCTGATCGTATTTGTATTTCAGTTCTTGCTTGATCTCATCCCGGACACGATGCAGAATACTGATATGTATGACATCTGTTTTATTTCCAATATATACTTCAACCCAAAGCTTCCGTCCAGTCTGGATAACATCTAAGAATGTAACCTCATAGGGATAATCATTCATATGTTTATCCACGATTCCACGTATCTGATTTAAGACATCTTTCTCCGGCGCAAATAAAATCAGATTTTTAATGCTCTGGAAGATCTCCTTTACCGGTTCTTTTATAAGAAGCAGTGCCATAATTACAGCTACTGCAGGATCAATATATGGCGTCAAAAAACGGAATCTCGTTGTAAGCAATATCATCTGAACTGCAAATGCTACGGCTACTCCCATACTACTTATAACATCAAGCTTCCACATATAAAGCTCAGCTTTGATCGTCGTAGACTCATACTTTTTACTGTAATGACCAAGCAACAGATACATGCCTGCACACCCAAGACATACAAGCAATTCAAATATAGCAATACTGCCGGCATCAACTTCATGTCCACCATGTAATAACAGCTTTATATTTTCAACCATCAGATTGCAGGTAAGTGCTAATAATACACTGTACTTTACCAGTAAGAACAATGATTCTACCTGCGCATATCCATATGGATGCTTCTCTGTCACCGGTTTATAAAGCAGGGGCACAAGCACCAGAAACGGTCCGATCATCACTAAATCTGCTGCATCAAACAAACAATCAGTCCACAAGGAATGCGAATGAGTAAACCATGCCATCACACCTTCCGCTACTATAAACAATACGCTTCCAAGAAATGATAGTTGTAATATTCTCTTTTCAATCGTCAGTTTCTCTTTCTTTTCCCTACGTTCTTTCTTTACACTGTCCTTTTTCTTCGTACTATTATCTGTCTTCATCTGTTTTTTCTTTCTACCTTCATCTTTTTCTATTCTTCAATCTCACAACTACCACTATAACACAAAAATCCCGCCCGGCATACACCAAATGAGATTCTTTGTATCGTTCACAATTATATGCAAACATATAATTTTAATTATTAACTAACAAAAAGCCCCTGTTACTGCAATATAACAGTAACAGAGACTTTTTATTATTGACTATTATAATTCACGTTTTCGTGCAGTCTATTATTTGTTAGCGATTGCAGCCTGTGATGTCAGTCACAGTAAGACGCTCCCCTGCCTTGCCCTGACCGTAGGTATACTTTGCATACGAATCCACGCCGTAATCATCCAGCGCATATCCGTCTATCAGAAGTTCCTCTCCCACTTTTATCTCTGTCTTTGCTGTGTCTATATACACCGCATAAGCGGGTACGTCAAATATGCTGTCATAGCTGTCATATATAGCTTTGTCTGCATCCGTGGCAGGCTCGTATGCGAGCAGTACACTCTTTTCCCATACAGCTCGGAAGCCGTGAAGCTTGTGAGCACATCACCGTCTATACCGAAGCTTACCTTGTCCCTGTCTGAATCCGGTATCTCAGCCCAGCTATGAGAAGACTTGCCCGGTCATACTACGAATCCTCTATAAATCCAATACCTTTATAACACTACTCATATTTGTATGCTACGAGCAAACACTAATTAACTTTCCAGTATTTTATCTGTCTAACAATGTCCTCTCGTACCTTTTCCTCAGTTAAATAATCTGGAAATACACCATCCTTCTTATAATCATCTGATATTGTAATGTTCCTTTCAAGCAATTCTTTTAAAAATTTAATAATCTTTGCTTTTTTCTTATGATCAAAAGCCTTAAATGCTCGCAACAAATCTGTGTAGGTACTAATCTCTCTAATCAGCGTCCAAGTATCTTGTATAGTCATGTTATCGCTAATATATTCTTCAGCAATTCTTATACCATTCTTATCGCCTAGTAACGAAGTAAAATGGCAATACATATCAAAAGCATGTGCTGTTTTATACATATTTTTACTTCTTAATAATTCTTTGTATTCAGCATTTTGCTTGCTTTTGAGCCATTCCTTTTCTAAAGATTTCGGTACACAATATCTTTTATATTTTTCATATTGTCCATCACGAACCATCTGATAATAGCTGCCATCATATTTATCAAAAACAGCCTTGGCATCTTCAAAATTCTTATTACTCATAACTATTCTAGCTCCTAATTGATTATTGCTTCCCATATATCCCCATTTTTTATAAATGAATATCCATGTTCTACTAAAAATTTTACCTCACTTGAAAAATACCCATCTGCTTCTGCTGGATTATGAGATAAAATAAAATTTTTTCCCTGCGAAAGCTGTTGCTCTAAAAACCTTTCATTTATATACCACATATTATCATTCCCAACTATTTCTTCAATTTCTGCCCAGTTATCCAATTGAAAATATGTTGCATTTTTTTCCTTCGCAACATTAATGTATGATACTCCATCTTTGTTATATTTCCCCAAAACAACTGTTGTTGCGGTACTATTGTGTGTTGCACCTTTTGCCAACCGAGCATAAAAATACTGAATATTAATGTACCCTGTAAGTGTCACTTCTGCCAAAGCCAGATTACCTAATCTGCCCATCATGTCTGCTGCCTGCTCTGCAGAACTTAAATCTCCCGTAAACAAATAATCGAGGTTATCAGTCCACATTTCATAATTCAACGCTATCATCGCAACAACAAGTAAACCCAACATAGTGCCATATGCCACCAATGAAAACGGTGTTAGCGTAAGTGCGAAGAATTGAACAGCAGCCCAAACCAACATTGACGTTGCAGCAGCCGAAGAAAATGTAGCGCATAATCCTCCAAGCGTCAAAAGCGCCGATAATGCACCCCCATTCAGCCCTCCGGATATCATATACGCCCCTGCTCCGGTCTCAGGGTCTATGACCATATACCCTGTTCCCGACCAGCTGCCTATCGTCATGTCCTCTGCCGGAATTGTGACTATCTTACCTGCGTTTACGGCTTCCGTCACTGCCTGTTTTGTGGAAGTCAAGCGGCCGCTACAACTGACCCA